>JBEQCK010000083.1:0-14995 GCA_041639335.1 Novosphingobium sp.
GTCTTCTCGAACAGCGGCCCGGAAGGCGCCAGCACGATCACCGGCACCGCCTCGTCGATCAAGGCGATAGGGCCGTGCTTCATCTCGCCGCTGGCATAGCCTTCTGCGTGGATGTAGCTGATTTCCTTGAGCTTCAGCGCCCCTTCCAGCGCCAGCGGATAGTCCGGCCCACGCCCGAGATAGAGCACATCGCGCGCAGGCGCGATCAGGTGCGCCATCCCGGCAATTTCCTCGTCATGGGCAAGCGCCGCATTGAGGCAGGCGGGCGTCTCGACCAGCTGCTCGACGATCTCGGCCTCTTCCTCGCGTGTCAGCCGCCCACGCTTGACCGCAAGGTGCGCCGCCAGCGCTGCCAGCACGGCGAGCTGGCAAGTGAACGCCTTGGTCGACGCAACGCCGATCTCCGGCCCGGCGTGGGTCGGCAGAAGCAGGTCGGCCTCGCGCGCCATCGAACTCGTCGGCACGTTCACGACCACCGCAATCGTCTGCCCCGCCGCCTTGCAGTGCCTGAGCGCCGCCAACGTGTCCGCCGTCTCGCCGCTCTGAGAGATGAAGAGCGCAAGACCGCCCGGCTCCAGCACCGGATCGCGATAGCGGAACTCCGACGCCACATCGATGTCCACCGGCAGGCGCGCGAACTGCTCGAACCAGTACTTGGCGATCATGCCGGCATAGAAGCTGGTTCCGCAGGCGACGATGGTCACGCGGTTGATGCTGGCAAGGTCAAAGTCGATCTGCGGCAGCGCCACGGTCTGCTCGACCCGGCGCAAGTAGGAGCGCAGCGTCTGCGCCACCACCACCGGCTGCTCGAAGATTTCCTTCTGCATGAAGTGGCGGTAATTGCCCTTCTCGATCGCGGCGGCGGTTGCGCCCGAGGCGACAATGGGGCGTTCGACCGGATTGTTGTCCGCATCGAAGATCTGCGCGCCCTCGCGGGTGATCACCACCCAGTCGCCTTCTTCGAGGTAGGTAATCCGCTGCGTCAGCGGGGCCAGAGCCAGTGCGTCAGACCCCAGATAGGTCTCGCCCTCCCCGTATCCCACCACCAGCGGCGATCCCAGCCTTGCGCCGATCAGCATGTCGTCATGCGTGCGGAACGCGATGGCGAGCGCGAAGGCGCCGCGCAATGTCGGCAGCACGGCCTTCACCGCGTCCTGTGGGGAAAGCCCCGCCTCGACCTGTTCGGACACGAGATGCGCCACCACTTCGGTATCGGTCTCGCTCTCGAACTTGCGGCCCCGCGCAATCAGGGCGTCGCGCAACACCTTGAAGTTCTCGATGATGCCGTTGTGGACCAGCGCCACTTCGCCCGTCGCATGCGGATGCGCGTTGCTCGTTGTCGGCGCACCGTGCGTCGCCCAGCGGGTATGGGCGATGCCGATCAGGCCCGAGGCGGGATTGCGCGCCAGTTCCAGCACGAGGTTGTTGAGCTTGCCCTCGGCCCGCCGCCGCACCAGCTGCCCGCCTTCGACCGTGCAGATCCCCGCTGAATCATAGCCGCGATATTCCATCCGTCGCAGGCCATCGACCAGCCGGTCTGCCACCTGTTCCTTGCCGACGATTCCGATAATTCCGCACATGCAGGCAACTGCTTTCGACTAGAGAGTATAGGGCACCCGGATGCCGGGCATGGTTGCCGGAAAATCCTTGGTATTTCGTGTAATCAGGATCGAACCGTTAACCTGCGCGGTAGCGAGGATATAGGCATCCATCAGCTTCATGCGGCTGCGATAGCGGATATCTGCTGCCGCCGTGGCGATCCGCGCATCGATTTCCACACAATCGAAATGGCTCAGAGCTTCCCGGACGAGGTCGCGCCGTTCCAGCGCCTCTCCCGCCATTACCTCGGTCCACACTATCCGGCTGATGCGGTGACTGCGATATCGCGCGATCTCCTGGGTTGCATGGGGCATGCGCCTCAGCCAGTCGATGACGATGTTGGTATCGAAGAACGGTGCAGACAAGGTCAGATGTCTTCGTAGGGGCGACGATCTTCACGCATGGCGCGCTGATACTCGACGCTGTCGCCGATATCGGTGCGATGGGCCCAGAGCCCGGCATAGCGGTCGATCCAGTCGTTGCTCGTATCGCTCTGCACGAGATAGAACTTCACAGCCTCGCGCACGAGCGCGGCCCGCGACTTGCCTTGCTCGCTCGCGCGCGCATCGAGGGCGGCGATATCTTCATCCGGTATGTCGGCAAGGATGCGAGTCATGACGATATCATGATATGATATCGCGCTATCGTCAAGCCCTGAGGAACGCATCCCCGCCCTCGCCGGTTGCCTGTGAAACCCATCGCAGGAGCAATCGATGAGCATTTTCAGCAAGATCATGGACGCCATTTCGTGGAAGGGCACGCGCCCGACCCAGACCGGCCAGACGCCAAAGCCCGCGCCCACCGCAACCCCCGCCGCTCCTTCGCCATCGACGCCAGCGCCTGCGCCGACAGCAACCTCACCGGCGCCCGTGTCGCAGTTCGACGTCGAGGCCAACCTCACCGAGATGGCTCAGGGCAAGGACCTCAACTGGCGCACCTCGATCGTCGACCTGATGAAGCTGCTGGGCATCGATTCCAGCCTCGCCAACCGCAAGGAACTCGCCCAGGAACTCGGCTACACCGGCGCGCTCGACGGTTCGGCCGAAATGAACATCTGGCTCCACAAGGCCACCATGCGCAAGTTGGCGCAGAACGGCGGCAGGGTGCCGGCATCGATGCTGGACTGAGCGAACGCGGGGCTGGAATGCCAGCCCCGCCATATCTGGTGTACGAGTTCAGTTTCTAGTCCGCAAAGAAGCCATGCAACTCCGAAGTGGGCACGTCGACTTCCCTGAGAAGCGAGTTCACAATGGCTGCCTTTGATTGGGCAGTGTCGTAGCCGTACGAATCATGCAATGCGTTGGAAAGGTGCCCGATCATATCGGCTATGATCACACCCCAAGCCTCACGTTCGTCGACTTTGTCCTGGTCAGCGTAGATTCCGACATTCAGCGCGCAATGCAGGCCTTGCTTTGCAATCCAGACGCTAGCCACTTCCAGCGCATCGGAGTCATCACGGACCGCTGCCGGTTCGATAAGGTAGTTCGGCACGTTACCCCCGCTTCTCCGCCTTCTTCTTCTTCATCGCATCGTGAAAGCGGTCAGCCCAGCCCGGCTTTACCAGCTGCTCCGCCCGCACCATCCGCAACTCGCCATCGGCCACGTCGCGCGAGACCGCGCTGCCCGCCGCCACGATCGCATCCGCGCCGATCTTCACCGGGGCGATCAGGGCCGAGTTCGAGCCGATGAAGGCGCGCTCGCCGATGGTGGTCTTGTACTTGAAGTAACCGTCGTAGTTGCAGGTGATCGTGCCGGCGCCGATGTTGGCCTCTGCCCCCACTTCGGCATCGCCGAGGTAGGTCAGGTGGCTCGCCTTGGCGCCGCGGTGCATCACCGTATTCTTGACCTCGACGAAGTTGCCGACCTTCACGTCCTCCTCCAGCTTCGCGCCGGGGCGCAGGCGGGCGTAGGGGCCGATATGGACGCCGGGTGAAAGCTCTGCACCTTCGAGATGGCAGAAGGCATGGATCGTCACGCCGTCCGCCACGGTCACGCCGGGGCCGAAGAACACGTTGGGCTCGACCGTCACGTCCCGACCCAGCACCGTGTCCCAGGCGAACCACACCGTCTCGGGCGCGATCAGCGTCGCGCCATCGGCCATTGCCTGGGCCCGGCGGCGCTGCTGCCAGCGGAATTCGGCTTCGGCGAGTTCCGCGCGGGCATTGATTCCGGCGACTTCGTCGGCGTCGTCCGTCACCACCACGGCGCAGGTCCGGCCATCGGCAATCGCGATGTTGACCACGTCGGGCAGGTAGTATTCGCCCTGCGCATTGTCGTTGCCGACCCGCGCCAGCAGGCCGAACAGGTCCGCGCTGCGCACCGCCATCAGCCCAGAATTGCAAACGCGGCAGGCGCGCTCTTCCTCGGTCGCATCCTTGTGCTCGACCATCTTCACGATGCGCCCGTCCTCGGCAATCACGCGCCCGTATTGCAGCGTGTCTTCGGGCGCGAAGCCAAGGACCACCGCCGCCGGAGCATCGGCCTCATGCAGCCGCGCGATCATCGCCCGCATCGTCTCGGCCCGCACGAACGGCACGTCGCCATAGAGGATCAGCACGTCGCCATCGAACCCGTCGAGCGCGCCTTCGGCCTGCTGCACCGCATGGGCCGTGCCCAGCTGCGGGTCCTGCACGGCGATCGTGGCCGAGCCGCCCAGCGCCTTCTCCAGCTGCTCGCGCCCGTGACCGGCCACCACCACCTGCCGCTCCGGGCCCAGCTCTGCGGCGCTGGCCATCAGGTGCTTGACCATCGGCCTGCCCGCGATCGGATGGAGCACCTTGTGCAGGTCGCTCTTCATGCGGGTGCCTTTTCCGGCGGCGAGGACGATAATGGCGAGAGGGGTCTGTTCAGTCATGGCCGCACCCTTGCCAGACAAATCTTGCGCTTTCCAGAACAGCAGGCCACTTGGCCACACCATGGCGGATTTTCCTTACCGGATTGTCGGATTCGATCTCGACGGCACCCTGCTCGACACCAGCCGCGACCTTGGCGTCGCGCTCAATCACGCGCTGCGCCTTGCCGGTCGGCCGCCCGTCCCGCTGGACCAGACGAAGCGCCACATCGGCGGCGGGGCGGCGCAGATGCTGCGCTCGGCGCTGACGGAATCAGGCGGGGTGGATGAAGACGCCTTCCCCGGACTGCAGGCCAGCCTGATCGAATTCTACGGCCGCAACATCGCCCACCACACCGCACTGTTTCCCGGCGGGGCGGCCATGATGGACGCGCTTGACGAACGCGGCGTGAAGATCGCCATCGCCACCAACAAGGCAGAAGGCCTTGCGGTCAAGCTGTTCGAGGAACTCGGCCTGCTCCACCGCTTCGCCTGCGTGATCGGCGGAGACACGCTAGGCCGCCACCGCGCAAAGCCCCGCCCCGACATGCTGCATGAGATGGTCGCCCGCTGCGGCGGTGGGCCCGCCGCGTTCGTGGGCGACACCACGTTTGACGTCGGCGCTGCCAAGGCCGCCCAGACGCCGGTCGTCGCCGTCCGCTTCGGCTTCAACGATCTCCCCGCCGACGATCTGGGCGCAGACGCGGTGATCGACCACTACGACGAGCTGGTGCCCACGCTCGAACGTCTCGCCAGCGTGGCGCAGAGCGCCTAGGCTCCCGCCCATGACCGCTCCCCTTGCCCTTACCATCGGTGATCCCGCAGGCGTCGGCCCGGAACTCGCCGCCGCCGCCTGGGCCTTGCGCGATGCGGAAGGCTTGCCGCCGTTCTTCGTCGTGGGATCGGCCCGAGTCGTCGAGGAGGCAGCGCGCAGGCGGGGCATCACGCTTCCGGTCTGCGCCATCAAGACGCCCGACGAGGTGGCGGAGTGTTTCGACGGCGCGCTGCCAGTGCTGGATCTGGCCGAACTGCCCTACACCCCCGGCGAGCCCGATGATGCAGGCGCATCTCTTGCCCTCAATGCCCTTGCCACCGCCACCGGCCTTGTCCGTTCGGGCGCAGCCTCGGCGCTTGTCACCGGCCCCATCGCCAAGAGCCGCCTTGCCCGCGTCGGCTTCGACCATCCGGGGCAGACCGAGTTCGTCGCGCAGGCCTGCGGCATTTCGCCCGAGAATGCGGTGATGATGCTGGCAGGGCCGAGCCTGAAGGTCGTGCCGATCACCGTGCATGTGTCGCTTCGCGCGGTGCCGGATATGCTTACCATTGAACTGATCCGGTCGCGCGCGGCCATAGCTGCTGCCGGGCTTTCACGCGATTATGGCATTGCCAGCCCGCGGCTGGCCGTGGCCGGTCTCAACCCCCACGCGGGCGAGGACGGGCGCATGGGCAGCGAAGACCACGACGTTGTCGCTCCAGCCGTGGCAGCCTTGCGCGCCGCCGGGATCGACGCTTTCGGCCCGCTCCCGCCCGACACGATGTTCCACGCCGAAGCGCGCGAGGGGTATGACGTGGCCATCTGCATGTATCACGACCAGGCGTTGATCCCGATGAAGGCGCTGGATTTCGATGCCGGAGTCAACGTAACCCTGGGCCTGCCGATCATCCGCACCTCGCCCGATCACGGCACCGCGTTCGGCATCGCCGGGACCGGCAAGGCGCGCGTCGGCCCGACCATCGCGGCGCTGCGCATGGCGGGCGAATGCGCAGCGCGGAGGGCTTTGGCATGACCGACCTCCCCCCTTTACGCGATGTCATCAACCGCCACGGCCTGTTCGCCACCAAGGCGCTGGGCCAGAACTTCCTGTTCGACGAGCAGTTGCTCGATCGCATTGCCCGCGTCCCCGGCAAGCTCAGGCACGAGAATGTCCTCGAAGTAGGCCCCGGCCCCGGGGGCCTGACCCGCGCCCTGCTGCGTGCAGGCGCGAACGTCACCGCGATCGAGATGGACAAGCGCTGCCTGCCCGCGCTCGCCGAACTGTCCGAAGCCTTCCCCGGCCAGCTTACGGTGATCGGGGGCGATGCCACGAAGATCGACCCTGCAACGCTGTTCGGCGGGCCGTGGCACGTCGCCGCCAACCTGCCCTACAACGTCGGCACGCAACTGTTCACCGGCTGGCTTTCCGGGCAGGACTGGCCCCCGCAGTGGAAGTCATTGACGCTGATGTTCCAGCTGGAAGTGGCCGAACGCATCGTCGCCGCGCCCGGCACGGATGCCTATGGCCGCCTTGCCGTGCTCGCGCAGTGGCGCTCTGCGCCGCGCATTGCAATGAAGGTCCACCGCAGCGCCTTCACCCCGCCGCCAAAGGTCATGTCGGCCATCATCCACGTCGAGCCCGGCCCGATGCCCGAAGGCGTCTCGGCTCGCATGCTCGAACGCGTCACCGAAGCTGCCTTCGGCCAGCGCCGCAAGATGCTGCGCCAGTCGCTGAAGGGCCTGCCGGGTGCGCTCGATGCGCTGGAAACGCTTGGGATCGACGCCCAGCGCCGCGCCGAGACGTTGAGCGTGGAGGAATTCGTCGCGATCGCCCGCGTGCTGACGAAGTAAGGGCGGACCCGCAGGCCCGCCCCCAAACTCACGCCGGCTCGGCCACCTTCGCCAGCGCCGCCTTCTTCTTCAGGCGCCAGGCGTGCAGCAGCGGCTCGGTATAGCCGTTGGGCTGCTCCACGCCGTTGAACACCAGATCGCAGGCCGCACGGAAGGCAAAGCTTTCTTCCCAGCGACCGGCCATCGGCTCGTAGAGCGGGTCGCCCGCATTCTGCGCGTCAACCTTGGCGGCCATGCGCTTGAGGCTGTCCATGACCTGTTCGTTGGTGGCCACGCCGTGCAGCAGCCAATTGGCCATGTGCTGGCTGGAAATGCGCAAGGTCGCGCGATCTTCCATCAGGCCGACGTCGTTGATGTCGGGTACCTTCGAACACCCCACGCCCTGGTCGATCCAGCGCACGACATAGCCCAGAAGCCCTTGCGCGTTGTTGTCCAGCTCCTCGCGCACTTCCTCTTCCGACCAGTTGGCCCCATCGGCCAGCGGGATGGCCAGCAGCGCGTCGAGCCCCGGTGTCGCCTCCTGCGCCACGTCGCGCTGCACTTCGAACACGTCGACCTGATGGTAGTGCATGGCATGCAGCGTTGCTGCCGTCGGCGAAGGCACCCATGCCGTGTTCGCCCCGGTGCGGGGATGGGCGATCTTCTGTTGCATCATGTCATGCATCATGTCGGGCGCGGCCCACATGCCCTTGCCGATCTGCGCCTTGCCCGAAAGACCATGCGCCAAACCGATGCAGACGTTGCGCTTCTCATAGGCCGCGATCCAGCCGGAGCCCTTGATCGCCCCTTTCCGGATCATCGCACCCGCCTGCATCGAGGTGTGGATCTCGTCGCCGGTACGGTCGAGGAAGCCGGTGTTGATGAACACGATCCGGTCGCGCACCTGCTCGATGCAGGCCGCGAGATTGGCCGAAGTGCGGCGCTCCTCGTCCATGACGCCCACCTTGACGGTATGGCGTTCAAGACCCAGCAGGTCCTCGACGGCATTGAACAGGTCGTTGGTGAAGGCGACCTCTTCCGGCCCGTGCATCTTGGGCTTGACGATATAGATGCTGCCGGTGCGGCTGTTGCGATGGCGGCCGAGCCCCTTGATGTCATGGCAGGCGATGGCCGAGGTAATCACCGCGTCCATGATGCCTTCGGGAATCTCGGACCCATCCTCCAGCAGGATTGCCGGGTTGGTCATCAGATGGCCGACATTGCGCACGAACAGCAAGCTGCGGCCGGGCAGCGTGATCGCCTCGCCATTGGCAGACGTCCACTCCCGGTCCGCTTCCAGCGCGCGGGTCATGGTCTTGCCGCCCTTGCTGAAGCTCGCCTCCAGATCGCCGCGCATCAGGCCAAGCCAGTTGCGATAGGCGAGCAGCTTGTCCTCCGCATCGACGGCGGCGACCGAATCCTCAAGATCGACAATGGCGGTCAGCGCCGCTTCCATCACGATGTCGGCAATGCCTGCCTTGTCGTCCTTGCCCACCGGGTGGGACCGGTCCAGCACGATCTCGACATGCAAGCCGTTGTTGCACAACAGAATACCGCCGGGCTTCGTGCCGGCAAACTGCGTCGCATCGCACAGCGGCAGATCTCTTTCGCCATCCCATTCGGTCCAGCTCATGCCGTCCAGCGGGAACGTCAGGTCAAGGAAGGCCCTGCCTGCCCGGACAACCGCAGCGCCGCGCTCCTGGTCATAGCCGCCGGGCCGGGCCGGGGCCGCATCGAGCGCATCGGTGCCGTACCACGCGTCATAGAGACTGCCCCACCGCGCATTCGCGGCATTGAGCACGAACCGGTCGTTCAGGACCGGCACCACCAGCTGCGGCCCTGCCATGCAGGCAATCTCGCGATCGACATTCTGCGTGCCGATGGAGAAATCATCCGGCTCTGCCACGAGGTAGCCGATCTCGGTCAGGAACGCGCGATACTCGCCCGCATCGATAGGCTTGCCTTTGCGCTCGCGGTGCCACGAATCGATCAGCGCCTGCAGCGCTTCCCGCTTGTCGAGAAGCATGCGGTTTACCGGGGCGAAATGACCGACCAGCTCGGCAAAACCCTGCCAGAACGCGCTTGCGTCAAGCCCGAGCGGCGCAATCACGCTGTCGTCGATGAAGGTGGCAAGGCTGGCGTCGACCTTGAGGCCGCTGCGTTCGATTCGTTCGTTCATTTCACCCATGTCCATACGCTCACATAAGCGGCGTCCCGCAAATCTTGCGAAAAGCCGAATCCGATGAACCTGGGGAGGAACGGTCAAAGCCTATGCCTGATCCGCCTTGGCATTGCAATCATGCGAAAGTCTTGGCTCAGCCGTAAACCTCGGCGTAGAGCCGCTCGATCTCGGCCGCTTCCGGCACGCGCGGGTTGTTCCCCGGCGATCCCGAAGCCAGTGCCTGTCGCGCCATTTCCGGCACCACCTCGAACCACCGCTCTTCGCTGATCCCGTGTGAGCGCGGGGATGGCACGGCCAGATCGGCATTCAGCGCCGCCAGTTCCTCCAGCAGTCGCGCCACCGCCGCCTGGTCGCCCTCGTCCGCACTGGCGACGCCCATCGCCCGCGCGCAATCGGCATAGCGCGCAAGCGCGGCTGGTGCGGAGAAGGCCGTAACCGCAGGCAGCAACATGGCGTTGGAAAGCCCGTGCGGCACATGGAAGAACGCACCCACAGGGCGGCTCATGCCATGAACCAGCGCCACGCTGGCATTGGAGAACGCGATTCCCGCATGATGCGCGCCGACCATCATCGCCTCGCGCGCCGCGCGGTTGCCCGGCTCGGCGCATGCGGTGCGAAGATTGGGAGCAATCAGCCTCATCGCCGAAAGGGCCATGGCATCGCTGAAGGCATTGGCCTTCTTCGAGACGTAAGCCTCGATCGCATGGGTAAGCGAATCGATGCCGGTATCGGCTGTCAGCCGAGCGGGCTTGCCCATCGTCAGTTCGAAATCGACGATCGCCACGGTCGGCAGGAAAGCAAGGCCCGCGCAAAGCATCTTCTCGCTGCTGGCCTCGTCGGTGACGATGGTGAACTTCGTCGCTTCCGATCCTGTCCCCGCTGTTGTCGGCACGGCGATGATCGGCAGCCCCGCAGTGTCGGTCGTTGCCGGAGCCTTCATCGACTGGACCGGCCGGGGCGCAACCGCCAGCGCGGCAATCGCCTTGGCCGTATCGATCGGGCTGCCGCCGCCGAAGCCGATAACGCAGTCGCAATCGGCGGCGCGCAAGGCTTCCAGGGCAGTTTCAACCACGGCCACGGTCGGATCGGGGACCGTCTCGGCGAACACGACCGCATCGATACCGGCACTGTCGAGCACGGCAAGCAATGTCGCCACCATCCCGCTGCTCACGAGAAATGCGTCGGTGACGATGAACGGTCGGGACACCCCACACTGGGCAAGCGCCTCGGGCAATTGTGCCAGTGCGCCTCCGCCTACCCTGATGATCCGTGGAAGATTGATCGCCGCCATACCTGCCCTCTTGCCTCGATCCGCCTATCGGACTGCAAAACGACGCCGACAGCAAGCTGGCAAAAGCATCCGGTAGAAACCATGGCGCGTGACTATGCCTTGACGGGCACCACGGCACGATCGGGATAGGGCATGATCAACCTCCCGTCAGGCGCGGCGGTGAATGTCGTCTGCGTCGGGTATGGTATGGTGATTCCCTCAGCGGCAAAGCGCTGCATGATCGCCACCAGCAACCGATCGCGCAACGGATGCGCCACGTTCCAGTCGGCGCCGGGCACGTCGACGATCAGGGTAAAATCAAGCGAGCTGGCACCGAACGCCTCGAACCCGGACCGCGCCACTTTCGCCCCCTCCGCCTCGCCAAGCGCCTTCAGCATTGCCGGGATCCGCGCCAGAGTTTCGGGCGGGGTTTCATAGGCGACGCCAATCGCGAATGTCAGACGGATGTGATCGCGAACCGTGAGATTGCTGATCTCCTTGTCGAGCAGGTTCTTGTTGGAGACGATCAGCAGTTCCCCGCTTACCAGCCTGACACGGGTGGTGCGCATGCCGATGACCTCCACCGTTCCAGTATTGCCGCCCCAGCTGATCACTTCGCCCACCTTGAAAGGACGGTCGAAGAGGATGGAAATGCCCGCGAACAGGTCGGAGAATATACCCTGCGCGGCAAGGCCGATGGCAATGCCACCGATTCCAAGGCCCGCGACCAGCCCCGCGACATTCACGCCAAGGTTGCCGAGTATGAGAACAATGGCGATGGCGAACACGAGGAACGTCACCAACGCCCTCAGGATGTTGAGCGCCGAGCTCAGCGCACCATTGGCGTGTTGGGCCTCGCCGGCGCGATGTTCGATCAGACCGATCGTCAGTTCCCGCACCCACAGTGCCGCCTGGAACGTGAGGCCGATGGTGAAGAGGAAGGCAATGGTCTTGTCCAGCCAGGCCGGTGTCTGCGCATAGCTGGCGACCGCCTCGGCGGCTACCAGCACGATGAACCAGAAGCGCGTGCGGCCCGCCATGCGGCCGATGATGGTCTTCCACCCGACCAGGGCCTCGCCTTCAGGGCAGAACCGGCGCCCCAAGTTGCGGATGGCGACAAGAACCACAACCACGACGACGGCAATGCCGATGGCGATGGAAATGCGCAGCCAGTTGTCGGTAATCCAGCCGGTCGTGTCGGAAATCAGGACATCGGGGCTGGCAGGCAAAGCAAGTTTGGGAACGGGGGGAGAGGACGTCATGCCTCAATCAAAGGCTGGCCCTCCGATCCGTTCCCGCAACGGCCCTAGCGCCCCTGCATGTCCCGCGCTTCGGCCGGTATGTGCACCACAAGGCCATCAAGCGCTTCGGTAAGTTCGATCTGGCAGGACAGGCGGCTCGTGCGCGTCACGCCGGCGGCCAGATCCAGCATGTCCTCCTCATCATCGACCGCAGGCGGCAGTTTCGCGAACCAGTCGGCATCGATCACCACATGGCAAGTGGAACAGGCCATCTGGCCCTCGCAGGTTCCTTCGAGCGGCATGCCCTTGGCTTGCCCCAGTTCCAGCAGTCGCGTCCCCGCTTCGCCCTCTGCGGCGATCTTTTCACCCTTTGCGGTGACGAAGGTGACGCTGACCATGGTTACAAGACTCCCTGCGCGCGCGCCGCGGCGTTGATCGCCCCGGCAGCCTGTTCCAGTTCATCATCCCCCGTATAGCGTCCGAAACCGATGCGGATCGCGGTTCTGCTATCCCTGTCCGAAAGTCCGAGCGCGCGCAAGACATGGCTTGGCCTGCCAGACCCGCTGGCGCAGGCCGAGCCCGCTGAAAATGCAATCGTGCGGCATTCCGACAACAGTCTCGCCACGTCCAGCCCGGGCAATCGCAAGTTGAGATTGCCGTGCCAGCGCTGCTCCGGGCTGCCATTCAGCGTCCAGCCCTCGAACAGTGCCAATGCCTTCGCCCACAGCTTTTCCACATGAAGCCGGTCGGTTTCCGACAGGTTTGTGCACAGGGCCGCCGCAGCGCCGAATCCCGCGCAAAGCGCTGGCGAAAGCGTGCCCGAACGCAAACCGCCCTCCTGCCCGCCGCCCCGGATCAGGGGCGCAAGCTCCACCCCATCGCGCACCCACAAGGCGCCGATGCCCTTGGGGCCATAGAGTTTGTGCGAGGACACCGCGATCAGGTCGGCCCCCTCGGGCGCGGCAATCTTTCCGGCGCCCTGCACCGCATCGCACAGGAACAGCGCGCCCATGTCGTGCGCCCGCCGGGCAAGCTCTGCGACCGGCTGGACCGTACCGATCTCGTTGTTGACCTGCATCACCGCGACCAGGCCAGTTTCCACCGGTAGCGCCACCTCCGGATCGACCAGCCCCATGCCATCGACCGGCAGCACCGCCACGCCGGGATCGAGCGCCCGCGCCGTGTCGAGCACAGCCGCATGTTCAATGGCGCTGACGGCGAACCGCTCGCGACCGCACCCGGCCAGCGCCAGATTGATCGCCTCGGTCGCCCCGGACGTGAACACCACGCGCCCTCCCGGTGGCAGCAGCGCCGCCACCTGCGCCCGCGCCACCTCGACTGCCGCCGCCGCCGCGCGCCCGGCGCGGTGCGGGCTGTGGGGGTTGGCAAACCCGGCGGCCTCCGGCCCTGCCAGCCACGGCATCATCGCCGCGCGCGCTTCCGGGGCCAGCGGCGTCGTCGCCTGATAGTCGAGGTAGATCACCCCCGGATCTCCTTCCATACCTCGACAAATCGGGCGATCTCGGCCTCGCTCGTCTCGCGCCCGATGGACACGCGGATGACCTCGCCCGGATGCGCATAGCCCATCGCCGTCAGCACGTGGCTCGCCTTCAATGAACCCGAAGAACACGCGCTTCCGGCAGAAACGGCAATCCCTGCGCCATCGAACCGGATCAGTTGCGCCGCGCTGGATTTGCCCGGCATGCGATAGGCGGCAATCGTCGGGCTGCGCGGCGATTCCGGTGCGACCAATTCCGCCCCGTTTTCAAGCAGTTGATTCGTCAGCGATTCTCGCAAACCTGAAGCGCACTTGAGCCATGCGTTTCCGGCCTCCAGCGCCGCCACCATACCCATCACCAGCGGCATCGGCTCGGTCCCGGCGCGATAGCCGCGCTCCTGGCCGCCGCCGGGATGGAGCAAGCCGTAGTTGCGCACCAGCAACGCGCCGATGCCCACCGGTCCGCCGAACTTGTGCGCCGAAAGCGCGATCATGTCGGCCTCGGGCAGCGGGAGCTTTCCGGCCCCTTGCGCAGCATCGACCAGCAACAGCGCATTGTTGGACTTTGCCAACACGGCAAGCGACGCCAGGTCCTGCATCACCCCGGTTTCGCTGTTGACCTGCTGGACCGCCAGAAGCGCCGCCCCTTCCTGCTCGAGCACCTGCTCCAGCTCGGAAAACCTGACCATTCCGTTCGCATCGACGCTCAGGCGATGCGCGTCTGGCGTCAGCCGCAACACCGCCTCGTGCTCTACAGCACTTGTTATGTTCCCGTTATGTTTCCCCGGGGAAACTTTTTTCGTGGCGATCTCCAGCGCCTCGCTTGCCCCGCTGGTGAAGATCACCTCGCCGTCCCAGCCCAGTGCCGCCTTCATCCGCGCCCGCGCATTCTCCAGCGCGGCCCGCGCCGCGCGCCCGGCAGCGTGCGGGCTCGAAGGGTTTGCCCAGATGCGCCAGCCGTCCTCCATCGCCGCCAGCGCCTCCGGCAGCAGCGGGGTCGTGGCGGCGTGATCGAGATAGATCGAATTTAGCGGCAAGATTCGTCCCGGAATGCGTGGAAAGATTGCTTTCGAAGGCTCGGTTTCTATATAGCCATCAGCTTAATTCCCAGCCCCGGCATTCCGTGCCGCATGGGGCCAGACCACAGGATTACCGGACAGGCAATGCCCGCAGTCATTTTCCCCGGCCCCGAAGGCCGCCTCGAAGGCCGTTTCCAGCCCGCTACTCGCCCCCGCGCACCGGTTGCGATGATCCTGCATCCGCACCCGCAGGCGGGCGGCACGATGAACGACCGCATCACGCAGGCGCTCTACAAGACATTTGTGGCACGCGGCTTTGCCACGCTGCGCTTCAACTTCCGTGGCGTCGGCCGCAGCCAGGGCTCGTTCGACAACGGCATCGGTGAACTGTCCGACGCTGCTGCCGCGCTCGACTGGGTCCAGTCGATCCATCCCGAAGCCAGCACCACCTGGATCGCCGGCTATTCGTTCGGCGCGCTGATCGGCATGCAGTTACTGATGCGCCGCCCTGAAATCCGTGGCTTCATCTCGGTGGCGCCGCCCGCCAACATGTACGATTTCAGCTTCCTTGCCCCGTGCCCCGCCTCGGGCATCATCGTGCAGGGCACCGCCGATACGGTCGTCACGCCCAACGCGGTGCAGAAGCTGGTCGACAAGCTGCGCACGCAGAAGCACATCACCATCCATCACGACGAAATCCCCCGCGCCAACCATTTCTTCGAGAACGAAATGGACGACATGATGCGCGCGGTAGACAACTACCTCGACATGC
>JBEQCK010000084.1:0-14676 GCA_041639335.1 Novosphingobium sp.
GCGAAGTCCGCCCAGCCATGCCCGACCATCAGCTTTGGCTGGAGATCGAGATCAGCCATGCTTGAGCGTGGCGCGCTCGGCGACATAGGCGGCGACTGCGTCGTACTCGCCGGGAAGGCGATCATAGCGCTCCTCGCGCTCGAACAGGTCACCGACGCGAGACGGCAGGCCAGGGCGGACGCCGGTGGCGCGCTCTACCGCGTCCACGAACTTGGCCGGGTGGGCGGTGGCGAGCGTGACGATCGGCACGCTGGCGGGGATACCTTTGGCAACGCGGGCGGCGTGGAGGCCGATCGCGGTGTGCGGGTCCAGCACTTCGCCGCAAGCCTCATAGGCCCATCGCATGGCATTGGCCATCTGCCCTGCATCGGCGCGTTCGGAGGTGAACAGTTCGGCCGCCGATTCGCGCTGCGCGTTGGTCAGCTGCATCGCCCTGGTCGCTTCGAAGTGCTTCATCTGACCGGCGAGCGCGGCGCCATCGCGACCGCAGCCGTCGAACAGCAGGCGTTCGAAGTTCGAGGAGACCTGGATGTCCATCGATGGGGCAGCGGTCGGGGTGACCGTGCTGGCCGAGTAGTCGCCGGTCGACAGCGCGCGGTGGAGGATGTCGTTGACGTTGGTGGCAACGATCAGGCGCTCGATCGGCAGGCCCATCTTCGCTGCAACGTATCCTGCGAAGACATCGCCGAAGTTGCCGGTCGGGACGGAGAACGCGACCTTGCGCTGCGGCGCGCCCAGCTGGAGCGCTGCGGAGAAGTAGTAGACCACCTGCGCCATCAGGCGCGCCCAGTTGATCGAGTTCACAGCAGCGATGCCGAAGCGGCTGGTCATCGCGGCATCGTTGAACATGCGCTTCACCATCGCCTGAGCGTCGTCAAAGCTGCCGTCGATGGCAATGTTGTGGACGTTGGGCGCAATGACGGTTGTCATCTGGCGGCGCTGCACGTCGGACACGCGGCCATGCGGGTGGAGCATGAAGATATCGACCTTGGCGCGACCGGCGACGGCGTCGATTGCCGCCGAGCCGGTATCACCCGAGGTGGCGCCGACGATGGTGATGTGGTCATCGCCGCGGGCAAGGAATTCCTCGAACAGCAGGCCGAGCAGCTGAAGCGCGACGTCCTTGAACGCCAGCGTGGGGCCGTGGAACAGCTCGAGCACCCACTGGGTTTCGTCCAGTTGCTTGAGCGGTACGACAGCGGCGTGGGCGAAGCGGCCATAGGCTTGCTCGCACAACTCGAGCAGGCGTTCAGGCGTCAGGCAATCGCCGACGAAGGGCTGCATGATCGTCTGCGCCAGCTTGGCATAGGGGAGCCCGGCCATCGCCGCGATTTCGTCCGCGCTGAACTGCGGCCACGTTTCGGGCACGTAGAGACCGCCATCCGAAGCGAGGCCTGCGAGCGTGACGCCCTGGAAATCGAGCGAGGGTGCCTGCCCCCGGGTGCTGACGTACTTCATGGGTTTGCGCGGTTAGCGGCCAAGGGCGCAAAGGGCAAGGATTGAGGAGTCAGCCCCGCTCGCGCCAACGCTTGCGCAGTGCTAAGCCGTAGATCACCAAGGCGACGAGGGCGAAGAAGAACCACTGGCCCGCGTAGGCGAGGTGATTGTTGGGTATGTCGCTGGGATTGGGCTTTGCACTGGCCTCGAAGCCGGGAGCCGCCGGATCGGCAATGAGGCGAGCGTTTCCATCCATATAGGGCGCGATAAGGCCACTCACCTCGCCGCCTTTCCATTCGGGATGCTGGGGACCCTGGGTCCAGCCCGCCTGGACGTAAGCGGTCTTGTTTCCGCCAATCCCGCAGAGCACGACATGGACGTAGCCCGCCTGATCATTGCCGTTTCGCCCGGAGATGGAGTTCCAATCCGAAGTGAAGCGGCAATTCACACTCGACCGGCGGAACAGAACGGCCTCGGGCTCCTGCGGACTGGCCGATGGGAAAGGCACTGCCGCCGGATTAGCCATGGCCGCCACGTAGTGCGCCAGAAGACTCTGTTTCCACTGCAGTCGCTCAAGCTGCCAGACCCCGAGCCCGACCATGGTCAGGACAGCAGCAATCACGAACACGGTAGAGACGATCGGCACGCGCCGCATCACAGGAGACCTTCCTTCTCGAGTCGCGCCATCAGCACGGTTGCCTTAGCGTAGCGCAGGGCGACGGTCACGACGGCGGGGACTAGCGTGCCCCACAACCCGATCAAGGCCCAGACCGGCAATTGCACGACGTCATCCAGCTTGAGCGCAGCAAGAGCCAGCAGGATCGTCATCGGCAGGACCACGAGATACATGCTCCGACCTCTCGGTTCATGGCGTTCGAACTCAAGTCCGCAAGAACGGCAGCGTTCGGTAAATCCCCCAAGCCCCGCCCACAGCCCCTTCGCGCCACAACGCGGGCACAAACCGAAAAGGGCAGCCTGGGTGATCCCCGGCTGCCCCTTCGTGTCCTGGCTGTCGCCAGACGGCATCAGTGGATCTTGTAGCCCCAGCCGCCCCACACGTAGATGGCGACGAACAGGAACAGCCACACCACGTCAACGAAGTGCCAATACCACGCGGCGGCTTCGAAACCGAAGTGCTGGCGCGGGGTGAAGTGGCCCTTGTAGGCGCGGATCAGGCAGACGATCAGGAAGATCGTGCCGACGATCACGTGGAAGCCGTGGAAGCCGGTGGCCATGTAGAAGGCCGAACCATAGGTGTTGGTGCCGAAGGCGAACGGCGCGTGGGCATATTCGTATGCCTGGATCATCGAGAACACGACGCCGAGGATGATCGTTGCCCACAGGCCCTTCTTGAGGCCATCACGATCGCCATGGATCAGGGCATGGTGCGCCCAGGTCAGCGTGGTGCCCGAGCACAGCAGGATCAAAGTGTTGAGCAGCGGCAGGTCGAACGGGTCCATGACTGCTTCGATCGCCTTGGGAGGCCACTGCCCACCGACCACTTCAGCAAGGGTCGAAGGGAACAGCGAGAAGTCGAAGAAGGCCCAGAACCAGCCGACGAAGAACATCACTTCCGAAGCGATGAACAGGATCATGCCGTAGCGCTGGTGGAGCTGCACGACGGGGGTGTGGTCACCAGCGTGAGCTTCCTTGATGATCTTGCCGAACCACGAGAAGAACGTGACGATCACGCCCAAGAGCCCTGCAAAAAAGATGGCGGGACCGCCAGCCATCTTGTGCATGTAGAACACGCCGCCGGTCGTCATCGTCAGCGCCGAGAGAGCAGCGATGAAGGGCCACACGTCGGGCGGCAGAATGTGATAATCGTGGTTCTTTGCGCCGGCCATGATCGTCGAAATCCCCCAGTCAAATCTGGTCGTAATGGCAGGCCCGAAGCAGAACACTCCGGGCGCAGTTCAGTTGGGCCTTTATCGCCGTGCTTGCGCGCGGTCCAGAGGCTTTTCTGCCAATGAGGCAAGAGGCTTGGTCCCGGCCGAATTGCCGGCCTGCGCCGCACTTTCGGGAGTCTCGTTGAACGTATAGCTCAACGTGATCTCCTCGATGTTGCTGGCGCCGGGATCGTCGAGAATCGCAGGATCCACATAGTAGATCACCGGCATGCGCACGTCCTGACCCGGCATGAGCTTCTGTTCGGTGAAGCAGAAGCACTGGATCTTGTTGAAATACTTGCCGGCCTGCTCGGGCGAGACGTTGAAGATCGCGGTCCCGGTAATCGGGCGGCCCGAGAGGTTCCTGGCCTCGAATGTCGCGATCTTGCGCTCGCCGATGCGGAGGTCCTGCGTCACCTGCTGCGGCTTGAACATCCACGGCATGCCCGGCGCGGTGTTGGCATCGAAGCGGACGCGGATCATCTTGGCTGCGACCTTCACGCCGGCCAGTTTCTCCGAATCCGCCCGCTGCGTGGTACCACCGTAACCGGTGACCTGGCAGAACAGGCGGTAGAGCGGAACCGAGGCATAGCCCAGCCCGAGCATCGCCAGGGCAGCGCCAGCGGCCATCAGGCCAACGTTACGGTTCTTGCGCGGGTCGGGAACGACTGCGCCAGCCATGTCAGTGGTTCACTTGTGCAGCGATCTTCACGATCGAGATCGCGAAGAACAGCACGGCGAGGGATCCGAGCACGATGCCGAGGACCTTGTTGCGGCTGCGCTGACGCGCGCGATAGAGCGCGGTCTCTTCCTTGCCGAGGTGCGTATTCTGCTTGGGGTCGTTCATCATTGCCAGCCTTGCACAGTGGCAAGCCGGTCCCCCGCCAGCATGCCGAAAAGGACGAAGAGATAGAGCACCGAATAAGCGAACAGGCGCTTTTCGGGCTTCATCTTGTCATCAGGCCCCGATTCGCGCAGGCCCACTTTGATCGAAAGCGCAACGAAGATGAGGCCCAGAACGAGCGCCGAAACCCCGTAGACCCAGCCTGTCCCACCGATCCACCACGGCGCGAGCGTGACGGGCAGGAGCAGCAAGGCATAGATCAGGATCTGACGACGGGTTGATTTCTCGCCCGCGACGACAGGCATCATCGGGATGCCGACCTTCGCGTAATCGATCTGCACGAACAGGGCGAGTGCCCAGAAGTGCGGCGGAGTCCACATGAAGATGATCAGGAACAGCAGGACGGGCATCAGCGTGATGTTGCCCGTGACAGCAACCCAGCCGATCAGCGGCGGGAACGCCCCTGCCCCGCCACCGATGACGATGTTCTGCGGCGTCCGCGGCTTGAGCCAGACAGTGTAGATCCAGGCGTAGTAGAAGATCGAGAAGGCGAGGATTGCGGCCGCAAGCCAGTTGACGCCCAGCCCCATGATTACGACGGACGCGCCCGACAGCGCAAAGCCGAAATCACGTGCCGAGGTCGGGTCCATACGGCCCGATGGCAGCGGCCGCTTCGACGTGCGCTTCATGCCTGCGTCGATATCAGCTTCCCACCACATGTTGAGCGCCGCGGCACCGCCAGCACCGACAGCAATGCACAGGATCGCAGTGAAGGCGAGGATCGGATGGATCTCGCCGGGCGCAGCGAGGAGGCCGCACAGGCCGCTGAAGATGACCAGCGTCATCACGCGCGGCTTGGTCAGCGCGAAGAAATCGCGCCACTCCGCGGGCAGGGCTACGGTCGAGCCGAGGGGTGTTGCAGAATCCATGATTGGCCGCGCCTATACGCGCACGTGACGTTCATGGAAAGCGAAACGGGACGAGGCGTTCGGGCAGGTTTGGTGTGCTTGATACGGAAAGAAAAAGGGCCCCCGGATCGCTCCGGAGGCCCCTTCTGTTTCAGCCCTTGGGCCGACGACATGCTCAGTGTGCGTGAGCGGCGTCGTCGATCACCGGCAGGGTTTCAAACTGGTGGAACGGCGGGGGCGAGGACAGGGTCCACTCCAGCGTCGTCGCACCTTCACCCCAGTAGTTGGCTTCAGCCTTCTTGCCGGCAAGGAATGCGTAGAGGATGTTGATGAAGAAGATCACGATCGAGACGGCCATGATGACGTAGCCGATCGAAGCGATCTTGTTCCAGTACGAGTAGGCCAGTGCATAGTCAGGATAACGACGCGGCATGCCCTGGACCCCGAGGAAGTGCATCGGGAAGAAGATCAGGTTCACGCCGACGAAGAACACCCAGAACTGCAGGTGGCTCAGGAATTCGGAGTGCATGCGGCCGCTCATCTTCGGGAACCAGTAGTAGAACCCGGCGAAGAGCGAGGTCACCGCACCCAGCGACAGCACGTAGTGGAAGTGTGCGACGACGTAGTAGGTGTCGTGCAGGTTGTCGTCGACGCCGCCGTTCGCCAGAACAACGCCGGTAACGCCGCCCACGGTGAACAGGAAGATGAAGCCCAGCGCCCAGACCATCGGCGACTTGAACTCGAGGCTGCCGCCCCACATCGTTGCGATCCACGAGAAGATCTTGATGCCGGTCGGAACCGCGATGACCATGGTCGCTGCGGTGAAGTACATCTTCGTGTTCACGTCGAGGCCGGTGGTGTACATGTGGTGTGCCCACACGATGAAGCCGACGACGCCGATCGCAACCATGGCGTAGGCCATGCCGAGGTAGCCGAACACCGGCTTCTTCGAGAAGGTCGAGATGATCTGGCTGATGATGCCGAAGCCCGGCAGGATCATGATGTACACTTCGGGGTGACCGAAGAACCAGAACAGGTGCTGGTAGAGAACCGGATCACCACCGCCGGCCGGATCGAAGAAGGTCGTGCCGAAGTTGCGGTCGGTCAGCAGCATGGTGATGGCGGCGGCCAGAACCGGGAGCGCCAGCAGCAGCAGGAACGCGGTGACCAATACCGACCATACGAACAGCGGCATCTTGTGCAGGGTCATGCCCGGCGCACGCATGTTGAAAATGGTGGTGATGAAGTTGACTGCGCCCAGGATCGAGCCGGCACCCGAAAGGTGCAGCGAGAAGATCGCGAAGTCGACCGCAGGACCGACCGAGCCCGAGGTGGAAAGCGGCGCGTAGACCGTCCAGCCGGTGCCGGCGCCCATGCCAGTGCCACCCGGCACAAAAGCCGAGAACATCAGCGAGCAGAAGCCCACGAAGGTCAGCCAGAACGACACGTTGTTCATGCGCGGGAAGGCCATGTCCGGCGCGCCGATCATGATCGGAACGAACCAGTTACCGAAGCCGCCGATGATTGCCGGCATGACCATGAAGAACACCATGATCAGGCCGTGGGCAGTGATCAGCACGTTCCACATGTGCAGCGTGGCATTGAAATCGGCAGCGTTGCCGCCGAGCAAGTTGGTCCACCAGCCCAGGTACTGGATACCCGGCTCGGCCAGTTCGGCGCGCATGATGCCCGACACCGCACCACCGATGATACCCGCGAAAATCGCGAAGATCAGGTAGAGCGTACCGATGTCCTTGTGGTTGGTGGACATGAACCAGCGAGCAAAAAAGCCCGGCTTGTGGTCATGATCGTGGTCGTGCGCATCGTGATGCGCATCGAAACCTTCGTTTGCTGGAATGGTGGCCATCTCGGTCAAACCTTGTGCATGAACATCGCGTCAGGCGGCAGGAGCAGCAGGCGCTGCTTCCACGGTGCCGCCGGGCTGGGTCTTCACCCAAGCCTCGAACTTGTCGCGCGGCAGGGCTTCCACCGCGATCGGCATGTAGCCGTGGCGGGCGCCGCACAGCTCGGAGCATTGGCCGTAATAGACGCCCGGCTCCTTGATGAAGAGCACCTTCTCGTTGATGCGGCCCGGCACGGCGTCGAGCTTGAACCACAGCGACGGCACGGCAAAGGCGTGGATCACATCCGAACCGATGGTCTGGATGCGGATCGGTTCACCCGCCGGAACGACCATGCGGTTATCGACGGCCAGCTGTGCCGGCTCACCGTTCTTCACGGCATCCTCATCCGGCAACATGTTCGAGATGACTTCGAAGCCGCCGTTGTCGGGATAGGTGTAGCCCCAATACCACTGATAGCCGGTCACCTTTACGGTCAGCGCGCCCTTGGGCGCCGGATCATACTGGTGAGCAAGAAGGCGGATCGACGGAACCGCAATCACCACCAGGATGAGCACCGGAACCAGCGTCCAGATCACTTCGATCAGCGTGTTGTGGCTGGTCTTGGAAGCAACCGGGTTGGCGCGCTTGTTGAACTTGGCCATGACGACCAGCAGCAGCACCAGCACGAGGATCGAGATGGCGACGATGATCGGCATGAGGATCACGTCGTGCATCCAGAGGCCTTCCTCGCCGATCGGCGAATACTGGTCCTGGAAGGTCCATCCCTTGTCGACCGGCTGGCCCTTTCCGGCCGTCGGCTGCATGGGGGTGTAGTAACCCTTGTCGACCGGAGCGGCTTCGGCGGCAACTGCAGGAGCAGCCGAGTCGCTGGCGGCCGCAGCCGGTGCAGCGGCAACCGGAGCTGCAGCTTCGGCTGCAACCGGCGCAGCAGGCGCTGCAGCCATGGCCTGGGTCCCGAAAGTCAGCGCGGCAGCGACGCCAAAGGTCCGGAAAGCTTTGCCCATGGAACGGGCGGTATCGGCAAGACTCATCGTCAAAGTTTCCGCTTTTTCCCTGTTTGCGCGCTTGTTGCGCTGCATCAAGGAGGCGCTTGCGCACCTCCTCTAAGTCCCTCGATCGGACCGGCCTATACGCGCGGTTGTCCCAAGCCTCAAGCGCCAGCGCGCATATTTTTCATGAGGCTCTCATGGCCATTCGGGCAATGGCGAAACAGTCTGTTACAGGGGTGTTCGAAAAGGGTTGCTCCCGGCGCAGGCAGGGGCCATTTGCGAGGCGTTGCAGCAGTATTCCAGGCAGAACGATGCTCGAAGACGAGATCCTTTCCGAATTCCGCGCCAGCCAGGCTTTGCTCGAAGGACACTTCCTGCTGTCTTCGGGGCGGCACAGCGCGCATTATCTTCAGTGCGCGCGCGTCCTCATGGACCCGATGCGGGCCTCGCGTCTTGCAATGGCGACTGCCCAGAAGATTCCGCGCGAATTGCGCCAACAAATCCAAAAAGTGGTTTCGCCGGCGATGGGCGGCGTGATCATTGGCCATGAGATGGGGCGTGCGCTCGGGGTGGAGGCGATGTTTGTCGAGCGGCCGACCGGCACCTTCGAACTGCGCCGCGGGTTCTCGCTCAACGCTGGCGAAAAGGTGCTGATGGTCGAAGACGTGGTGACGACCGGGCTATCAAGTCGCGAGGCCATCAAGGCGATCGAGGAAGCCGGCGGACAGGTCATTGCCGCTGCCGCTCTCGTCGATAGATCCGCTGGCAGCGCCGATCTTGGTGTACCTTTCTTTCCGCTCGTCGCGTTGAACTTCCCGACCTATGCGTCCGACGAACTGCCGCCGGAACTTGCCGCAACGGAAGCCGTGAAGCCCGGGAGCCGTGCCAAGCCGTGAACAGCGTCCTCGCCCCCGCCCGCCTTCGCCTTGGCGTGAATATCGATCACGTGGCCACAATCCGAAACGCGCGCGGCGGCCATCATCCGGACCCGGTGCGCGCGGCAGAAGTCGTGGCCAGTGTGGGGGGTGACGGTATCACGGCCCATCTGCGGGAAGACCGCCGCCACATCCGGGACGAGGACATTGCGCGCATTCAGGCTGCAACCAGCCTGCCACTGAACCTTGAAATGGCCGCGACCGACGAGATGCTGGAGATCGCGTTGCGCCACAAGCCGCATGCGGCATGCATCGTGCCCGAACGGCGCGAAGAGCGCACGACCGAAGGCGGGCTCGATGCAGCTGGCCAGCACAATAGACTGGCGCCGATCGTCTCCCGCCTTGCCGATGCGGGTATCCGCGTCAGCCTGTTCATCGCTCCCGAGGCCCGGCAGATCGAAGCCGCGATGAAGCTTGGAGCGCCAGTGGTGGAGCTTCACACCGGCGAATATGCGCACGCCGAAGGTGAGGCGCGCGCGGTCGAGCTCAAGCGGATCTCGGACATGGCGGCGCTTGCTGCACGCAATGGCATCGAGCCCCACGCGGGGCATGGGCTGACCTATGACAATGTGCAGCCGATCGCCGCGATTCCGCAACTGGCCGAGCTGAACATCGGGCACTACCTGATAGGGGAAGCCATCTTCGTCGGACTCGAGGCAGCGGTACGCCGCATGCGCGACCTGATGGACGAAGCGCGGTAACGGCCGCACCATGATCATCGGCATGGGCTCGGATCTCTGTAATATCGAGCGAATCCGGAACTCGATCGATCGATTTGGCGACCGCTTCATCGACCGTGTGTTCACCGAAGTCGAGAAAGCCAAGGCCGCTCGGCGCCCGCTCACCGTTGCGGGTACGCTGGCCAAGCGCTTTGCCGCCAAGGAAGCGTTCTCCAAAGCCGTCGGGACCGGTTTCAAGGCCGGTGTGTTCATGAAGGACATCGGAGTCGTCAACGCGAAGTCGGGTGCGCCGACGCTCGCGTTGACAGGCGGAGCTGCAGCCCGCCTTGCCGCAATAACGCCCAAGGGTTACGAGGCAATAGTTCACCTCACCTTGACCGACGACCACCCGTGGGCTCAGGCCTTCGTGGTCATCGAGGCCCGACCCCTGGCAGAAAAGTCCACAGTTTGACCGCCGAAACTTCCGACCAGCCGCAGCAAGACCTTTCTCCGCCACCGCCGCCCCCCGGTGGCGTGGATTGGTGGGCAGAGATCCGCGGTCTTTTTCTGATGCTGCTGGCGGTCGTGACGTTTCACAGCCTGATTGCCAAGCCCTTCTACATTCCCTCGATCTCGATGATGCCCAACCTTCTGGTGGGCGACCGGCTGATCGTTGCCAAATACCCCTACGGCTGGTCCTGGGTTTCGGCATCCTTCCACATCTTGCCTCGCGGGTCGGAGCGCTTGCTGCCCAAGACCCCGGAATATGGCGACATCGTGATTGCCGTGCCGCCGGACAGGGATGAAGATTACATCAAGCGGGTGGTCGCTCTTCCCGGGGACCGGATCGCAGTGATCCACGGACAGATCATCCTGAACGGCAAACTCGTTCCGCAGCAAGCGGAGCCACCAGTGCAGATCCCTGCCGACCCGCAGCTGTCGTGCGACGGTGCCCCCTGCTACGACATGTTCGAGCGCTACCGGACCCGTCTGGATGACGGCCGCGAAGTCTTCGAGTTGCCGGCCTTCCGGGAAACCCTTCCCAACGGGGCCAGCTATGTGATCATCGACCACATGGACCAGGTGCTCGACAACTACCAGGAAACGCTGGTTCCGCCGGGACATGTCTTCCTGATGGGGGACAACCGCGACCATTCGGCCGACAGCCGCGCTCCGATCGAGGAACGTGGCCTTGGTGGACCAATGCCGCTGGCCAATGTCGGAGGTCGTGCCGAGTTCGTCACCTTCTCGCTCGATGGCAGCGAGGGCTGGAACCCTTGGACCTGGTGGTCCGCCTTGCGCAAAGATCGCGCCTGGACCAGACTGCGTCCTGAAATCCGCCGGCAACCCCTGGTGACGGACGGTCCAGACAAGCGGTGAAGCAAATGGATGAATGCGAACCCACCGCAACGGCCGGTCCGACCGATATAACCGACAATCTGGTGCGCCGAGAGGCAAAGAAGGCCGCAGTCTGGTTGGGAATCGCCGGTTTGTTCGGGCTGGCGGTACTGCTGGCGCAGCCGATCATGGTCATCATCGGCGGCATTGTCTTCGCTGCAATGATCGATGGCGGACAGAGGCTGATCGCGCGGGTGGTGCCGCAGATTCCCCGCAGCTTCAGGATCGTCATCGTCCTGGTCGGCACGCTGGCATTTCTGGTGTGGGTGGTGATCTTTGCCGGCGGGCAGATCGCAGCGCAGGCCGCTGAATTGCCCCAGGTCATCCAGACGCAGCTCACCAGGTTAAGCGCCTGGGCGGAAGGACACGGCGTCAACCTGCAGAACCTCGATCTCCAGAACATCGCGGGGCAGGTTCTCGGCAGCGTCGGGCAGGTCACAAGGGCACTGGGAGGCGTCCTGAACGGCTTCACCACGGCCTTTCTGATCCTGATACTGTCGATCTACTTCGTACTCGAGCCGGACCTCTACCGCCGGGGCGTTGCCTGGATGCTGCCGGAGGATAGCCGCGAGCATTGGGAAACCACCGCTCTGCGCATGGGCAAATCGCTGCGAATGCTGCTGTTCGGCCGCCTGCTCGGAATGACAGTGGAAGGGGTGGCCACCTGGGCCCTGCTCGCGTGGTGGGGCGTTCCAATGGCGGCTCTACTGGGTCTGCTGACCGGGCTGCTGGCATTCCTGCCCAACATCGGCGCGCCTATTTCGGGCACCCTGATGATCATGGTCGGCTTTTCCGGCGGCACCGAAATGGGCCTGTTCTGCATCGCCGTCTACATCGTCGTGCAGACGGTCGACGGGAACGTCATCGTGCCGATGGTGGCCAGGAGGACAGTCGATCTTGCACCTGCACTCGTGCTTGGCGCACAGTTGATGTTCGGGCTGCTGTTCGGGATTCTCGGCCTCATGCTGGCAGATCCGATTGTTGCCATGCTCAAGATCGTGCTTGAACGCCAGGCCGAACGCAATTCTGCAAACCGGGTCGACAGCTGAATCTGGCCCCTCGAGATTTGAGACGAAGAATGGTCCGCAAGTTCCTGTATCTGATGGCTCTCCTCATCGTGATGGTGATTGCTGCGGTCTTTGCGCTGAGCATCTGGCAGAACGAGCTGACCCGCTTCGCCTTTGTCCCGCGTGTATCGTACGGCAGGCTTGAGCCTCTTCCGGCCGATGCCTATTCCGGAAACAATATGTGGTTCGCACGGCCGGGGCTGCAGAAAGACCCGGCGCAATGGGTACCGACGGGCGTCGACAACAGCGGAGCAAAGGGGCCTGCTGCGGTTTTCTTCATTCACCCCACCAGCTATCTTGCGCGCGAGAACTGGAACGGCCCGCTGGACGACACTGACAGCAATCGGCGCGCAACCTTTTTTGTGCAAGGCATGGCATCGGCCTTCAACCAGCAGTCACAAGTCTGGGCTCCTCGCTACCGCCAGGCCGCTTTCGGCGCTTTCCTCACCGACAAGGCCGAAGGGGAGATGGCGCTCGAATCCGCATATGTTGACGTTCGCCAGGCTTTCGATGCGTTCCTGGCGAACGTGCCCGCCGACAAGCCTATAGTCCTCGCCGGGCACAGTCAGGGCGCCCTTCACCTCGTGCACCTGCTCAAGGACCGCGTTGCCGGAACTCCGCTCGCCTCGCGCATCGTCGCGGCTTATCCGATCGGCTGGCCGATATCGGTCGAGCATGATCTGCCAAAGATGGGGCTTCCGGCCTGCACTTCGGCTGATGCGGCAGGATGCGTGATGACCTGGGCCAGTTTTGCCGAGCCTGCCGATCCCGAGCTGGTGCTGGAAGCCTACCGCACGCGGCCTGCCCTGGATGGCAAGCAGAAGGACGCGCGCCCCGTGCTGTGCACGAACCCGCTGACCGGAAGCGTTGGCGGCTCCGCCCCAGCTGCTGCCAATCTGGGCACGTTGAAGCCGAGCGAACATCTCGATTCCGGAGAGTTGATCCCGAAGGCCGTGTCTGCGCGTTGCGATGCCAAGACCGGCCTGCTGTTGATCGGGGATGCGCCCGATCTCGGGCCTTTTGTCCTTCCGGGCAACAATTATCACGTTTACGATATACCGTTGTTCTGGGCGAACCTGCGCGCCGATGTCGCGCGACGTGCGGCCGCATGGGAAAAGCTGCATGGGGGTGCGGCCAAGTGATCACCCAGTCAGCCCTTTCCATGCGCGACGAGCTGCCCGAAGGCGGCGTGCTGATGGGGCTGGACACCGGCACCAAGTCCATCGGAATTGCCCTGTGCGACCGTGACTGGCGCTTCGCTACGGCTGGGAAAACACTTCAGCGCGGCAAATTCACGGCGGACAAGGCCAAGCTGCGAGCGCTGATCGAAGAACGCGGTGTCGTAGGGCTAGTGATTGGTCTGCCGCTGAACATGGACGGATCGGAAAGCCCGAGGTCGCAGGGGGCAAGGGCGATCGCTCGCAACCTCGATGACCTGGGGCTGCCGATCCTCCTGTGGGACGAGCGGTGGACGACGCAAGCCGCCGAGCGGGCGATGATCGAGCAGGACTTCAGCCGGGCCAAGCGGGCGGAGCGCATCGATTCGCACGCAGCAGCGCTTATTCTGCAGGGTGCCATCGACGCGCTCGCCGGAAGCGCATTTTAATCGTCCACTTAATGCGCTTGTAATCCCTCCATAGCTGCGGCAGGGAATCAGCCATGGAAACAACGCCAGAAAGCACCGGAGGAAGGCCCGCAATCCCGCCGGGCATGGATTTCAACCCGTCGCAGTTCGGCAAGTTCATGATGCGGCACGGGCACACCGGCTTTATCGGCATGCAATATCGCGCCCATGGGGACAACTGGGTCGAGCTGGGCCTGCCCTGGCGCGAAGACCTGGTCGGCGATCCAGAGACGGGCGTCCTGGCTTCCGGACCGATAATCAGCCTGCTCGACAATGCCACGTCGATGTCGGTTTGGGCCCTGCGTGGCGGCTTTCGTCCGCAAGTGACGCTGGACCTGCGCGTCGACTATGTCCGCGCCGCGGTGCCGGGCAAGATGATCGTTGCCTGGGCAGAGTGCTACCAGTTGAAGAAGTCGATGGCCTTCGTCCGGGGCATTGCCCACGACGGCGATATCGCCGACCCTGTGGCGCACGCAGCTGGCATCTTCATTCAGGTTGAAGCGGACGGGTGGGCACGTTCAGCGGGAGAAGCGAAGTGAGCGAGTCCAGCGAGCTCCTGTCCAAGCGTCTGCCGCCCTACGCGCGATCGATGGGCATGCGGATTGCGGGCATGCTGGACGGCGCCCCGCTTCTGACAATGGATTTTTCCGATCGCGCCATGGGTCGTCCCGGTTTCCTTCATGGCGGCGCTATCGCAGGCATGATGGAAATCGCGGCGATCATGGCTCTTCACGCCCATCTCGGCGAAGAAGACGCGAAGACGCGAATCAAGCCGGTGAACATATCCGTCGAATACCTGCGGGGCGGGGTGACGGTGGAAACCTTCGCGCGCGGCGAAGTGATCCGCGCAGGAAGGCGCATTGCCAATGTGCGCGCCGAAGCGTGGCAGGCCGACCGGGACAAGCCGCTGGCAAGCTGCTGGATGAATTTCCTGATCAAGCCGAAGAGCTAGAGCGTTTTCGAACCAGATGGAATCATCTGGTGACTCGGAAAACGCGGCAAAACAAGAATCTGGAGCGATCCGTCCGATGCAATCGGAACGGATTTCGCTCTAGTCTTCG
>JBEQCK010000085.1:0-14576 GCA_041639335.1 Novosphingobium sp.
CCATTTCGCTCCAGGTCAATCGCTATGTTCTTTACGGCCAGAGGACCAAGGCATGACCGCCAAGGGCATGATCAGGACAATGCGTTCCTTGCTACGCCAGAAGCAGGGATCCGTGGTGACGGAATTTGCCCTTCTCGCGCCCACGATCCTCGCATTGATGCTCGGCGTCTTCCAGATCGGCATTGGCATGCAGAACTACAACGCGATGCGTTCGGTCGCGTCAGACGTGATGCGCTATGCTGTGGTGAATTATCAGACCGGGAATGAGCTTACCAACGATCAGATCCGATTTTACCTGCGTTCCATCGCGATCAAAAGCCCTTATCTGTTGGAAAGCTCGCGGCTCGCGATCACCGTCACCAATGTTGCCACGCCACGTATTGCAGGAACGGTCGAGAAGACCGTGACCATGACTTACAGCATACCGACTGTTCTGTCGTTTATCGGCGTTGATGCATTTCCGGTCACATACTCCCAACCGCTTTTCCTGATGGAAAGTACCTGAGGCACAACTGACCAGTCCGATTGCTGCCAGGCACTTGGATTAATCATGCCTTCCACAACATCGCGGGGCGATTTCGGTATTTTAAGACATATTTTACGATGAAAGTTATCCTTGATATTAGGGGTTTCTGCGTAATCGTATAGAATATGTCGTCCGGCACTTCTCTTTCCCGTTGCCATTCCTGGCTTCGAACGCAGTATCGTTCGACGGTCGATTGCCTGCGCGGTCTCGGCCGGGATGAATCCGGCAATGCCCTGATCATGCTCGCAATCTCTGTCGTTCCGCTGCTTGCGCTGGTCGGCTCAAGCATCGACATGGGGCGCGCGTATCTCGTCGAATCGCGGCTTCAGCAGGCCTGTGATGCCGGCGTGCTCGGCGCCCGAAAGGAACTGGGTGCGATCGTCGATTTCGACCCGGACGTCGACGGCGCGGCTGTCGTCAGCAAGGGCACGCGCTTCTTCAACGCAAACTTTGCCGACGGCATCTACAACTCCATCGACAGGGACTTCGTGATGACGCTGGAGGACGATCAGTCCGTCGGCGGCATTGCGTCGGTCATCCTTCCGACCGACATCATGCAGTTCTTCGGCAAGGACGAGATCGCCATATCCGTGAATTGTCGTGCCGAACTGAGCGTGCCGAACACCGACATCATGATGGCCCTCGATGTCACCGGCTCGATGGCCGAAAGCAACCCCGATGACACCTCGCCCAAGATCAGCGTGCTGAAATCGGTGGTGAAAAGCTTCTATGCGACCATGGAAGCCAACCGCCAGCCACAAAGCCGGATTCGCTACGGCTTCGTTCCCTATTCCACGAACGTGAACGTTGGCGGCTTGCTCAAGGACGAGTGGGTCGTCCCACAGTGGCGCTATCCATCGCGGACCCTCGTGGGAACGAGTGGAAGCGGCGGGCTTTATGGATACTACAGTGCCGTCTCGCCGGTATCCGGAACCTATCACACGACCACCTCGACATTTGCCGCAACGGAGGCCGGTGGCGCATACTCTTGTGCTGCACCGGCAAACACGCTGACGACGTCGACGCAACTTGTTTCCACGACGACCGCCGCAGTCACCAACCCCTCCGGTACGAGGACGACCTACACGTACAATCGCACTAGGAACGGCAACACCTATTCCGTCTCTCAATCCGGCACGACCTGCACGCTTTCGACAACGACCTACGCAAGCTACGTCGACACCTTCAAGTACATCACCGAGCCCAGTCTCGCCTCGGGCAGCTCCTGGCTGTACAAGGATGTGCTGAAGGATACGAGCGACTGGCGCACGGCGTCAAACGGCTGCATTGAAGAGCGATCCACATACGAGATCGACGACTACGACAACGTCGATCTCGATCGTGCTCTCGATCTCGATATCGAGACCGTTCCCACCTCCGGCGCTCCCGACACACAGTGGCGGCCGATGTATCCTGCGATGATCTACGAACGTGCCAGGCATTGGGACGGCTCGGGCAGCTTCACCACCAGCGAGGTCACCACCAACAGCGAGTTCCTGGCTCCTGGCATTGCCGGATTCGCCGCCTGCCCGACGTCGGCGCGCAAGCTGCAGGTGTGGGACCAGACCGCGTTCGACGGTTACATCGACGGCCTGGTTGCCGCCGGCAGTACATACCACGACATCGGCATGATCTGGGCAGCGCGCCTGCTGTCTCCGAACGGACTCTTCGCGGCCGAGAATGCCGATGTCTCTGCGCGCCAGAGGACCAGTCGCCACCTGATCTTCCTGACCGATGGGCAAACGTCCTCGCTGGACATCAGTTACAGTTCCTACGGCGTGGAGCCGATCGCACAGCGGCGCTGGAGCCCGAGTTCGCCGATCACGCTGACGCAGACGATCGAAAAGCGGTTCTCCTTCGTCTGCGAGGAAGTGAAGAAGCGCAACGTCACCGTCTGGTTCGTCGCATTCGGCACCGATCTCAACCCGATCATGACCGACTGCGCCGGCAGCGGCCACTACTTCAGCGCGAAGAACGCCGAAGAACTGCAGAATGCCTTCCGGAAGATCGCCCGCTCGATCGGCGACCTGAGACTGGCCCAATGATCCGGCGCAGACTGCACACCCTCGGCGCGAACGCGGATGGCGCGACGGTGGTGGAATTCGCGCTTGCCTCTCCCGTTCTGGTGCTCCTGCTGATGGGGCTCTTCGACATGGGGTACTCGGTCTATGCCAACACCATGTTGCAAGGCGCGCTGCAACGCGCCGCGCGCGATTCTACTGTCGAGGGGGCAGCAAGCACTCTGACCACGCTGGACAATGCGGTGAAGGCGGAAGTGCATCGCGTCGTACCCGATGCCTCCATCGCGTTTTCGCGCAAGGCCTACGCCAACTTCACGGATATCGGGCTGGAAGAAGACTATACCGACGCCAATGAAAACGGCGTCTGCGATGACGGAGAGCCTTACGAAGACGCCAATGGCAGCGGCACATGGGATCGCGACAGGGGCACCAATGGCCTCGGCGGGGCGCGCGACGCGGTCGTCTATACCGCGACCATGACCTACAGCCGCAAGTTCCCGATGGCGTCCTTGATCGGCCTCAGCGAAACGGTGACGAACAGCGCCAGCACGGTGCTCCGGAACCAGCCCTACGATGCCCAGAAGAGCCGGGCAAAACTCGGGAACTGCACGTGAAGCGGATTGTCGAGCGCCTCGCTGGTCTGATCCGCAGCACGTCCGGCGTGGCGGCGGTCGAGCTCGCGCTCGGGGCGCCGCTCGTGCTTACGCTTGGGCTGTGGGGCGCGGAACTGGGCAATCTTGCCATCACCCACATGCGTGTCAGCCAGCTCGCCATGCAACTGGCCGATAACGGCTCGCGGATTGGTGACGTGTCGATGCTCGAAAACCTCAAGATCTACGAGAGCGACATCAACGACCTGCTGATCGGTGCCAACATCCAGGCAGGCAAGCTCGATCTGTTCGAGCATGGCCGGGTGGTCATCAGCAGCCTCGAGGTCGTCCCCGGCACTGAAGACACACAGTACATCCACTGGCAACGCTGCAAGGGTAAGCGGAACTTCCAATCGTCATACGGCGGTGAAGGAACAGGAACCGATGGCTCGCTTTCCGGCATGGGGCCGGTCGGCGAGGAAGTGACCGCAACCGAAGGCGATGCGGTCATCTTTGTCGAGATCGAGTATGCGTACCAGCCCCTCGTCAGCCAACGCTTCGTGCCCGATGCGGTGGTTCGCACAACCGCTACCTTCAACGTCCGTGCTGACAGGGATCTGACCCAGATCTACCAGCGCAACGCCGCGGCTCCCGACCCCATCGCGCAATGCAATGTCTATGATGGTTACGACTGAATGTGAAAGGGCGCCGGATCACTCCGACGCCCCTGCACTTTCAGCAGATCAGGCAACTCAGCGGTAGCAGACCTTCCGCACGGCGGCCGCGATCTTGCTGGCGTCGATCAAGGCCAGCTTTTCAAGATTTGCCGCATAAGGCAGCGGCACATCCTCGTCGCACACGCGCAGGACCGGGGCGTCGAGGTGATCGAAGCCCTCTTCCATGCAGATCGCGATGATCTCGGACGCAATGGAGCAAACCGGGAAGCCTTCTTCGGCCACGACCATGCGGTTGGTCTTCGCCAGCGAGGCGAGAACCGTTTCCTTGTCGAGCGGGCGAAGGGTGCGCAGGTCGATCACTTCCGCATCGATGCCTTCGGCGGCGAGCTGCTCGGCCGCTTCGAGTGCGAAGCCCACGCCGATCGAGTACGAAACGATCGTGACATCCTTGCCCGGACGGACGATGCGTGCCTTGCCGATCGGCAGGACGAAATCGTCGATCTGCGGCACGTCGAAGGTGCGGCCATAGACCAGTTCGTTCTCGAGGAAGACAACCGGATCCTCGCTGCGGATGGCCGCGCGCAGCAAGCCCTTGGCGTCGGCGCTGTCATAAGGCGCGATGACGACAAGGCCCGGCACGTTGGCATACCACGGGCCATAGTTCTGGGAGTGCTGCGCACCGACACGGCTGGCAGCCCCGTTGGGGCCACGGAACACGATCGGGCAACGCATCTGGCCACCGGACATGTAGTTGGTCTTGGCGGCAGAGTTGATGATGTGGTCGATCGCCTGCATGGCGAAGTTGAACGTCATGAACTCGATGACCGGGCGAAGGCCGCCCATGGCAGCGCCAGCGCCGATGCCGGCAAAGCCGTACTCGGTGATAGGCGTATCGATCACGCGCTGCGGGCCGAACTCCTCGAGCAGGCCCTGGGTAACCTTGTAGGCGCCCTGGTACTCGGCCACTTCCTCGCCCATCACGAACACGCGATCATCCGCGCGCATTTCCTCGGCCATGGCATCGCGCAGAGCCTCGCGGACCGTGGTCGGCACCATCGTCGTGCCGGCTGGAAGCTCGGGATCGGCGGCGGGCTTGGCATCGGTCTTGGGCGCGATTGCTGCCGCGGCCTTGGCCTTCGCGTCCTGCCCGGCAGGAGCTTCGTTTTGCGCGGCCTTCTGTTCCGCCACAGGCGCGGCTGCAGGTGCCGCATCGGCCGAATCATCATCGCCCTTGATCGTGGCGATAACGGTGCCGACCTTCACGCCTTCGGTGCCTTCAGCCACCAGGATCTCGCCGATCGTACCCTCGTCGACCGCTTCGAATTCCATCGTCGCCTTGTCGGTCTCGATCTCGGCGAGGATATCGCCCGATTTCACTTCATCGCCGGCCTTGACCAGCCACTTGGCAAGGGTTCCCTCCTCCATCGTCGGGGAGAGCGCGGGCATCTTCAGTTCGATGGCCATCTCAGTAGTTCTCCACCAGCACGTCGGTATAAAGCTCGGCCACATCGGGCTCGGGCGATGTTTCGGCGAAATCCGCCGATTCGGCGACGACCTGGCGAATGCGCTTGTCGATTTCCTTGATCCTCTCCTCGGTCACGCCACGCTTGAGCAGCTCGGCCTTGGCACCTTCGATCGGATCGTGATTGTCGCGCATTTCCTGCACCTCCTCGCGGCTGCGGTACTTTGCAGGGTCAGACATCGAGTGGCCGCGATAACGATAGGTCTTGAGCTCCATGAGCACCGGACCATTGCCGGCGCGGACGTACTCAAGCGCAACTTCCGCTGCCTGACGGACCTCCAGAACGTCCATGCCGTTCACGTCCATGCCCGGGATGCGGAACGCGGTGCCACGGCGATAGAAGTGCGTTTCGGCCGAACCGCGCTTTACCGCCGTGCCCATCGCGTAGCCGTTGTTCTCGACCACGAAGATGATCGGCAGCTTCCACAGCGCCGCCATGTTGAAGGTCTCGTAAACCTGACCCTGGTTCGAGGCACCGTCACCGAAGTAGGCCATGCAGACGCCGCCATCGTTGCGATACTTGTGGGCAAAAGCCAGGCCCGCACCAAGCGGCACCTGCGCCCCGACGATACCGTGCCCGCCGTAGAACTTGTGCTCGGTGCTGAACATATGCATCGAGCCACCCTTGCCGCGCGAGATACCCGCGCCGCGACCGGTAAGCTCGGCCATGATCACCTTGGGATCGATGCCGTAAGCAAGCATGTGGCCATGATCGCGATAGCCGGTGATCACACTGTCATGCCCTTCCTTGAGTGCAGACTGCAGACCTACGGCGACAGCTTCCTGACCGATGTAGAGATGGCAGAAGCCGCCGATCAGCCCCAGACCGTAAAGCTGGCCGGCCTTCTCCTCGAAGCGGCGAATCAGCACCATCTGCTCGTAGAACTTGAGCAGTTCCTCATCATTTGCATCGTAGCGCTTGTTGTTCGCGTGTGCCTGCTGGAGACTCCGCAGGGCGAAGGCCGCTTCTTCGGCTACGTCGGACGCAATGACCGGTTCAGCCCCGACCACGGCAGTGGTCGCGCGCTTCGCCGCTGGTTTCGTGGCAGATGTAGTGGCTCTGGGCCTCGGGGACTTCGCCAAGTCTGGGTTTCCTTTTCTGGCAGCCTCGGGTTCCGTAGGGTCAGGAACGCTCAGCCGAGCCTATACCGCAGCGCGGCCCGTTCGCAACGCTGTTCGGTGACTATGAAGCTATTATGGATACCTATGCAAATTCCGCGAACCGTTTTGGCTCACAGTTCGCGGTCGCACAAATGGATTGGCTGCCAGAAACGAAAAGAGCCCGCGCAACGGCGGGCTCTTTCGAGAAACGGTGATGGCGCACCCGGAACGATTCGAACGTCCGACCCTCAGATTCGTAGTCTGATGCTCTATCCAGCTGAGCTACGGGTGCTCACCATCATGTCCTGGCCGAACTTGCGTACAGCCTTCCCAAATCACCTTCCCGAAGAAAGGTGGCGCACCCGGAACGATTCGAACGTCCGACCCTCAGATTCGTAGTCTGATGCTCTATCCAGCTGAGCTACGGGTGCTTGGGAGACGCGCCTTTAGGGGGCTGATTCACCTTTGGCAAGCCCCCAGCAGAGGAATTACCGCTTGGGCCAGTGGAATGTCCAAGGGAGGCATCGACAGACCTGCCAACTCCTCGGCATCGACCCAGCGGATCGCGCTTCCAGCTTCCTTCGCCATCGCCTCGCCACCCCAGATTCGGGCGCCAAAGAGCAAAAGGAGTATTTGCCGAGAATTGAGGCCGAGGTCGTCGTTGGCAAAGGAAATGGGAAAGAGGGCATCTTCCTTGATCTCAAGGCCGAGCTCTTCGTCGATTTCCCTTACAACTGCAGCGCCGAGGGTTTCGCCCGCTTCCAGCTTGCCGCCAGGAAACTCCCAAAGGCCGCCATGCTGCTTGTTCGCGGGGCGTTGCTGCATCAGCACGCGCCCTTCCCGATCAAGGATCGCCAACGCGACGACGATCGTGACTGTCGAGAATTTTTCCATTCCGGGCGCCCATCAACCTTTTCTTAGGATTGCCAACGTAGACCAACCTACGCCGCAACCATGGAAACGGAAATGAAGACCCTTCTTCTGAAACTCTTCCGTAACCATAGCGGCGCTACAGCTGTCGAATACGGTTTGCTGATCTCGTTGATCGGACTTGCTGCCACCTTTGGCATGAAGAACTTCACCGAAGCTCTGTATAACCTGTACGTCACTGTAGATGCAAATACCGACAACAAGACGAACACGGATTAACCAATCCTTAGTTTTTTGTAGGTAATACTACGAATGCTCGCTCCGGGGACAAAATGGGGCGGGACGGGAAGAATGAAGCACCACCTCTAGGAGACCGAACATGAAGCTTTTCCGTGACCTGCTCGCCAACAACGAAGGTGCCACCGCGATCGAATACGGCCTGATCGCTGCTCTCGTTGCTGTTGCTGCCATCGGCGCCATGACCTCGCTGGGCAACTCGCTGAGCAACACCTTCACCGACGTGTCGAACGACATGGACACCGCTGACCAGGCCAACTAATAGTCGGCTCCTCGTCAGAGGAATTCAGGAGGCAGGTGCCAAGGCACCTGCCTCTTTTCGTTTGTGCGCTGATGATCTCAGCCGAAGGCAAGATCAATAGACGACGAGCTTGACCTTCTGCCCAGCAACCAGGCGGCTCCCGGAAGTGAGACCGTTCAGAACCAGGAAGCGCTGAAGCGGCTGATCGGTATATGCCATGCGCTTCGAAAGGGATTCGACAGTGTCGCCCGATTTTACAGTTACCACGGACAGACGGCGGGGTTTGACCGCCGATGCTTCGGTTGCACTGATTCTCCGGATCGACCGGAACATCGTATCGAACTGCGACGCCTGTCCAGCCTGACTGATGGTCGTGAAGTGATAGGCCTGCTGCGGGCCGAATTCATATGCGAACACCACGACATCGACCTGGCCGTTGCCGCTGTTCACCCGAGCCGCACCGTAGACGGCAGGGATGCCGTTGACAGTGGTCCGCTCTAGCGTCGCAGGGGCAAGTTGCTGCTGGCTTGACAGCCTGGTGAAGACCGAGCGCACATAACTTTCGAGATTGCCACTGTAGGCGGCTGTCGAAAATTCGCCCTTGCCGCTTTGCCCTGAGATCGACACCGCCCGGGTGCCATTCACGAGGTAGAAGCCATTGGGTGCCCGGAAAGCGAGCCTCAGGGAGGGATGCACGAAGCTGGAACCATCGACGATGCCTTGGGCAGGATCGTCGCCATATGTCAGCCCGTTGATGCCAGCGAGAAAGGCATCGCGGTTCGTTCTTCCGGTGGTGTTGCCCGCTCGGGTTAATGCTGCCCGGACGCGCGATGCCGGGTCAGGGTGCGTGCTGGCCCATTCCGGCACCTGATTCGTCGTCCCCTTCACGCTGGCATCGAGTGCGTTCTGATTGGCAAGGCTTTGCAGAACCGTCGACATCGCGCGAGGATCGTATCCGGCCCTCTGCAGATAGGTGATGCCAAGGTTGTCGGCTTCGGTTTCCTGGCCGCGCGAGTACTTGAGGGTCAGCAGTTGGCTGCCGGTAGAAAAGATCTGCTGGCCCAGCTGGCCAAGGGCACTGTTGCCGAGCAAGGCGCCGGACAGCATCGATCCCAACGCTCCTAGCAAAGAATTTCGAGTCGCCTGGCTTTCACGCTTGGCCGCGTGGCGTGCAGCGACGTGTCCGACTTCGTGGCCAAGCACGCCGGCGAGTTCGGCTTCGTTGTTCATGAGTGCCGCGAGCTGGCGGGTTACGTAAACGTAGCCACCCGGGATTGCGAACGCGTTGTTGACCGGTGAATTCAACAAGGTGACCGTGAAATCACCCCGGGCGTTGCTGAGGCCCGACTGTACCGCGATGTTCTTGCCGACCGTTTCCACATATGTGGCCTGAGCCCCGGTCATCGCTCCGCCAAACTCTTGCAGCAACTGTGGATGGGCCTCGGCGCCCTGCTTCTTGTCGGCTGCACTGATCGACTGCACAGCGCCCTGCGCGCTTGCCGGACTGCCGGTTTGACTGACACAAGCAGGTAGCGACGACAACGCGATGACCGAGACAGTCAGGAACGCTGCGCGCGAACGGCGGAAAAAAGGCATCGTCAACTCCCCAAGGCGAATATCTCACGGACGCGAGTGCATCGCACCCGCCCCGCTACGGGACTGGTGCGATAACCGTCTTGTCGCAAATAGAGTTCCCGAGCGCCAGATGGCGCCCGCGATCAGGCGCCGATGCGCAGGAAGCGTTCCGCCCGCAGCTGGCGAAGCTCGGCCGCCGGCTTTCCGACAAGCGCATCGAGTTCTTCGCCGATCGCCTTCCCGAGAAGGGCACAAGTCGCCTCAGGGTCGCGGTGCGCTCCTCCAACCGGTTCGCGCACGATGCGATCGATCACGCCGAGCGACAGCAGGTCTTGCGCCGTCACCTTCATCGCCTCTGCCGCGTCTGCAGCCCTTTCGGCCGTTCGCCACAGGATGGAGGCGCAGCCTTCGGGAGAAATGACAGAGTAGACGGCATGCTCGAGCATCAGGACCCGCTCTGCACTCGCCAGCGCAACCGCGCCGCCAGACCCGCCCTCGCCCACGATCGTCGCGACCATCGGGACGCCGAGCGCAAGACAGGCCTCGGTCGACCGCGCGATGGCTTCGGCCTGGCCGCGCTCTTCCGCCTCCACGCCCGGGAAGGCGCCCGAGGTATCCACGAGTGTCACGACCGGCAGCCCGAATCGGCTCGCCATTTCCATCAGCCGGATGGCCTTGCGATAGCCTTCGGGCTTGCCCATGCCGAAGTTGTGGTGAATGCGGCTCTGGGTGTCGTTGCCCTTTTCGTGGCCGATGAGCATGACCCGGCGACCATCCAGCTTCGCAAATCCACCGACGATCGCCTGATCTTCCCCGAACAGACGATCACCACCCAAGGGCATGAAATCCGTAAAGATCTTCTCGACATAGTCCTTGAAATGCGGACGCGAAGGGTGCCGGGCAACCTGCGTCTTCTGCCAAGGAGTCAGCGCCCTGTAAGTGCTGGCGAGCAATTCGGCCGACTTGGTTTCAAGCCTGCGAATCTCGGACGAGATGTCGATGTCTCCGCCCTGCGCCGTCTGGCGCAGTTCGGCGATGCGGGCTTCCAGCGCGGCGACCGGCTTTTCGAACTCGAGGTAGGAAATCATGGCCAATCCGCTAGGCGCGAGCGCGGATTTGGTCAACTCCGGGCAAGCGGGTGACGTTGGTTTACGAGGGCCACGAGACGCGCAGAGTCGACGTGCGTGTAGATTTGCGTGGTGGCTATATCGGCGTGGCCCAGCAAGGTCTGCAACACGCGCAGGTCAGCGCCGCCTTCGAGGAGATGCGTGGCAAAAGCATGCCGCAACACATGCGGGCTGACCTTTTCCGGATCGAGTCCGGCCCGAAGCGCAAGATCCCTGAGCAACTGAAACAGCCGCACGCGCGAAAGGAACCCACCTCGCGGCGAGGGGAACACGAATCGCCCGCCCCCTCCCCGCACGGTGAGCCAGTCGGACAAGGCTTTGGTGGCTCTGGTGGACACCGGCACCATTCGCTGCGTCTCTCCTTTCCCGGTGACCGTCAGGAACGGTGCATCACGCGGCACCGCCACCAAGGGAAGCGAGACCAGTTCAGTGGCACGCAGGCCAGAACCGTAAAGAAGTTCCAGGAACGCCAACATCCGCAGGCTTTCGGGCGTACGGGACGTCGCATCCTCTTCCGCTTGCCTGAAAAGCGCGTCGACCTCATCGTGGCCAAGCAGGCGGGGGAGCGGGCGACGGGTCTTTGGTCGTGGCAAGGCGCCTGACGGATCGTCCGCCCGCAAACCTTCGTCGACGAGAAAGCCATAGAACTGCCGCAATGCAGACGACTTTCGCGCCAGGGAACTCGGCGCCAGTTCCGCAAAGGCCCCGGCAAGCCGCGCAATCTCTTCACGCGTCGCAGTCGACAAAGGCCCGATCGCCTCAGCTGCGCCCGCAAGATCCCGGCGGTAGGCAGCGATGGTATTGGGAGCCGCGCCACGCTGGACAGCCAGCATCGACAGAAAATCTTCGACTGCAGGCTCTGCTCTGGCCTTCACCGCCTCAGACGCGAGCGACGGCTTCGGCGGCAATCATGCGCGCCTCGTTGTCGAGCCCGACACGGTGCAGGGCCGACACGACATGATAGAGGTGCAACGGAGTCATCCGGCCCCAGTCATCGCCCTGCATGCCGAAGGCGGCGAGCAACGCTACCAAGGCCTGGTTGTTCGACGCTGCAGCCTGATCGATTGCGCGGGTCCAGCGGGTCTGCCGGTTGAAATCAACGCCCAGCTTGCCTGCAAAGTCACGCGCGGCGGCCGGGTCGACACGATCCAACCCCATCATGCCCGCCAGCAGGAAGCGGGATCTGATCGCGTCGTCGGAATCGTCATTGTCGGCGAAGGCATTGAGCCCTTCGGAGCCAGTGCGGTTCGCCCGTCCCGGATTTGACAGGACCAGCAAACCCCAAGCCTCCGTTCCGACCGGGCAGAATGGTGCCCACTTTATCGCGTTCCGATCGAGCCCTGCGGTCAGCATCGAGGAAATCAGGGGCGCCGCACTGTCGGACAATGCCTCGGAGGGGATCATCCGTGCCGATGCATGCGATGTGAGGACCAAGCCTGCATAGGCGCGATCCGGGTCGCTGCCATCGCCCCAAAGGTTGCGGATCGCGTCGAGCCGGTCATCTTGCGCTTCGGCCACATAGGCGGTGCGCAAGGTTGCGGCCCGCTGCGCCCACTCGTCCGCAGCGTCATTCCCTCCCTCGGCATCCCGCTGGGCGTGGATGGCGCTGTACAGATCGATCATTGCCCGGGACGACAGCACGCCACGTGCGGCACCCACATCGGCAGCTGCGGCCCGTGAATAGAGCGACAGCATCGGCCCCCGCGCCGCCAGCAGGGCGTAGTTCTCGCCAGCTTTCTTGCGCAGGTCCTCGGGAGGCTCAAGCCCCGTCGCAAAGGACATGCCGATGCTCCAGGGCGTCAGCGCCTCCACATCGTTCCACTCGATCTTGACAGCACGCCGCGCGTTGGTGGCCGCTCCGGCAAACTTCTGTGCCAGCAAGATGTCGATCTTGGTTGCGGTTCCCCTGCGCAACGCCTTGTCGAGCGATGCCATCGCGGTCGAACCTTCGTCAGTGAAAGCCGAACAGATCGCGCGCGAAAGTTCCCAGTCCCACCCGGGCCGGCCTGCGGCCGTGAGCGCTGTGATGGGACACAGCCCCACTGGATCCGCCGTCGCCAGGAAGCTCGCCATCGCGGCGTCCTCGAGACCACGGGTGAAATTCCCGCTGTCGACCGATTGCACCATCGCCCGCGCCGCGTCCGCTTCGCCCATGCGCAGCAGCAGCTGCGCACGGATGGCCGCCCAATCAGCCCCATTCATGCCGACGGGTGTTGCCAGCCTGCTCGCAATGACCCTGCGTGCGAGGATGTGGCCCCAGCGCGACACGAACCGCCCGCGCATCTTCGTGATCACCCCCTCGACGAACGGGCCGTTGAGGTAGTGCGTCGAACCAACCGGAAACCCGCCATCGCTCTGATCGATCACGCCCACGACATCGAGGCTGCGCCGTCCGGCTGGGGGTATGTCCGACTTCGGCCGCGCCGAATCTATCAGCTTGGCGAGCAGTGCCGGGTCGATCGAATCGAGCAATGCCTGATCACTGAGACCGCCCCCGGACGTGGCGACGGGTTGCACCTCGTCAGGCAAGGGTTGCACGACCGGCGAAGCTGTCGGCACGGGAGCGGCCGATCCCGAAGCTGCTGGCCGTGCGGCCACCGCAGCCGGGCTGCGTGCCGGTGCCGGGGCGCTGGAGCGCTGTGGCGCAGGGCGTGATGGCGCAGGCGGGTTATCAAAGCCCGGCGGCAGCAGGGATTCCTGCGCGACCAGCGCGCCGGACACTGAAGCAAGCACAGCAACGCCGCCCAGCCAGATCGCCATCCTTCCGGACACACGCCTGCTCACTGTGCCTTGCTCCCGACCGGAGGTTCGCCGACCGGCTGTTCGACCCACTGCATCGGCTGTGTTCCACCCCTGATCCAGATCACCGTCAACAAGGCCACCACTACAATTGCTGCCAGAGCGACCATGGCAATCCTCTTCATTCAACCACCCGGTACCAGACGCCAAACCCTTTTGCACCGCCATGCAGTCGAGGCGGTGCTTGCAACGGGCACTAGCGCAAGTATAGGCGGCGCGGCAATGGAACATGACGCGCATCCGCTCAGCTCGTCCGAAATCGCCCGTATCGCGCGGCGGATCGAACGACCGTTGGTGCTCGTCGGCATGATGGGCGTGGGGAAGACGACCGTCGGCAGAAAGCTGGCGACGATGCTGCACCTGCCTTTCCTCGACGCCGACGAAGAGATCGAACGCGCCGCGCACATGCCGATCCCCGAGATCTTCGCCACATATGGCGAACAATATTTTCGCGATGGCGAACGGCGCGTGATCGTGCGCCTGATGGGCACGGGGCAGCATACGGACCGCAAGGTGCTCTCCACCGGAGGCGGCGCTTTCTGCAATGCCGAAACCCGCGCGCTGATCCTTGAAAAAGGCATTGCGGTCTGGCTCGACAGCGACGTCGACACCCTTGTCGAACGCGTTGGCCGGAAGGACAACCGCCCCCTTCTCCGGTCGGGAGACCCGCGCGAGATCTTGTCTCGCCTCAAGGCCGAACGGGAACCGTTCTACTCCGAGGCCCCGATCCATGTCACCAGCAGCGCGCAGCCGCATCATGTGACTGCCGACAAGATACTCAAGGCAATCGACAAATGGCTGTGATTCCCGTCGCCATCGCTGGCGCCCCTTACGAAGTGCGCATCGAAGCCGGGCTGCTGTCCAATGCGGGCGAACACTGCCGTCCTTTCCTGCGAAAGGACCGTGTTGCCATTGTCACCGATGCAAATGTCGCCGCGCATTGGCAGGAAACCGTGACAGCCTCGTTCGCTTCTGCGGGCGTGCAGAGTGAATGGCTCGTCCTTCCTGCGGGCGAAAGGACCAAGAGCTGGGAACACCTTGCCCGTGTCGTCGATTGGCTGCTGCTTCAGGAAGTGGAGCGCAAGGACAACATCGTCGCTCTCGGCGGTGGCGTGATCGGCGACCTGACCGGCTTTGCCGCGTCCATGGTCAAGCGCGGCTGCGGCTTCATCCAGATACCTACGACACTACTGGCGCAGGTCGATTCCAGCGTCGGTGGCAAGACCGCGA
>JBEQCK010000086.1:0-14480 GCA_041639335.1 Novosphingobium sp.
GATCGGCTTCCATCTTCACTGAATGGACAAGGTCGGGAAACTTCATCGCGTCCTGGATGAAGAACACCGGGATGTTGTTGCCCACCAGGTCCCAGTTGCCCTCGTCGGTATAGAACTTGACCGCAAAGCCGCGCACATCGCGCGGGGTGTCGACCGATCCGGCGCCACCTGCGACGGTCGAAAAGCGCACGAACACCGGGCAGGTCGTGCCCTTCTTCTGGAACAGCCCCGCCCTGGTCAGTTCGGGAATCGCCTTCGTCACCTCGAACACGCCATGCGCGCCCGATCCGCGCGCATGGACGATGCGTTCAGGGATTCGCTCGTGGTCGAAGTGGAAGATCTTCTCGCGCAGGATGAAGTCTTCCAGCAGCGTCGGCCCGCGCTCGCCGGCTTTCAGGCTGTTCTGGTTGTCGGACAGGCGATGGCCGAAATTGTCGGTCAGATAGGCCGCAGCATCGCCGGTGCCATCCGCATCCTGATGCGTTTCGCCGGCATTGCCCTCCTGCGTGGCGTAGCCGGGCTGGCCGGCACCGGGCTGATGGTCGTCAAGGCCATTGTCCAGAGCGGGGGAATGGTTGGGGGTGTCGGTCTTGGCCATGGCGCGTGTCCTTGGAAAGCGCGCACGGGTTCAGGGCGCAGAATGCTGCGCCCGCCCCCTCACGCGGGGAAGCTGGGGAAGTTCGATTTCCGGGGTGGACCGCCGCACGCCGGGAGGGGGGGAAGGCGCGCGACGGTCCGAGGGGAACGGGATCAGTACGTGCGGGTGGCACCCGGTGCGGCCTGCCGGGCCTGCTTCTTCTTCATGGCGCGCGAAACCGCCCAAGTGCCGCCGGCGGCTGCCAGCATGCCCAGCGGGCCCATGCGCCGCATGACCGTGGCAGCGGCAACGCCGATCAGCGCGCCGGTGCCTTCGCTCATGCCGGGGGTACGATCGGCAATCTTCTTGCCGATCACTGCGGAAATGATCTTGCCTATCATGGATTACCTCTTTGGAACCCTTCCAGAACCGCGTGGGCCGGACTTGGTTCCAAGCGAGGTGGTCAGAACTTGGGCTTGCGCTTCTCGACAAAGGCGGTCGTGCCTTCGCGGAAATCGGCACCCTCGAACGCCGCGGCAAACACCCGCAAGCTCTCGGCGTCATCGCCAGCCTGCCCGTCGAGCACGTTGCGCACGAAGCCCTTGATCGCCTGCGTGGAGAACGGCGAGGCCGCCAGCAGCTGCGCCACCAGTGCCTCCTCGCTCGCGGCCATTTCCTCGACCAGCCCGATCGACAGCGCTTCTTCGGCCCCCAGCAGCATGCCGGTAAACAGCATCCGCCGCGCCTGCCCCGGCCCGACGAGATCGACCAGCAGCTTCACGTCATGCAGCGGATAGACCAGCCCCAGCTTGGCCGGGGTAATTCCGAACCGCGCCCGCGGCCCTGCCACGCGCATGTCGCAGGCCAGCGCGATGCCGCAGCCGCCGCCCACGCAATCCCCCTCGACCATCGCCACGGTCGGCAGGCGAAAGCGGGTCAGTTCGTATTGCGCGCGGTTGATCGCCCGCTGGTTCTCGGCCCGCCATGCCGCATCGTCCTTGTTGGCCAGCAGTTCGGCAATGTCGGCGCCCGCGCAGAACGCGCCACCATTGGCCGATTTCACCACCAGCACCCTGACGTCCGGATCGGCGTCGGCCTGCGCCAGCAGTTCGGGCAGGCGCTGCCACATGGCAATGTTGAAGGCGTTGCGCTTGTCCGCGCGGTCGATCAGCAGGCGCGCCACCGCGCCATCGCGTTCCAGCCGCAAAGTCGTGCCCGCATCTTCGCTCATCGTGCGCCCAGCCTGATCCGTCATGCCTGCTCCGTCATGCCCGCCCCTGTGGACGCCCGCCGGTTGCTTGGCAATATCATCGCGCGCCACAAAAAGAGGCGGACCCGGCAGGCCCGCCTCCTTTTTCGACAGCATTCGTCAGCCGGTCAGACCGGGATTAGAAATCCACGCTCAACCGCACGCCATAAGTGCGCGGCGCGGCGAACTGCCAGTTGTAGATGTCGTCCGGCCCGGCCACCGTGAACCCGGCATAGGTCAGCGGACGCGTGTTCTCGAGGTTGCGGACAAAGCCCTGCAGGCTGAAGCGCTTGTTCTCGGGCGCGTAGGTCAGCGACAGGTCGGTCTGGGTAAAGGCCGTCTGCCTTGAATCGCGGTAGTTGTAGATATCGCCGAAGTAGGCGCTCTTGAAGGTCGAGAACGCACTCGCCGTCAACGTGCCAAGGTCGCCCAGCGGGATGACCTTGTCGTAGGCCAGCGTGATCGTCCATTCAGGCGTCATCGGCGGCGTGTTGCCGGCAAGGTTCGGCTGGGTGACGACGCCCGGCGTCGTTTCGAGGTTGCCCACGGTCAGTTCGCCATTGCCGCCGCCCGGACGGCAGCCCGAACCACCGACGCAGAACACCGGGATCGCGGTCAGCAGCGAGTTGTATTCGGCATTGACGTAGTTCGCCGTGGCCGAGAACGTGTCGTTGTCCGAAAGCTTGATCACCGCTTCGGCTTCCACGCCCCAGATCGTCGCCTTGCCCGCGTTGAAGATGCGGCCGCCCTGCGTGGTGTCGAGCAGGACCGAAACCTGCAGGTCCCTGTAGTCGTAATAGAAGCCCGCAAGGTTGAAGGTGTGCTGCGAAGATGCGCCGAAGTTCTTCTTCAGCCCCGCCTCATATGCCGTGTTGGTTTCCGGCGCATACTGGCCGACCGAGTCGAACCCGCCCGCCTTGAAGCCGGTCGAAACCTTGGCATAGACCAGCGTATCGGGATCGGGCTTGTAGTTCACGCCCGCCAGCCAGGTCAGCTTGTCGGCGGCAGAGCCGAGCGTGAGATTACGCAGCGGCGTGCCGGGGTTGGCCGGCCGCACTGATCCGGTGTTGAACAGCGGGTTCGCAGGATTGGCAATCGCGCCGCCGTGGTCGCGATAACGGGCCGAACGCTTGTCGTCGGTATAGCGCAGGCCGCCGACCAGCGTGATCTGGTCCGTCACCTTGAAGTCGGCCTGGCCGAACACCGCCCAGCTGCGCGATTCCACGTCGCGGAAGAAGTAGTTCACGTAGCCGCCGTTGGGGCCAAGCAGGAACGGCGGCGGCGGGGCCCGGTAAAGGCCGCGCTCCACGTCGAGCTTCTCGTTGAAGTAGAACGCGCCGGTCTGCCACACCAGCCGGTCGCTCTCGCCGTTGAGGCGCAGTTCGTGGCTGTGGGTCCGGGTTTCCTGGACGAAGGTGTTGAAGCGATAGCCCGGCGAAAGCGCAATGCTCGCGTCGAGGTCGGTAAAGCGATAGCCGCCGATATAGCTGAGCGTCGCGCCACCGAAGTCATAGGCAATGCTGCCGCGCGCCGCGGTCGACCTGAGATTGTTGCGCCCAAGGCCGGTGTTCGGCGCGTTGTAGACCGAACGATTGACGTTAGACAGGTTGTTGGTGTTCTGCGGAATGCACTGCGTGCCGGGCACCGCAGGGGCAATCTCCACCCAGCCGGGGTTGGCCGTACAGCCTGCGCCCGGCGAATTGCCCGGAGCGTTGAAATTGATGAACGCCTGGTTGGGCAGGATCACGTCCTGCTCCACGCGCTCGATCGCGGCATTGATCTTGAGGCCCGAGACCGGCTCCAGCCGCAGGCTCGCGCGGCCGCCCCAGGTGTTGTCGGTGCCGCTGCGCGCGTTGATGTTGGGATGGAAATTGTAGCCGTCGCGGTCCGAATAGATGCCCGAAACGCGGATGCCGCCGACATCGCCCAAGGGCACGGTCACGCCGCCTTCGGCAATCACGTGGTTGAAGTTGCCATAGCTGACGCTGCCGTTGGCGGCGAATTCGCTGCCCGGCTTGCGCGTGATGAAATTCACCGCGCCGCCGGTGGCATTGCGGCCATAGAGCGTACCCTGCGGCCCGCGCAGCACTTCAACCCGGTCCATGTCGAACAGCGCGGCGTTCAGCACCACCGGGCGGTTGATGTATTCGCCATCGATATTGATGGCGATGGCCTGGTCCTGCGCCTCGTCGTTGCTGTTCGAACCGACGCCGCGAACGGTCACGCGGGTCAGGTTGGTGTCGTTGACGATCTGCAGCACCGGCGCCACGCGCTGCAGCGAGAGAAGATCGGTCACGCCCGAAGCCTTGAGCGCTTCGCCATCCACCACGTTGATCGCAATCGGCACGTCCTGCACGTTCTGCGAACGGTTCTGCGCGGTCACGATGATGACATTGGGGTCCGTTGCCTCGTCCGACTCGCTCTGCGCCATCGCGCTTGAAAATGGCGCGACGGCCCCTGCGCCGCACAGCAGCAGGATTTTGAATCCGTTGAGTTTCATTGATGTTTCCTCCCAAAACTGGCGCGCTTTCCGTCCTCTGCCGGATTGCGAACGCATATTCTGGAATATGCATTCTATTTTTCAGTTCGTCGTCTGAACCGTTTCAGAATGTTGCTTCCAATTGGACCACTGCCCCCTTGACCTCGCTGCGCGGCAATGCGAATGGTAATTCCAATAAAGTAGCGGCCCGTTTCGCCGCCAGGCAAACATGCGCCAGCATGGGGCCGCCGATTGGGAGATCGACGTGCCTGCTGACGTTTCTGGTTCCTTTGGCCTACTTTCATCCTGTATCGAATGGCAATTCGCCGAAGCCGGTGACCTTGCCGACCGCATCCGCGCCGCCAAGGCCGGGGGCTTCGATCTGGCCGAATTCCACCTCTGGCGCGACAAGCCGGTCGAGGCGATCGGCGCGGCCCTTGCCGAAACCGGGGTAAAGCTCACCGGCATCTGCGTCGATCCGCGCCGCTCGATCGTCGATCCGGCAGAGCGCGCCGAGATGGTCGCCGCCGTGCGCGAAACCATCGCCGCCACCGCCCCGCTCGGCAAGCCGCCGCTGATCGTCGCCTCGGGCTTCAAGGTCGAAGGCATGAGCGAGGACGACCACTTCGCCAACGCCGTCGCCGCGCTGAAGGAAGCCGCCGCCCTTGCCGAAGCAGCCGGCGTCACCCTGCTGCTCGAACCTTTGAACACCCGCCTGTTCGCGGCGATGTACCTCGTCAGCACCACGCTCGGCCTCGATCTGGTCGAAGCCGTCGGCAGCCCCAATCTGCGCCTGCTCTACGATGTGTGGCACAGCGCCGTGATGGGCGAGGACATTGCGCAGGTCCTCGATGGCCGCATCCACCTCGTCGCCCACGTCCAGGTTGCCGACATGGACGACCGCAACGAACCCGGCACCGGCACGGTCGACTGGGCGCACGTGATGGGGACGCTCCAACGCCTCGGCTACACCGGCTCCATTGGCATGGAATACTTCCCCACCCTGCCGATGGACCAGTCGCTCGAGCTGACCCGCAAGACGCTGGCGCTCTGATCAAGACATAACGCTGCGGTCCGGGAGAGGAATGTGGCAAACGACAAGTTGAGCTTCGCCGAACACCTCAGCTACGGCATGGGCGACATGGGCACCAGCCTTGCCTACAACATGGCGAGCGGGTTCCTGCTGTTCTACTACACCAATGTCGTCGGCATGCCGGCGGCAGGGGTGGGCACGGTGTTCCTGATCGCGCGCCTGCTCGATGCGGTGATCGATCCCGTCGTCGGCATCCTGGTCGACAAGACTCGCAGCCGCTGGGGCCGCACGCGCGGCTACTTCCTGTTCACCGCCCTGCCCTATGCCCTGCTCACCGTGGCGCTGTTCCACGTGCCTGACTGGAGCGACAGCGCACAGCTCGTCTATGCCTTCGTCACCTTCAAGGCGCTTGGCATCCTGATGTCGGTGCAAGCCATCCCTTACACCGCGCTGATGCCGATGATGACGCTGGACCCGAAACAGCGCCTCAAGCTCTCAGGCATGCGCGGCGTGGGCACTTCGATCTCGGTGGTGCTCGGCACGGCGGCGGTCATGCCGCTGGTCGGCGTGTTCGGCGGCGCTGACCAGAACAAGGGCTTCCAGTACGTCGCGATGCTGTTTGCCGCCATCGGCCTTGCCTGCACGCTCGCCCTCTTCGCCAACTGCAAGGAACGCTTCGAGGACGGCTCCTCGCCCGATTTCGCCATTGGCCCTGCGGTCAAGGAAATGCTGCGCAACAAGGCCTGGGCCGTCGTCTTCGCCTCGTGCCTGCTCTACTTCATCCGCTTCGGCCTGATGATGAGCGCGACCGCCTATTTCGCCATCGACGTGATGCGCCAACCCTGGCTGATCTCGGTCATGCTCCCGGCGGTCTCGGGCATGCTGCTGCTGTCCTCGTTCGTCGCGCCGCCGATCCTTGCCCGCACCGGCATCCGCAAGGGCAGCGCCTTCGTCCTTGCACTGGCCGCGGTGATCTTCGCGGTGCTGCCACTGGCGCAGGGCAACACGGCTGCATTCCTCACGCTCTACATCGCCGCCTGCCTTGCCACCTCGATCACCATCACCGCCGCCTTTGCGATGATCGCCGAGACGGTGGACTACCACGAATGGAAGTTCGGCACCCGGCGCGAGGGCCTGCTCTCGGCCGGCATCAGCCTCTCGACCAAGGTCGGCATGGCCATCGGCACCGCAGGCTTCGCCTTCATGCTCGGCGCAGCCGGCTATGCCCCCGATGCCGTGACCGACACCGCGCGCGAAGCGATCCGCTGGACCTACTACGGCAGCGCCGTGGTCCTGCTCGCCCTGCAGACCGTGGTCGTCCTGATGTGGCCGATGGACGGCCTCCACGAAACCATTCGCAACGATATCGCCGCACGCCAGGCCGCATCAGCGGTCTAGGGGCCGAATAAGGGAGAAGACCTGTGAAGAAGCTCCTTGCCGCAACACTCGCGGCCACCATCACCGTGCCCGCCATGGCGCAGGTCATCGTCACCATCGATTACCGCCCGCCCGAGACCGTGCAGCGCGTGGCCATCCCGGTGAATCCTGCCGAAAACCGCGTGAAGGTGCTGATCATCTCGGGCCGCAATTCCTACGAGCATGACTGGACCGGCGTGAACAACATGCTGCGCACCATGATGCAGGACACCAAGCGCTTCGACGTGCGCGTGACCGAGGATTTCGACAACGGCACGCTGGAAACGCTGCAGGCCTACGACGTCGTCCTGCTCAACTATTCCAGCCGCTGGAACTATGCCGATCCGGTGCAGAAGGTATGGTCGGACGGCGCGTTCAAGGCGCTCTACCAGTATGTCCGCGAAGGCGGCGGTCTCGTTGCCTATCACTCAAGCTTCACCTGGGGGCGCGACATTCCCGAATACAAGAAGCTGATCGGCGGCGCGATGGAGCCCGGCTCAAGCCGCCGAGCGCCTCCCGGCGCCTTCCCCGTCCACCTGGTTGACCGCACCCACCCGGTCACTGCGGGCATGCGCGAGTTCGTGTGGACCTACAACGACGACATGTACACCAACATGGCCATGGACCCGGACGCGAAGATCCACGTCCTCGCCACCGCCCACGATTCTGCCGCCGCTTATGACCCGAAGCTCACCGGCCCCAAGTACCCCGCCGCTGCCTACACGCCCGAAAAGCTCAAGGCCATGAAAGGCATCGACGCCGATCACCCGCAGGTCTGGACCGCGGACTACGGCAAGGGCCGCGTCTTCTCGATCACATTGGGCCACGATGAAGTCTCGCTGCACTTCCAGCCGCTGCAGACCCTGATCCTGCGCGGCACCGAATGGGCCGCCACCGGCAAGGTCACCCTGCCGGTGCTGGAAGAAGCAAAGGACTATCCGACCAAGCCCTGACCGACGGGCAGGGCAGCGGAAAGACGGGTGCGGCCAGGTTCAACCATGGCCTTCGCCTAGCGCGCAGCTGCCACCCACACCTGCGGAACAGGCCCGAACAGGCGGACGATCTCGTCTGCCGCAACCGCGCGTCCATAAAGGAACCCTTGCGCTTCCTTGCAGCCGAGTTCGCGCAGCACGCGTTCCTGCTCGCGCGTTTCCACGCCTTCGGCAATCACTTCGAGGCCGAGCGTGTGCGCCATCTGCAGCACCGCATCGACGATCGCCGCATCGGCATCGGAACGGTGGATCGCCTCGACAAAGCAGCGGTCGATCTTGAGCCGGTCCAGCGGATAGCGCTGCAGCAGGCTGAGCGAGGCATAACCGGTGCCGAAATCATCGAAGGCAATGTCCACGCCCAGCGTCTTCAGGCGCTTGAGCATGGTGGCAACTTCGTCATTGTGCTTGATCACGATGTTCTCGGTGATCTCGATTTCCAGCTGGGTCGGCGCAATGCGGTGCTTGCGGCAGGCCTCGCCAATCACGCCATAGAGCCGGGGCGAGCGCAGTTGCGCCGCGAACAGGTTCACCGCCATGCGCACTTCGCCCAACCCTGCGCTGCGCCATGTGCTCGCCACGCGGCAGGCCTCGTCGATCACCCAGTCGCCCACGTCCTCGGCCACAACGCTGTCATCCAGCACCGAAAGGAACGCATCGGGGTGCAGCAATCCGAACTGCGGGTGCCGCCAGCGCAGCAGCGCCTCCACGCCCAGCAAGGACTTGTCCTCGAGCGAGACCTGGGGCTGGAAGTGCAGCACGAACTGCCCCTGCGGCAAGGCCTCGCGCAGTTCCGCACCCAGCCTCTGGCGCTGTTCCGACTGGTTGTGCATCGCCGGCATGTAGTACTTGCGCTGCGCCCCATGCTCGGCCTTGGCACTGTATAGCGCAAGGTCCGCGCGCGACAGCAGCTGGTCCACGCTCGATGCGTCCTGCGGCGCCATGGCAATGCCGATGCTGGTGCCGACGAACACGCTCTTGCCGTTGACCTGGAACGAGGGGGCAAGGCTGTCAAAGATCGCGCGGCACAGCGAATCGATCCGCAGCGGATTGCTGCAATCGGACAGGACGATGGCGAACTCGTCGCCGCCGAACCGCGCCACCATGTCCGCATCGCCCACGCAGCCTTCGATCCGCCGCGCCACATCGGCCAGCAGGAGGTCGCCCACGCTGTGACCCAGTGTATCGTTGATGTCCTTGAACCCGTCGAGGTCGAGCAGCATCAGCGCGCACGGGCCGCGGGCAATCGCCTCTTCCAGCCGGACGTTCAAGGCATTGCGGTTGGGCAAGGATGTCAGCGTATCGCAGTGCGCCAGATGTTCGAGCCGGCGCTTGGCCGCCTGCCGGTCGGTGATGTCGCGGATCAGCGCGCCGAACATCGGCTTGCCGTTCTCCTCCCACATCGACAGCGACAGGTCGACCGGGATCTCGTGCCCGTCGGCATGGCGCACCAGCATCTCGACCGCCTTGCCCGCCAGCCGCGCCTTGCCGCTCCTGACGGCGCGGGCCAGCCCGGCCTCGTGCGCGGCGTGGTAACGCTCGGGCATGATGATCGTCAGCGGCTTGCCGATGGCCTGCGCGGCGCTGAAGCCGAACAGCGCCTCGGCCGCGGAATTCCACGAAAGGATCAGGTTGTCAGGCCCGGCGCAGACTGCGGCAGTAGCGGACCGCGCAAGCATCTGCGCATAGCGTCCCGGCGTTGATCGTCCCGTCGGCAAGGCGTTCTCCGTAGTTGAAAGGAAACCCAAGACCCAAAACTCGGGTTCTTCCTACGATCAGGAGCCTAAATCTATCGTCGCCCGCCTAACGTATTGTTACCTAGAGCACTTTCTCTACATCAATCCGAGCTTCCCGCCACTTGCGGCATAGGCCCTGAACGCCTCGAACCTTTCTGGCGAGGACACCGCCGGCCGCATCGCTTCACTGTCACCCAGCCCCATGACCGTTGCACTGGCCCGGCCCACCGCCGTCCAGCCTGCGCCGGGCCTGCCGGTCCGCATGAACGCCAGCAGGCGGTCCTGCCACTGCCTGACCACGCGCCCGTCGGCCGCCGTCCAGGCGCGATCGCCAATGCCGATGTTGCCGAACACATAGGGCAGTTGCGAGGAATGGAACGCCCCCCACGATTGGCCGCCCTTCGCCACCGGATAGGCATGGTCATACAGATAGGCGTAGACCGGCTGCCGCGCGCTGCGCGTGCGCTCCTTTGACCACAGCAGCAGGCCGGCCATGTAGCGGTCCCGCGCGATCAGCGCGTTGGAAGCCACCGCCTCGGCATCGGTCGCATGGGGGTAAAGCGCCAGCAGGCGATCGGCAAGATCGCCATAGCGCGCCCGCACCGCCGCCTCGAACTGCGCCGGGGTGCGCACCGCCATGTCGATCATTTCGGCGCTGTTGTACCCCGTGATCAGCGGCACCGGATTCTGGACCGGCCCGCTGGCGCGCACCGGATCGAACGGCACCACCTTGCCATCGACGTTGGGCACGAAGCGCAAGGGCGGCGGCCCGCTCGTCGCGCCCGGAACATAGCGCGTCGCCTCGACCAGCGCCTCGGCGGGAACGCTGCGCATGTCGGCGATGGAAGCCTTGCCGAGCTTCGCCGCAAGATCGCTGCCCACTGCCTCGGCCCGGGCCAGCGGCGGCACTTCCACCGCCATGCTCGCCCCGCTGAAGGCGATGGCCTTGTCGAACAGGCCCTTTGCCATGGGTGACACCATGAGGTCCGCCACCGAAGCCGCGCCCGCGCTTTCGCCCGAAACGGTCACGTTGCCGGCGTCTCCGCCGAATGCCGCGGCATTGGCCCGCACCCATTTCAGCGCGGCGATCTGGTCGAGCAGGCCATAATTGCCCGAAGAGCCCAGCGGCGATTCCGCCGTCAGCTGCGGGTGGGCCATGAAGCCGAACACGCCGACGCGGTAGTTGATCGTGACGACGACCGCGCCCCTGGCGGCCAGCTTCGCCCCGTCATAGATCGGCAGGCTGCCCGCCCCGCCGCCAAAGCCGCCGCCGTGGATATAGACCAGCACCGGCAGCTTCCTCGCCGCGCCTTTCGGTTTCCACACGTTGAGCGTCAGGCAATCCTCGCTCATCGGCGGGGCGGCAAGGAACTCTGCGGTGTATGGCCCCCATGGCGCAGGCACGCCCTGCTGGCACACCGGGCCAAAGGCCGATGCGTCGCGCACCCCGCTCCACGCCGCTGCCGGCTGCGGCTCGCGCCAGCGGTTCGCGCCAACCGGCGGCGCGGCATAGGGAAGCCCGAGGAACGCCTCGGCCTTCCCGTTCACCGTCCCGCGCACCGCGCCGCCGCTGGTTGCAACCACGCCTTGCGCCAGGGCGATCTGCGATGCGAGCGCCAGAGCCAAGGCCCCGGCAACAGTCATGGTCCGGATCATGCCGCCCTTAATATGCGAAGGTTTCGCTGAACGTGCGATAGGGCTCGGGCGGCCGCGCCTCGAGCTTCTGCGAGGTATCGGTGCGATAGGTGTTCGACAGCACGGTCGCCGGCCCGTCGACCTTGGGCATGAACACCGGCTTGCCGTCATCGCCGACATACATCAGGTCGACATTGAAGGCATCGTCCTGCGCTGCGGCGGCAAAGGGAATCCAGCCCATGCCATAAGGCGCGCGCGCCACCTCGAAGCAGTGGAAGTGCCAGATCTTCCACTCACCGTCCTGCTTGATGAAGTCGATCCCGTACTTGAGATAGACGTTGTGCATCCACACCTTCTTGCCCTGCACCAGATCCTTCTCGAACATCCACGCGGGCATGTTCTTGGCGTGTTCGGGATCGACCAGCCCCGATTCCAGGCCGTTGACGATCCACAGGCCCTTGGCGGTCTGGCCATCGCCCGCCACCTCGATCATCGGCGTGGTGATGTAGTGGAACACCAGCTTGCTTACCGGTGCGGGGCGCCCCTGGTGGTAGGACATGATCTTGTCCCAGTCGGTATAGACGCCAAGGTTGCTGTACTGCGAACGCACGTCGGGCGTGCCCTTCTTCGCCCACAGCGGGATGATGTCGGTATCGCGGAAGGCGTTGTGCAGATACATGTAGCGGGAGAACAGGTTCTCCACCGCCGCCCGGTCGCGCGCGCCCTGAACCTCGGCCTTGAGCGTCTGCAGCTCGGCCTTTATCGCGGCCATGTCGTCCTTTGCCGAAACCGGGCCAACCAGCGCCACGCTTGCCAGCAGGCCGATCACGCCTGCGCGCCATATCCTTGCCGTCATCGCCATCTCCCTTTGCCATCATGTCGCACAGCACGCCCTCGTGCTCGCCCCGGGCAATTCAGAATAAATATGGTGATTCTAAAACAGTGGTCAAGCGACACTTGACGCTGCCTGCAAATTAGTAGAATATCCATTCCAATAGAGGGCGGCAGACCCTTTGGAGAGAGCGAAAGGCCAGCGCCTGCGCGCGCGCCTTCCCGCCTCAAACTCAGGCCGCAATGTCAGTGCGCGCCCCGCTATCCGCAACAACCCCGCCAAGAGGTGACGTGTGTCCAAGATCAAGAGGGGCGTAAGCCTCTATTCCTACCAGAACGAGACCTTCCAGGGCAGGATGACCCTCGAGGACTGCATCCGCACCAGCGCCGAACTCGGCGCCCGCGGCATCGAGGTCATCGGCGAACAATCGTTCTGGGGCTGGCCCGAATATGACGTGGCCGAGGCAGAGATCGCCAACTGGCACCGCATGATCAGGCAGCACGATTGCGTCGCCGTCTGTCATGACTTCATGCTCGATTACAAGCGCTACAAGGGCCGCATCATGCCCTTGGAAGAGCAGGTCGCCAGCGTGAAGAAGGACATCGAATTCGGTGCCCGCCTTGGCGCGAAGTACATCCGCGCCCTCGTCTCGATCGCGCCCGAAGTGCTGGTTGCCGCCGCGCCTTATGCCGAGGAGCACGGCATCAAGATCCTGATCGAGGTTCACGCCCCGCTGCACTTCGATCACCCGTGGATCATCCGCCACGCCGAGGCCTTCGAAAAGTCCGGCTCGGACGCGCTGGGCTTCCTGCCCGACATGGGCATGTTCCTCCACGCCTTCCCGCCGGTGTGGAAGGAAAAGTTCATGCGCATGGGCGTGCCGAAGAACATCGCCGACTACATCGAGAAAGCCTACGAGGACCGCGTCCTGTCGGAATACGTGATCCTCGGCGTGCAGGAGATGGGCGGCACTGGGCCTGCCATCGCCATGGCCGAAACCATGCGCCACAACGCCGCGTTCGAACCCAAGCGCATGCTTGATTTCATGCCGCGCATCCACAACATCCACGGCAAGTTCTACGAAGTCACCGAAGACTACGTGGAGCCTTCGATCCCCTACGACCAGATCGTCAAGGTCCTCGAACAGGGCGGCTACGAAGGCTACATCTGCTCGGAATACGAAGGCAACCGCTGGATCGAGGACGCGGTTGAACCGGACTCGGTCGAACAGGTCCGCCGCCAGCAGGTCATGCTCGCAAAGCTCCTCGGCGAAACCGAAGTGCCGACGCTTCTGACCTCGCCCACCGCCTCGGCTGACGCCGAAGCTGCCCGTGAAGCCGCAGAATAAGGAGCGCCTGACCCATGATGGACAACAAGATGATCGTCGAGGACAGCCTCCGCAGCGAAGACGGCGGCTTCTCCTTCCTCGGGCGCCTGCCCTACTACCGTGGCCTTGGCCTCTCGATGATCGAGGACATCCAGGTCACCGTCGACGGTGAAGTGCAGCCGCGCGAAGCCGTGCGCTTTGCCGTACGCGGCAAGATCTACACGCTCGACGAGATGGAAACGGTCTACGACGACCGCTGGAACTTCGGCGAAAAGGCCCGGATCATCGTGCTCAACGGCGGCCTGCCCGCCGGCACCCACACGATCACCTTCGCCGTGCGCAACCGCGTTTCCTACCTGCCCTTCGTCCCCACCACGAAGGACACCAAGAACCTCGCGCTGGCCGCGTGACCACGTAGGGCAAAAAAGGGGGACGGTGCGATCGCTCGCGCCGTCCCCTTGAAGTTCAGGAACTCTGACTCGCAGAGCCCTTCGGGTCGCAAGGGCTGATTAGCTCAGGTCGTCGCAGAAAAATGTGCGGCACTTCACAAGTCTACGAGATTTCCCTCACGTCCCCGAAAGGCCGGTTCAGCCGCACGATCGCAAGGTTCAGGCAGGCGGCAAAGCTCACCCAGGCAAGGTAGGGCACGATCAGCCAGCTCGCCAGCACCGAGAACTCGCGCAGCATCGCGCACAGCGCCAGCACCGAAAGCCACAGCGGCACCACCTCGACCAGCGCCCAGTCCGGTCGCTTGCGGGTGAAGAACAGCGGCGACCAGAGGAAGTGACACACGAAATTCGAGGCAAACAGCGCGATCACCGTCATCCGCCCGGCCTCGTCGGCGGCGGCATCCCAGCTCAGCACCGCAGCCCACGCCGCCAGCCCCAGGATCACCGTCCAGGCCGGGCCGAACAGCCAGTCCGGCGGCTGCCACGAAGGCTTCTTGAGATTGCGATACCACGGCCCGATCTCGGTCAGGATCCCGCCCGCCCCGCCCAGAATGACAGCCCACAAAACGGCGGCGATGACATGAGGTTGCATGGGACAAGGGTCTGGGCGCTATCGCTCGCGCATGCAACCCGCATCTGTGGGCGCAGGTCTAGCCCGCCCGCTCCAAGGTCCAAATCGGCAGCACCTCCCCTTGATCCTCCCCATTTTCACGAAGTGCAAATGGGGAGGTGGCAGCCGCGTCAGCGGCTGACGGAGG
>JBEQCK010000087.1:0-14414 GCA_041639335.1 Novosphingobium sp.
GTGGAGCTTGATCAGCGCCAGAAGTGCGTCGGCGGGCTGGGCGGCAAGATTTTCGAGCATGAGGCCTTCCTTTGCGGGGAGCAAATTGCGGCGGCTCCATGCCGCCGGAAGGCCTCGGGGGCAACCCTACATTTCAATTATAAGGTATGCGGGGGACAATTTGCAGCGATATTGCGCGAAACCGTCAGAATGGGAACCAGTTCTGCTTGCGCGAGAACTTCATGTAACCGCCGTTGATGCCAAGGCGCAGCCCTGCGCCGGAGCGGACGGGAATCAGCACGGTATCGCCCTTGCGCAGATAGCTGACGTGGAAACCGCCCACGAGATAGGCCTGCCCCTCGCCCGCCGGGAAGCGCTTGTAGAGCTCTTCGCTGTCGAACAGGTTGTAGACCAGCACGAAGGTACTGGCGGCATTGGCGCCCGCGTCGAAGCCGATCGACGGGCCGGTCCAGTAGACCGGACGCTCGCCCTCGACCTTGTGGTGCAGCGTGCCCGAGCCATAGCGCAAGCCAACGACCAGCGCGCCGCCGGCTTCGCGGCCTTTGATGTAGGCATTGGGCTCACCCTGCTTCTTGAGCAGGTCCTTGATCAGATCGGCCAAGCCTGCAGCGCCCTTGCCGAACACACCCTCGGCAGCACCGATCAGGTCATCGTCCTTGTAGGTGCTGCCGGTTGCCGATTGAGGCGTTGCCGCTGCGGGCGCAGGCGGGACCGTGGCCGGCGCCGGGGTCTGATAGGGCACCGAGGCGGGCGGCGGGGCATCGGCGGGGAGCGCGGGAAGCGACCCGGCCTCGGCACCGGCGGGAGTTGCCGCAGGCCCTTGCGCCGAGGCGGGCGGATTGGACTGGGGCGCCAGGTCACCGTCGATCACGGCATTGGGATCGATCGTCTGGACCTGCGCGAAAGCGGCGCTGGTGGTGAGCGCAAGGCAAGCGGCCAGGCCGGTTACCAAGGTGCGCGCTTTCGACAATGTGATCATGATTCCCGTCCGTCCCGATCTTCGCGCGCATTTGCGCACCCCTGCCCTTCATGCAGAATCCAAGGCTGACGCCACGACAATGAACCGGCGATGAGCCGAGTCCAAAACGCGGCGAACCGCCTTCCCGGGATGATTTTCGATTTGGCCGGATTTTTGCCCGACAGCCCCTTGCCGCCCCCCACAACCCTCGTTATAGCGCGCCCTCGCCGCTGCGATCCGGAGACGTGGGTGAGTGGCTGAAACCAACGGTTTGCTAAACCGTCGTACTGGTAAATCCGGTACCGAGGGTTCGAATCCCTCCGTCTCCGCCACTATACGCAATGCCGCGAAACCTTCCCGAAAGTGATGGACAACCAGGCCGGGCGACCTTTGGTGGTGGTCCGAGCGGATGGACGCGGGATGGCATCGAGCTTGGTCTTGGGCGATACCACCGGCATGGCTGGTGGACGAATCATGACTGACACATTGATCCTGCATGGTTTCTGGCGCTCTACGGCGACGTGGCGCGTACGCATCGCACTTGGCCTCAAGGGGCTCGAATGGCAGGGCGTAGCGCACGACTTGCGGGCGGGCGAGCAGAAGGCGCCGGACTACCTTGCGCTCAATCCGCAAGGGTTCGTGCCAGCGCTGGCCACCGGGAGCGACGTCCTCACCCAGAGCCTTGCGATCTGCGAATATCTCGACGAGTTGCATCCCCAGCCCCCGCTCCTGCCGGCAACGCCGCTGGAGCGCGCCAAAGTTCGCGCCGCTGCGCAAGTCATCGCCTGCGATATCCACCCGGTGCAGAACCTGAAGGTACTCAAGATGCTTCGGCGGCGTGGCCTGGCTGAAAGCGAGACCAATGCCTGGGCGGCCGAGGTCATCGAAAGCGGCCTGAGTGCCTTTGCCACTCTCATCGCGGATTTCGAGGGTCCCTACTGCTTTGGCGATCAGCGTACGCTGGCCGACGTGGTGCTGGTGCCGCAACTGGGCAATGCGCGCCGCTTTGGCGCAAGGTTCGACTTCGGGCGGATTGCCGCGATCGAGGGCGAATGCATGAAGCTTGCCGCTTTCGCGTCTGCAGCGCCGGAGCGGCAGCCCGATGCGCCATCGTGATGCAGCGGCACGTGGCGGCAGACCGCGTAGCGGAAACGGTATCGCCGGACCGCAAACTCGGTTAAAGCCCCGGCAAGCCCTGAAACCTGGAACGATGGGCAGTGCGAAAAGGAGTGCGGGCCGAGGGTGAGCGACAATGATCTCGTTGCGGCCATGTACGGCGCGGTCGGCGAGGATGCTCGCTGGACCGAGGTTCTCGACGCGATCAAATTGCGCCTGGGCGTGGCAAGCGCGGTATTGCAGCGGCTGGTAACCGACGGGGACGATCTGGTGCCGGTCACCAGTCTGCGTGACACCTGGTCCACCCAGGAAGCCAAGACGCACGACACCTGGGCGAATTCTCCCCTCAACCCGCGGTTTCGCCGCGACACCGAACCGCGTGGGCAGGACGAGATCGAAAGCGACCAGCGCAGCATTGCCCTGACGGCGAGCGATCGGGAGGCTCTCAGGCGTGGCCTCGCGGGCTGCGGTCTTGGCGCGGGGTTCTGGCTCGGCTGCAAGACCGTGCCTGGCGAACATACGACGCTGATCTTTCATCGCCACGCTGGCGACGGGCGCGACATGACCGAGGAGGACCTGCGCTTCCTCAACCTGCTGCTGCCACATTTCCGGCAGGTCTCCAGGCTGGTGACGAGCATGGCAGGATACGAGGCGCGCCTCTCGGTTGCCGAGGCCTTCATGGACTCCACCAGTCTGGCGCTGGTCGCCTGCGACGCTGATCTCGGCATTCACTGGATGAACGCTGCTGCCGAGGCGCTCATCGATGCCTTGCCGCAGGTAACCCAGGTGCGCGGCAGATTGCGGTTTGGCGCGAGCGAAGCCACCGGCGTTGTCCGCGCCGCGATCGCGGGAACGCTGGGCGACACTTGCCGCGTGCCCGGTGAGCAGCCGGCCGAAGTCCTGCATTTGCGCGTGCTGCGCCGCGATGCGGCAGACAAGCGGAAATGGGGACGCAACCTTGCCTTGCTGGCGCTTTGCTCGCCCGGCACGGCTCCCCGGATCGATGCAGCCGAAGTGGCCAGCCTGTTCGGACTGACGATGGCCGAAGCGACCCTGACCGCGCATCTGGTCGGGGGGATGACGGTCAAGGACTACGCGTCGCATCGCGGCATTGCCGAGGGCACGGCGCGCATGCAGCTCAAAAGCGCGCTGGCCAAGGCGGGCGTTGGCAGACAGGCCGATCTGGTGCGGCAGGTGTGCCAATCGCTTGCCAGGCTATAGGGGGCCGGAACAGTCCTTCCGCTCCGGCCCCTACGCGTCAGAAGGTGACGTTCAGCTTGACCCCATACTCACGCGGCGCACCGTAGAACTCGTTCGAGTTCAACTGGCCGGTGATATAGTCCTTGTTCGTCAGGTTCGTGCCCCAGGCCTCGAGCTTCAGCCTGTCGTTGATCCTGAGCGTGACGATCGCCGAGAGCAGGCCGCGCGGGTTGAGGCGGTCCGACAGCGGCGAGTAGCCGATGTAAGTGAACTGCTCACCGACATAGGCATAGTTCACCCGCGGCGTCAGCGACATCTCGCCGCCGAGCGGGATCTCGTATTCGACGCCGCCGCCCCACGTCCAGCGCGGCGCATAGAGGTTGGGGCCTCCGCCGGTCGTCTGGATGAAGGGTGCATAATCGAAGCAGAATGGTGGCGAGGACGGCGTGCCTGCCGGGCACTGCGGGCCGAGGTTGGCACCGCCGAGCTGGCGAGTGTTGACGAAAGTGACGCTGGCGAGGTCAGAATCGACGAAGGCCACATTGGCGTCGAAGCCAAAGCCACCGAAGCGCCCCTGCACTTGTGCTTCTATGCCCTTGATCTCGACGGTCGAAATGTTTTCCACGCCCGCAAAGCCGGTGCTCGGCTCCACGACGTTGAACTGGAAGTTGGCGTACTTGTTGTAGAAGGCGCTGACTTGGGTGCGGATGCGGTTGCGCAGGAAGGCGGATTTCCACCCTGCTTCATAGCTGATCACGCGCTCCGGATCGAAGTTCGAGGTGGGCGAATTGAAGCCGCCCGGCTTGTAGCCGCGTGCGACCAGCGCATAGAGCAGGTTGTCGGCATCGACCTTCCAGTTGAGCGCGAACTTGCCGGTGGCCAGCGAATCCTTGTGACTGCCCGCCAATGAGGCAACGGCAAGGCCACCGGGAGGGAAGCCCGGAATGCCAGCGCCAATGGTCACGTCGCCATAGCCGGTGGCCTTGTAGGTCGAATAGCGCGCGCCGAGCTGGGCTTCGAGGCCGGGCAGGATCTCGTAGTTACCCTGCGCGAACAGGCCGGTGGTGGTGCGCTGGTTGCCGCCGATGATGTCGGTGGGGAAACCCTGCTGATCCTGCAGGATGCGGATCGCGATGTCGTTACGCTGGAAGTATCCGCCAAGGATCCAGTCGAACCGGCCCTCGGTGGGCGAGATGATGTTGATTTCCTGCGTGTAGACTTTCTCGCCGGCGAAGTAGTCTTCGGCAATGCCGCCGGGGCCAGCCGAGGCGTCGACGTCGTTCAGGGCATTGATGCGCTTGTTCTGGTAGCCGGTGACCGAACGCAGGGTGATGCCGCTGGCCAGCTCCTGCCGCAGTTCGAGGCTGGCCTGGAATGCGCGTTCGCGGTTGGCGACGGGCGTGTCGAAGCTGATCGTGCGGATATCGCCAACGCGGAAGGCGTCGTACGGCGTGCCGAGGATCGGGCGATAGGCATAGCCGCCGGTGTCGCGATCGTTGAACGAGACCTTGGCAACGGCCTGGAACGAGCCCGGCTTCCACATCGCGGTGAAGCGGCCGCCGCCTTCGCGAAGCTTGCCGGCATCGTTGCCTACCGGCCCAACGCTTTTGTAGAAGCTGTCGCGGTTGCGATAGAAGCCTGCGGCGCGGAAGCCGAAGGTATCGGACAAGGGCAGGTTCACCGCGGCTTCGGACTGGACCGAGTTGTAGTTGCCGCCGCCGAACATGGCATAGCCGCCAAGCCCGGCGTCAAGCAGCGGGTTCTGCGTGTTGATGAAGATTGCGCCGCCGGTGGAGTTGGAACCGACCAGCGTCCCCTGCGGCCCGCGCAGCACTTCGACGCTGGCAAGGTCGTAGAAGCTGTTGGCCTGCACGATCGGCGGCTGGAACAGGCCGTCGACATAGGTTGCGACGCCTGCCGTCACGCTTGGCGAATTGCTGGCAAGGCCGATGCCGCGAATGTTGATCGACTGGGTGATGCCACCATCGGAAATGGACAGCGCGGGGCTGGCATTCTGCAGGTCCGCCAGGTTGGTCACCGCCTTGTCGGCCAGCGCACTGGCATCGAAGGCGGTTGCGGAGACGGCGACGTCCTGGAGCTTTTCCTTGCGACGCTGCGCCGTGACGATGATCTCGCCAACGCCCTCGCTCGCTTCCTCCGACGCGCTGGCCGTATCCTGGGCCGCTTGTGCAAACGCGATGCCTGGCTGGGTGAAAAGGGCAAGCGTCATCGCGCAGCCCAGTAGATACTGAGTCTTCATGGTATCCTCCCTCTTGTTATTGCTTACTGTGCCGGCTTCCACGCAGAGGCGGCGGCAAGGAACGCCATGGTTTCCTGTCCGACGCTGCCTTCCATGGGCGGGAAGTAGCTCAGCTTGACCACCACGGTCCGGCTGGCGGGATCTACGTAGACGTACTGCCCCTGCAGTCCGATGGCCGAATAGGCGGGCGAATTGGCCATGGTCCACCACTGGTAACCATATCCGCCTTCGGGACCGGTTTCATCGGCGGCGGGAGCTTGGGCCACCTTGACCCACTCCTCGCTGACAACGCGCTTGCCATTGGCCATCCCGCCATTCAGCATCATCTGGCCAAAGCGCGCCCAATCTCGCAGCGTGGCGTTGAACCCTGCGCCGCTGAATTCGCGTCCGGTGCCGGGCTGGCCATCCATGATGTAAAAGCCATCGGCCTCGGTGCCGAGCGGTTCCCACAGCTTGCGCGTGGTGTAGGCCGCCACCGAACCACCGCTGACCCGTTCGATCAGCCAGCCGAGCACGGCGGTGTCGATGGTCTTGTAGGCGAAGACTTCACCGGGCTTTGCCTTGCGCTTGATGGTGCGGGCGACATCGGCAAAGCGCGCGACGTTCTTGACGAGCGCATTGATGTGGTTGCTCGCGGCGATGCCGGGATTGGCGAAGTCGTAGCGCTCCTCGTAATCGACGCCCGAGCGCATCTGCAGGATCTGGCGGATGGTCACACCGTCATAGCCGCTGCCTTTCAGTTCGGGCAGGTAGCGCACGATCTGATCATCCAGCGAGCCGATCAGCCCATCGGCAAGCGCCGCGCCGACAAGGGTCGAGGTCAGCGACTTGGTCATCGACCAGCCCATGAAGCGCGTGCGCTCGTTCGAGCCGTTGCGATAGATTTCGGTGACGATCCGCCCGTCCTTCATGATCAGGAGAGCGTTGGTGTAAGTGCGCTCGAGCGCCTGCTCAGCGGTCCAGGTCTTGCCGCCGAATGCGTAAGTGAAATCCATCGGGCGCTCGACCTTGGGCAAGGCCCACGGTGCCCCGGAATGCGCGACCGTGCGCGTGGTGAACAACTCGTCCATGTTGCGGAAGGCAAAGCTGTTCACATCGGCGTCGTTCATGCGCCAGCGCATGACCTGCGTTGCCACCGGCACGTCCGAAGCGGGGCCGGCTTGCAGTTGCGCCGGCAATTGTTGCTGGGCCTGAACCGGCACCGGCAAGGCCAGCAACCCGGACAGCGCGGCTGCGGTCAGACGAATGGCAAGAGTCATCGTGAACTGTCTCCCTGGCGGACGACTCGCATCGGTCATCCTCGGGATATGGCTAGACCGCACTGGAACGGGGCGCATGAACCATTTGGTATATGCCATAACAATCCCTCCCCGCGAGGGGCGGGCGGAATGGGCAGGCACGGCTGGCGGTGCAGTCCGCGCAGAAAGAGAAAGCCCTCCCCTCCGTATCGGAGAGAAGGGCTTTCGTCATCTATCGTCAGGTAGCGGCCAGGGGCCGCCCCGATCAGAAGGCGACAGTAGCCGACACGACCACGCGCGAACCGGCGATCGACGAACCATCCTTCGTCGAGGAGAAGTTCGGCGTCAGGTAGTTGAAGTCGGTCGGGGTAAGGTCGGTATCGACATAGGCCACGCCGAGCGTGACGTTGCCGAGGGTGTAATCGGCGCCAACCAGCCAGTCAACATAGTCACCGGTCGGCGAAACCGAAGTGCCTTGAGGGCCAAGGCCCTTGTTGCCGCCGTTGGTGTAGCCGATGTGACCCTTGACCGTCAGGCCGGTGTCGGGGATGCCTGCCGAAAGGTCGGTCCAGACATAGACGTTGTCAGCCTTGGCGCCAGGATTGTCATAGACGCCGGTGGCAGCCGAAGCGCCCGAGTTGTACCACTGGCCAAGTGCTTCCTGCTTGGGGGCATAAGCCACGCCGACGAGGACGTTGGCTGGGCCGACGGCGCTAGACAGCTTGACATAAGGCTCGGCGAAGTCGGTGTTGTCGAGGCCACCCGGATACATGTACCAGGTCAGGCCGACATCGACCGTCACGCCGCTGATCTCGGTCTTGTAGCCGCCGATGATGTCGAGTTCCATGTTGGAACCGGCGAAAGTGCCCCAGCCGGCGAGGTTCGAACCCCAGGTGCCGACATAGAAGCCGCTTTCATGCGCCACGGTGACGCCGGCCTGAACTGCCATTTCCTTGTCGGTCATCGAGATACCGCGGAAACGATAGTCCGAAACGAGAGCTGCGCTGCCCGAAACGGTGATGGCGGGGGTTTCTTCCTGCGCGAAAGCCGGAGTCGCAAAAAGTGCGAGGGCGACAGGTGCCACGGCTGCGGCGAGACGGGTCTTCATACGGAACGCTCCCTGGATAGGTTATCACGTTCCACCTGCGTCTGCCGTGCGAGCGCTTCTCAAAGACGGAGCGACGTCACTGCAGAGCCCAAAGTATTACACGCCGTTTTGCTGCACTGCAAGATAGATTCTTTTGCAAAGTGGCAAGAGCCCGCAATTTCTGCGGACTCTTGCCACCATGCGCGCAACAAGAGGGGGTTGGTCGTCGCGCGCGTTTTGCCAGCGATGGCCTTGAATCAAGCCAGTGGTCAGGCGTGCGCCAGCGTCTTGAGCAGCGGCGCGGGGCCGGAGACGGTCACCGTGTTCCCGCGCTGCTTGCGCCGTGCCAGCCACTCCGTCAGCAGCTCGGCCGTGGTGTGGTCCATCGCATGGACACGGTCGAGATCGACGTGAACGGGCTTGGCGACCGGAACCTGCTCGAGAGCATTGGTCAGGCGCGTCAGCCCGAGGAACGTGGCAGCACCTTCCAGTTCGAGGCGCACCGTTTCGCCCACGGTATGCTCACCGACACGGAAGCGGAGGTTTCGCAGGTGCGGAACGAGTTCAAGCGCCGACAGGGCAAGACCCACGAGCACACCGGTGAGAAGGTCGGTCGTCACCACGAGCGTGAAGGTCGCGACCCAGATCAACGCAGGCATGAAGCCATGCACCTCGAACAGGCGGCGAACCTGCTTGAGGCTGACCAGCTTCCATCCGGTGACTACCAGAACCCCGCCCAGCGCCGCCATCGGCACTTCGCGCAGGATGAACGGCAGCAGGGCCACGAAGCCGAGTATCCACACCCCGTGCATCACTGCCGACATCCGGGTCATCGCGCCTGCCTGCACGTTGGCCGAGCTGCGCACGATCACGCCCGTCATCGGCAGCGCATTGACCACGCCGCAGAGCAGGTTGCCGACGCCCTGCGCCCGCAATTCCTTGTTGTAATCGGTCCGCACGCCATCATGCATACGGTCAACCGCGGCGGCCGAGAGCAGGGTTTCGGCGCTGGCGATGAAGGCGATGGCGATGGCTGATACGATCAGCGAGCCGTTGGTCAGCGGAGTCAGGAAGTCACCACCGGGCAGCGCGAAGGCAGCGCCGATCGAATCCGGAACGGCAATCCGCGCCACGTCGAGCCCGAAGCCCCAGGCCACACCCGTCGCCGCCAGCACGCCAAGCAGTGCACCCGGCACCAAGCCAAGCCTTGCCGGCTTGAGCTTTTCCCACGCCAGCATCGTGCCGATCGTGAGCAGGCCGAGCATGAGTGCAAGCTCGGTCGAACGCAGGTCGAACGGCGTGAGGCCAAGCACGCGCGCCGGCATCATGGCAAGGTTGTCAATGCCGTTGGAGAGCGGCTTGGCATCGAACAGGATATGGAACTGCCCGATCACGATCAGGGCGCCGATCCCCGCCAGCATGCCGTGGACCACTGCGGGCGATATCGCACGAAATACGCCGCCCAGCTTGGCCACGCCCGCGAGAAGTTGCAGTGCACCGGCCAGCACCAGCACCGGCCCGAGAGCAGACAGGCCATTATCACGGACGAATTCGAAGACGATGACGGCAAGGCCAGCGGCCGGACCGCTTACCTGCAGCGGCGAACCGGCAAGCAGGCCAACGACGATCCCGCCGATGATCCCGGTGACAAGCCCCTTCTCCGGCGGCACGCCCGAGGCAATGGCGATGCCCATGCACAAGGGCATGGCAACAAGGAACACCACGATCGAAGCGGTGAAATCGCGGACAAAGTAGCGGGAGAGCCCGCCACCGGCACCATCGGCTGTCGTCGTTGTCATTCTGCGGCCTCAGCGGTCCAGGTATCGAGAATGCGGCGCGAGCGGGCTGGAAGCGCCACTGGCAGTGGCTTGTCTTCGCGCAGCGGCACAAACTCGCCGGTCTCGCCGTCGAGACCAAGCACCATGCCGGCACTGATGTCGACGAACCAGCCATGCAGTGACATTTCACCCTTGGCGATGGCTGTCGCCACCGAAGGATGAGTGCGCAGGTGATCAAGCTGAACAATCACGTTCTGCAGGCTGACCGCGCGGACGCGCTCGTCAGTGCCGAGATGGGGCGAGCAGCTGGAGACCACGCTTTCCGCCGCCGCGCCATGGCGCAACCATGCTACGACGTTCGGCATGCCTTCAGGCAGCGCCGGCGCGGAGAGCGCCTTCATCGCGCCACAATCGGAATGGCCGCAAACGATGATGTCCCGCACGCCCAGCGCCATGACGGCGTATTCCACGGTCGAAGTCACGCCGCCGTTCATGGTGGCATAGGGCGGAACCATGTTTCCGGCATTGCGGCAGACGAACAGCTCGCCGGGCTGGGCCTGCATGATCTGTTCGGGAACGATGCGGGAATCCGCGCACGAAATCATCAGCGCCTTGGGCGACTGCCCCTCGCTGACGAGCTTGCCGAACAGTTCGCGGCTGTCGGGGAAGATGGTCTTTTCGAAGCTGAAGACGCGGCCGATAAGTTCGTTCACGGTGCTGGACCTTTCACTAGACTCGACAACCGACTGAGGTCGCCCGGAAACTAGTCAAAGTATGTGTCGCATCTTTCCGCATAAGCGCGGGCGTGTAACGAACTGTTTCGGAACGCCTCAGTTCATCGCCAACGGGAAACGGACCGTGACGCGAAGACCTCCCGTGGGCCGATTGCGCAATCGCAAGGTGCCATTATCCAGCTGGATTGCCCGCCGCACGATGGCGAGGCCAAGGCCCATTCCCGGCGTATCGCGGGCGCGCGCAGTGTCCAACCGGACGAATGGCTGCAGAACATCGTCAATGCGCTCGGCCGGGATACCGGGGCCATCATCGTCGAACTGGAGCTCGGCCGCGCCGTCGACGCGCTGCACGGTAACCCGCACGCTGCCAGCGTAATGAAGTGCATTCTCGATCAGATTGGAAAGAGCACGGCGCACCGAGACGGGGCGCGCCATGATCTCGAGGCTTTCGAGGCCGTGGAAGGTGGCATCAGCCCCGTTGTCAGCGGCGGTATCCACCAGGGTCTGCGCCATGACGGCCACGTCGATGCGTTCGGCCGGCAGGCGGCTCCCGCCGGATTCGACAAAGGCCTGCAGAGATTCAAGCATGTGCCGCATCTCGCCAAGGTCAGCGCTCATGCCCTCGCGGGTTTCCTCGTCGAGATCGAGGCTTTCAACGCGCAGTTGCATGCGTGAGAGCGGGGTGCGCAGATCATGCCCGATCGCCAGCATGGACTGCGTGCGGTTGGTCATGGATTCGTAGACGCGCTGCTGCATCTCGTTGAAAGCATGGATGAGGTCACGCACTTCGGCGGTGCCCTGTTCGGACAGCAGTTGCGGCGGCCCCGAGCCGACGGCCTTCGACGCCCGGACCAGGGTCCGCAACGGCGCCAGTGTTGCCCGGAACAGGACCCAGGCAAGCAGGACCAGCGCCAGGGTGGGCATCATCAGCGTGACGATGCGCCCGGCATTGAGCGTCCAGGCATCGCTGGCATAAGTCTGGAACTGCACGATACTGCGGTCAGGCAGGGTGAGCGATCCAGTGATATTGCCGGCAACGGCCACCGGCTTGAGATGCAATTGCAGGTCGGCGCGGCCGAGTTCGGGGGCGTCTTCTATGATCTGTTGGCGCAGGCGCGACAGCTGGATCGACCCGCTTGGACGATTGCCGGACGGCTGCCAATCAAGCGCGAACCGCGCCGAACTGAGGTCCTTGGCAACCTGCCTGCGTTCGCTGACCGGCGCACGCTCGATCGCGCGGGTGGCGATGACCAGATTCTCGGCAACGCGCGCGGCATCGTCCTCGCGGAGCGCGAACTGGCTGGCGCGATCGAACAGCAGGGTATTGGCCGCAAAATCGACCAACGCGACAAGCAGCAGGATCGCCAGCAGCCGCTCGGGCAGGCCAAAGCGGCGCGACAGCATCAGGCGCGCTGCACTTCGGCCTTGAACATGTAGCCCACGCCGCGAACCGTCACGATCGGAGCATTGCCTCCGGCCGCGGAAAGCTTGCGGCGCAACCGGCTGACCAGCACGTCGACGCTGCGATCCGAACTGTCGCCCAAGCGGGTTCGCGAAAGTTCGATGAGGCGTTCGCGACCCAGCACGCGCTGGGGCTGGCCGATGAACGTGGCCAGCAGATCGAATTCGGCCCCTGTCAGATCCACCATCGCGCCGCTGGGCGAATGGAGTTCGCGCCGGGCCATCGATACGGACCAGCCGTCAAAATGGATGTCGCCGCTGCGGCTGCCCGTATCGCCAGCGGTATCGGTGACGGCGTTGGCCCCGCGACGCAACACCGCGCCGATCCGGGCCACCAGTTCGCGCGTGCTGAACGGCTTGGGAAGATAGTCGTCCGCGCCGAGTTCAAGCCCGAGAACGCGATCCTCCTCGCTTCCGCGAGCCGAGACGAAGATTATCGGCACGTCGCTTTGCTTGCGCAGGCGACGGAACAGCTCGATCCCGCTCGTTCCCGGCAACATGATGTCGAGCACGACCAGATCGGCCGGCTCGCTTTCCAGCGCCACCCACATTTCTGCGCCAGTGGCAGCAGTGCGGACATTGTAGCCGTTTTCCCGCAGGGCACGCGCGGTCAGCGTCCGCAGCGGCCCGTCGTCTTCCACAAGTACGATTGATGGAGATTGCATAAAGCTCCGGCGCGGTTGCAGCAACACGGTGCACGATAGCAGCGACGCCCGTGGTGCCAAGGTTGAAGAACAGGCACTATGGTGACGTTTGCTGGGGAAAACCGGCGGTCTGGCGCCCTGTTTGCGCCTGCCTGATCCGTTCGCCCCCGCAGATCGACCTGTCCTCTAGCTGAAGGCACCGTTTTGCGCGCGACGGGCGGCAATGCGACAAAATGTTGCTGATTTACATTTTTGACTGAATTGATCCGAATTGAGCAAGGTTCAGGGCCTCGCTATCGCCCAGCCACATGACATGGCGGGTGTGATCGTCCAAGTCATTGCCGCTGTTGCCGTGGCAGAAGATCGTGAAGTGTCGGCGATTTTCCATCATCCAGGCAACGGCAGCGCCGATTCGCTCCGCCGGGATCGTCATCTGGCACGACCCACGCGGATGCGGCCCAACCGGGCGGGCGTGCACGCGCCCCATCGCAACGCCAAGCTCATCGCGCATTCTCATGCACAGCGCGCCGGCTTCGTCCGCCTCTGCGGGATCGAAATAGACGTGCGCGTGGTAGTCGGCAAAGGTTTGCATTTGCTGCTATTGCGTCAAGCGCTTGCCAATCGCAACATCGTGCTGCCAAGGGCTTACGGAGCGGCTTGCCGCTTCGGCGGAGTCGGCGGATATCTACGACTATTGTCCAAAAGCCCTAGGGGCCGACACAGGTTACACACGCGGGCAAGAGAAAGTTTCGAGGAGGGTTTGAACATGGGCGAAGCAGTCTATCCGGTCCCTGCAGAATGGGCCGAGAACGCCCTTGTCGATGAAGCGGGCTACTTCGAGATGTACCGCCAGTCGGTGGAAGATCCCGAGGCCTTCTGGGCCGAGCACGGCAAGCGGCTCGACTGGATCAAGCCCTTCACCAAGGTGAAGAACACCTCTTATCACGAAGCCGATTTCGGCATCCGCTGGTTCGAGGACGGCACGCTCAACCTCTCGGCCAACTGCCTTGACCGCCATCTCGAAACGCGCGGCGACCAGATCGCCATCCTGTGGGAGCCGGACAGCCCGACCACGCCCCACCGCGAAATCACCTATCGTGAACTGCACGAGCAGGTCTGCCGCTTTGCCAACCTGTTAAAGGCGCAAGGCGTGAAGCGCGGTGAGCGCGTGACGATCTACCTGCCGATGGTGCCCGAAGCCGCCGTCGCCATGCTCGCCTGCGCCCGCATCGGCGCGATCCACTCGATCGTCTTTGCAGGCTTCAGCCCGGACGCACTGGCCGGCCGCATCATCGATTGCGACAGCCGCATCGTCCTGACCTCCGACGAAGGCCTGCGCGGCGGCAAGAAGGTTCCGCTCAAGGCCAACGTCGACGAAGCGCTCAAGCAGTGCCCCGGCGTCGACAGCGTCATCGTGCTGCGCCACACCGGTGCCGACGTGCCGATGGTCGAGGGCCGCGACGTGGACTGGGCCACGGGCGTTGCCGCGCAAAGCGCCGACTGCGTACCGGAGGAAATGAACGCGGAAGATCCGCTGTTCATTCTCTACACCTCCGGCTCCACCGGCAAGCCCAAGGGCGTGCTGCACACCACCGGTGGCTACTCGGTCTGGGCCTCGATGACCCACCAGTACGTGTTCGATTATCGTCCCGGTCAGATCTACTGGTGCGCGGCAGACATCGGCTGGGTCACCGGCCACTCCTATGTCGTCTACGGACCGCTCGCCAATGGCGCGACCACGGTGATGTTCGAAGGCGTGCCCAACTTCCCCGATCCCAGCCGCTTCTGGCAGGTGGTCGACAAGTTCCAGGTCGAGATTTTCTACGGAGCCCCTACCGCCCTGCGCGCCCTGATGCGCGAAGGCGATGACTGGGTGAAGCAGACCAGCCGCCAGTCGCTGCGCCTGTTGGGCTCGGTCGGCGAACCAATCAATCCCGA
>JBEQCK010000088.1:0-14348 GCA_041639335.1 Novosphingobium sp.
CGCCATCGGCTAGGCACGCGGCCATGGACGAGGAAACCCGGAACCCGCCGCCTGCTGCCGAGCCCGCACCCAAGGCCAAGACCCTCGGGCCGCTGCGCATGATCTGGCGCGAGGCGCTGAAGTATCCTCGCCAACTGATATTCGCCGCGCTGGCCCTGCTGACGACATCGGCCGCCACGCTCGCCATCCCCTCGGGATTCCGCTTGATCATCGACAAGGGCTTTGCCGCCGGCGCCAATGTCGATGATCTGGGGCGCTGGTTCCAGTATCTGCTGCTGATCGTGCTGGTGCTGGCGATCGGTACGGCGTGCCGCTTCTATTTCGTATCCTGGCTGGGTGAGCGCGTCGTTGCCGACATCCGCCTGCGCGTGCAGGAAAACCTGCTGCGCCTGCCGCCGTCCTTCTTCGAAACCAACAGCCCGAAGGAAATCTCCTCGCGGATGACCTCGGACACCGCGATCATCGAACAGGTCGTCGGCACGACGGTCTCGGTCGCGTTGCGCAACACGATCACCGCCATCGGTGGCCTCGGTTACCTGTTCTACCTGGCGCCGAAGCTGACTGCGATCCTGATGGTCGGCATCCCGCTGGTCGTCGGCCCGATCGTGTTCTTCGGGAGGCGCGTCCGCAATGTCTCCCGGTCAAGCCAGGATCGCGTGGCGGGCATCGGCGTCATCGTGGCCGAAGTGCTTGGCGCGATGAAGATCGTGCAGGCCTTCGGGCAGGAAAAGCGTGAACTCGAGCGCTTCGGCGAGCGCGTCGAGGCAACCTTCCAGACCGCCCTTCGCCGCATCAGCCTGCGCGCGGTAATGACCGCGATCGTCATCCTGCTGGTGTTCGGCGGGATTACCATGCTGGTGTGGGAAGGCGCCGTTGGCGTTGCCCAGGGCACGATCAGCGGTGGCACGATCTTCGCCATCGTCATTACCGCAGGCCTTGTCGCCGGTGCGGCCGGGGCATTGTCGGAAGTCTATGGCGATCTGCTGCGCGGCGCGGGAGCCGCCGGACGGCTCAACGAACTGCTGCGTGAGGAGCCGGAAATCTCGCCCCCCGCGCGCCCGACCGCCCTGCCGGTGCCGCCGCGCGGCCAGATCGCGTTCCAGAACGTGACCTTCCGCTACCCCTCGCGGCCCGAAGTCCTCGCGCTGGAGGACTTCTCACTGACGGTCGAGCCTGGCGAGACGGTGGCCATCGTCGGCCCCTCTGGCGCGGGCAAGTCCACCCTGTTCCTCCTCGCCCAGCGCTTCTACGATCCGCACGGCGGCACGATCCGCATAGATGGCGTGCCGCTGACCAGCGCCGACCCTGCGGAAATCCGCGCCCGCACCGCGCTTGTCCCGCAGGACGCCACGCTGTTCGCCGCCTCGGCACGCGACAACCTGCGCTATGGCTGCTGGGATGCGAGCGACGAGCAGATCTGGGAAGCGGCGCGCACCGCCAATGCCGAAACCTTCCTGCGCGATCTGCCGCAGGGCCTCGACACGTTCCTGGGCGAGGACGGTGCCCGCCTTTCGGGCGGCCAGCGCCAGCGTATCGCCATTGCCCGCGCCGTGCTGCGCAATTCGCCGATCCTGCTGCTCGATGAAGCGACCTCCGCGCTCGATGCCGAGAGCGAGCGACTGGTGCAGGAAGCGCTCGACCGGCTGATGCAGGATCGCACCACGTTGGTCATTGCCCACCGTCTTGCCACGATCCGCGCGGCTGACCGCATCGTCGTCATGGATGCCGGCAAGATCGTGGAACAGGGCACCCATGCCAGCCTGACGGCGGCGGACGGGCTCTACGCCCGCCTCGCCCGCCTGCAGTTCGAAGGGCTTGCCGCCTAACGCCTTGACTTGATGCTGCGCTGCGGCAAACGCTTGGGACATCATGGACACGATCGTCACCGCCATCCTGCTCGGCATTGTCGAGGGCCTCACCGAGTTCCTGCCGGTCTCCTCGACCGGTCACCTCATCCTCGCCACCGAACTGTTCGGCTATGACGCGCACCAGTGGGCGATGTTCAATGTCGTGATCCAGCTGGGCGCGATCCTCGCCGTGGTGGTGCAGTACTGGCGCACGTTCTGGGCCGTGGGCATGGGCCTGCTCAAGCTTAACCCGATGTCATTGCGGTTTCTGCGCAATCTGCTGGCGGCGTTCGTCCCGTCCGCAATTCTCGGCCTTGCCCTGAAAGACTACATCGACGTGCTGCTGGGCAGCCCTGCCGTGGTGTGCTGGGCACTGATCGTGGGCGGGGTGGCGATCCTGCTGATCGAACGAAGCGCAAAGACAGGCGAATTGACCGGCATCGGCGAACTGCCGCTTCGCCAGGCCCTTGGCGTAGGTGCGGCGCAGTGCCTGGCGATGGTGCCCGGCGTAAGCCGGTCCGGCGCGACGATCATGGGCGCGCTGGCCATGGGCATCGAACGGCGCACGGCTGCCGAATTCAGCTTTTTCCTGGCCATCCCGACAATGCTCGGCGCAACCGCGCTTGAACTGCTCGACAATCGTCAGGCCTTGATGGACGGGACGATGGGCGTGGGCTGGACGGAAATCGCCATCGGCTTTGCCGTGTCCTTCGTGGTCGCGCTGGCCGTGATCCGCCTCTTCGTTGCCTACGTCAGCCGCTCGGGATTCAAGCCGTTCGCCTGGTACCGCATCGTGGCCGGCGCTATCGCGCTTATCTGGCTCGGAACGCGCTAACCCTCCAATAGCCCCATCACGCCCCGCCGCATTTGCGGAACCAAGTTCGTCGTCGGGATTTTAACCGACAACTGAACTTCAAAGGGGTACTCAACATGGGCCTTATCATTCTTCTCGTCGTCGGCGGCATTCTCGGCTGGCTCGCCAGCATCGTGATGCGCACCGACGCGCAGCAGGGCATTTTCCTCAACATCGTCGTCGGCATCGTCGGCGCGCTGCTGGGTGGCTTCCTGCTTGCTCCGCTGATCGGCGGCGGTTCGATCACCGACGGCATCTCGGCCGGCACGCTGATCGTTTCGTTCCTCGGCGCCCTGATCCTGCTGGCGATCGTGAACCTCGTTCGTCGCGGTTCGGTTCGCTAAGCCGCGATTTCCTGACTTTCAACCCGAAGGCGGTCGCTCTGGCCGCCTTCTCCATACCTGAAGGGGACTGACATGAAGGCAATTTTCAAGGGCGCGATGATGGCGTCTGTAGTGGCGATGGGCCTTGGCCTTTCGGCTTGCGACAGCGCCAAGGAAAACGCCGCCGAAGATCAGGCTGGCGCAGTGCGCGAATCGTCGGAAGCTGCTGCCGACACCATGGAAGACAAGGCTGACGCCATGGGCGGCGCTTCGGAAGACGCCATGGAAGCCAAGGCTGACGCCGTCCGCGATGCCGGCGAAGCCAAGGCTGACGCCATGGAAGATCAGGCCGACAAGATGGACAAGACCCCGGGCTAATCCCGTCGTCTGACCGCCTTAACGGCCTAGGAAAGCCCGGCGCACCCTGGAAGGCGCCGGGCTTTTTCGTATCCGCTATACCGGCGTTGCGCCCGATCCCCGGCCCCCGCGCAGGTGGTATTCCAGCGTCCCCCGGTGCAACACGTCATCAATATCGATCACCGCCGTGTTGGCATAAGTGAAGCCTGCGCCAAGCCCGCGATAAAGCCGATCAAAATCGCGCTCCACGGTCTGGTGATAGAGGTCAGCAAAGCTTTCGATCACGAAGTAGGTCGGCTGCAGATCATCGATCACGTAATCGGTGCGCATCACCCGATCGACGTTCAGCATGATCCGGTTGGGCGACTGTCCTCCAAGCGCGAATACCGCCTCTGTCGGCCCAGAAAGAATGCCCGCGCCATAGACCTTGGGCGCACCGTCCTCCATCACCAGCCCGAATTCCACGGTATACCAGTAGAGCGCGCCGAGCGACTTGAGCCGATTGTACCGCATCGCTTTCCACCCGGCGCGGCCATACTCCTGCATGTAGTCAGCGTATGTCGGGTCGGTCAGCATCGGCACGTGGCCGAACACGTCGTGAAAGACGTCGGGCTCCTGAATGTAATCGAACGTCTCGCGCGTACGGATGAAGTTGCCGGCCGGGAAGCGGCGGTTGGCCAGGTGCCAGAAGAACACGTGGTCGGGGATCAGCATCGGCACCGGCACGACGCTCCAACCCGTCAGCGCGCGCAACTCTGCGGAAAGCCGAGCGAAGTCAGGTACACCACCCTGGCCAAGGTCCAGCCGCTGGAGCCCCTGCAGGAAGGCCCTGCACGCCCTCCCCGGCAGAACCTCCATCTGACGGGCGTAGAGTTCGTCCCAGATGGCGTGCTCGTCTGCCGTGTAGGCATGCTGTGCCGGCTCAAGCCAGTCCTCGCCCACTCGAGCGGGGCGCTTGAGCGGCGCGGTGTAGACGCCGTCGGGCATCTCGGGCAGGCTGGCAAAGTCCGTGGCAAGGCTGGCAGGAGCAGTCATCGTCTCTCAATCTGGTTTCTTATGCAACCATTAGCATGGAGCGCCCGTTCCGGCAAATCTCGCTGTCGGTCTGTCCTCGCTTGACTTTGCCCTGATTCTCCCCCAACGGCCCCACCCTGTGACGGCGGCGTGGAAACGCGCCGCCACATTCGTTTTCAGTTTCGCGCGCGAAAGTTCAGGATAGAGCCATGGCAAAGCCCACCACCGTCAAGATCCGTCTGGTCTCGACCGCTGACACCGGCTTCTTCTACGTGACCAAGAAGAATCCCCGCAACACGACCGAGAAGATGACCTTCCGCAAGTACGACCCGGTCGTGCGCAAGCACGTCGAGTTCAAGGAAGCGAAGATCAAGTAATCAGCGCATCTGCGCTTTACCCGTGAAGCCCGTCCCGCCATTTTCGGAACCGGGACGGTTCACGGCGAGTTCAACGCCGACACTGCAAGGAACGGCGATGAACAATACAATCTTCTCGATTCGCAAGATGGGCCACCCGGTAACCTGTACCGCTGCGGCCCTTTCGCTTGCCTTCGCTGCGGCCACGCCCGCAATGCTGCTCGCGCCCACTGTGGCGCAGGCGCAAGCCTCCGACATCGATCGCGCGGTCTCTGCACTGCGCGGCATCACCACGCTGCGCGCAAACTTCACGCAGACCGACCGTTCGGGCCAGAGCGTTTCGGGCGTGCTGACAATGAAGCAGCCCGGCAAGATCCGCTTCCAGTACCAGAAGGGCGTGCCCCTGCTGATCGTGGGCGACGGCCGGGCGCTGACCATGATCGACTATGAGGTCCGTCAGGTACAGCGCTGGCCGATCAGCAACAGCCCGCTAGGCGCGCTGCTCGATCCCAAGAAGGACGTCGCGCGCTTTGCCAAGCAGCTGCCCACGGGCGATCCGGGCGTGATCAGCCTCCAGGTGCGCGATCCCAAGCATCCCGAATACGGCACGATCACCATGATCTTCGTGCGCAACGCCGGCGCCCCCGGTGGCCTGCAGCTCGATTCGTGGGTCGCGCTCGATTCGCAGAACAAGCGCACCACCGTCCGCCTCTCGGGCCACCAATACGGCGTGGCGGTGAACGACAGTACCTTCCGCTGGACCGACCCGCGCCGTCCCGTGACGCGCTGAGCCGCCCCGTCCTCCCAAGAATCCCTGTTCCCCCGCGAAGGCGGGGGCCTCAGGCGCTTTGCGCCGAGGTCCCGCAACACCACTGAGGTCCCCGCCTGCGCGGGGACGCCAATTGTTTGCTGACTACGGTCCACCGCCCCAAACCCTCACCTCACCCGCCAACCGTTCACACCCTGCGACAAGCTGCGACAAACCTGCAGGCACCGTTCATCGGGGCGCAAGCGAGGCGGGCCTAGAACGGTTTTCGACGAGGCGGTCGAGGCGGGTTTCCCCCCTGTTGCCCGGTCTCCTGGAGGCCTCCTCGCCAAGCGTGACGAACGCAAATGGAACCCTCGGACCAATGCCCCCGGTCCGAGGGTTTTGCATTTGGGGTCCGGCGGTTCCCCCAGAGGCGGCTGCGGACAGCGGCTTTCTGCGCTTCCGGTGCTCACGACCCAAAAGGTCGCTGCGCGCCGGTTCTCGGAAGCGCAGCTGAACTTGTTCAAATCCACCATCCTCGCTCGCCCCTGAGGAAACCCCGAACCCCAAACCCAGCGTCACCCTGAACTTGTTTCAGGGTCCATCTCACACCACGCGCGTCCGTTTGATGCCGCGCAATGGATGCTGAAACGAGTTCAGCATGACGTGCGGGCGAACAACCGGGTAGCCTTCCCCACATCCCATCTAGCAATCGCCCCCCTGCAACCCTAAAGCAGCGCCATGATCTCGGTTGCCACATGGAACATCAATTCGGTCCGCTTGCGCGCCGATCAGGTCGAACGCTTTCTCACGCAGGAATCGCCGGACGTGCTGTGCCTGCAGGAGATCAAGACGCCGGAAAACCTGTTCCCGCACGAGGTATTCGAGAAGCTTGGCTACACCCACCGCGCAGTGCATGGGCAGAAGGGCTACCACGGCGTCGCCACCGTCAGCCGCATCCCGTTCCGCGATTTCAGCAAGCATGACTGGCAGGACAATGGCGAGGCGCGGCACATCGGCGTCGAACTGCTCGGGCCGGGCAACGGGCTGATCATCGAGAACGTCTATATCCCCGCAGGCGGCGACGTGGCCGACCGCGCGGTGAACCCCAAGTTCGGCCAGAAGCTCGACTTCTTGGAGCGCATGACCCGCTGGGCCGAGAAGATCGAGCGCCCGACGCTGATCACCGGCGATTTCAACATCGCCCCGCTCGAATGCGACGTCTACGACCACAAGGCGCTGCTCAAGGTCGTCAGCCATACGCCGATCGAGGTCGAGACGCTGCAGCGCTTTGCCGATGCCCATGGCTGGGTCGACCTTGGCCGCAAGCATATCCCCGCGCCGGAACGCAATTACTCGTGGTGGTCCTACCGCTCCTACTGGCGCGCCAAGGATCAGGGCCGCCGCCTAGACCATATGTGGGCCTCGCCCGAAGCTGCGGCGCAGACGCGCTCGCACCGCTTCGTCGAAGAAACCCGCAAGTGGGAGCAGCCTTCGGACCACATCCCGCTGATCACCGAGCTGGATTTGTGAGCGAAAGCAGAAACGTAGCACGAGCGCTCGACGCGCTGCGCCATGGCTGGGCGATCCGCGTGACCGGTGCGGATGGCGCGCTCGATCTGCTGCCAGCCGAAACCGCCTTTGCCCAGCCCGGCATCTACGCCGCGCGCCTGCTCATCTCTGCCGCCCGCGCCGCGACGCTCAAGCTCGCCAACCAGCGCGATGCCGCCGTGCCGGAAGCGCCGGTGATGATCCATGGCGCCGAACCCTTCAGCCTCAGCTCTGCGCGCAATCTTGCCGATCCGGCGCAGGACCTCGGCAGTCCCTTGCGCGGGCCGTTCAAGGCCGATCCGATCGAGGCGCATGACGCGGCCGTCGCCGCGATGGACTTGGCGCGGCTGGCGGGAATCCTGCCGGCGTTCCTTGTCTCTACCGGCGTGGAAATCGCGGCGGAAGTTTCGACCGACGATCTGGTCGCGTTCAAGGACCCGCTGAACCTTACCATCCAGGCCCGCGCCCGCCTGCCCGTGCACGCCTGCGAACATGCCGAAATCGTGGCCTTTCGCGCGCGCGACGACTTGCGCGAGCATGTGGCGCTGGTGATCGGCACCCAGACGAGCGAGCGCGAACCGGTGGTGCGGCTGCACAGCGAATGCCTGACCGGTGACATCCTCGGCAGCCTCAAATGCGATTGCGGCCCACAGCTTGACGCCGCGCTTGCCCGCATGGCCGAGGAAGCCAATGCGGGCGGCTGGGGCGTGCTGCTCTACCTGCGGCAGGAAGGCCGCGGCATCGGCTTGATCAACAAGCTGCGCGCCTACGAACTGCAGGACCAGGGCTTCGACACCGTCGATGCCAACGAGCGCCTTGGCCTGCCGAGCGAGGCGCGAGACTTCCCGGTTGCAGCGCGGATGCTCGATCTGCTCGGCGTGCGTCAGGTCCGTCTGCTGACCAACAACCCGCAGAAAGTGGCGACTTTGCAGGCACTTGGAGTGGAGGTGACGGAGCGCGTGGCACACCAGCTCCCCGCCAACCCCCACAACCAGCGCTATCTCGACACCAAGCGAGACCGTACTGGTCATTTGCTCCGCTAACGCGACCGCACGGGCCATCTACTGCGCTAGAACGCGCGCCACGCGATCAGCAGCACGGCGAGCGCTATTACCCCTGCAAAGCCGAGGGCGTAGCCCATGTCCTTGAGGGTGAATTTATCAACGTTTTCAGAGCGGAAGCGGCGATAGCCGCGCTCGGCAGCGGGGTTGCTGGCGACGAGCGCGACATCGAGCGCGCTGGCTTCGGAGCGAAACCAGTTGACCATAAGTTGCCGCTCTTCCGGCGTGACATCGGGGTAGGCGGCGAGCAGCGCCTCGACGTGGGCGCGGCGGGCGTCGACTGCTTTCGCAATCGTGGAAGTGTTTGACATTGCTGTATTCCTGACATGCGTTTGAACTGCGCCGGAAGGGCGCGGGGCTCAAGGTCAGGAACGTGGTGGTGCCCTGGGGGCGGGCAGCAGCGCGAGCGGCTGCGGCGCAGGCGGGGCGGTCTGCGGGGGCCAGAAGCCTTCGCGCTGGGCCAGCGGCACCGGTGCCAGGCTTGGCGCGAGGACGACCGGCGGCGGGGGCGCCATCGGGACGACAGCACGTTGAATTTGCACGGCATTGCGCGGTGCCACCGCCATCTCCGCCGTCGCCGCGCTGAACGCCGAGCCGTGACGCACGGTCACGGGTGCCTCGAACGGGACAAGCGCGTGGGCCAGGACGGTAAGGGCCAGGAGGATCGCCCAGAGCCGTCCACCCACCTTCAGGAGCGGTGAGCGCAACATTCCAACTCTAGATAGACACTCGGGGGCAGAGCGGCAACTCTACCCCAACTCCCGGGGGCAGAGGCGCGACTCTAGCGGGACTCGAAGCGGCTGAGGCCCGACCCGAGCGTGTTTGCCCCGAGCGCCAGTTTGTCGCCCGACCAGTCCGCGACGAAGGCCGACGAACGACTCACTCCGGGCGCAAACCGCGCATCGTTTCCAACAATCGCGAGACCGGTCGCCGGGTGCGTCTTGCCCTCAGCGGCGATGGCGATGAAGGCGCTGTAGTTTTCCTTGTCGAGGCCCTGAACGAAGACGTTGTCGGCGATGCGGCCGGTCGCTCCGGCGGGCAGATCGATCATGTAATTGGTTGTTTTTCCGGCGGTATCGTCGAAGCTGGACTGGGTGACCTCAACCCGGCCCGCGCGGCTTTTCACATAGTGGCCGCCGCGTCCGGCTTCGAAGCGGCTGCGGCGGATGGTGACGCTGCCGTAATCGCCGAAGTAGACCGAGTGGGCGCAGGACAGGCCGCGGTCGCACCGGCCTAGCCGCGAAAAGGTCGACTTTTCAATGAGAACCGCGCCCGCAGGATCGTCGGCGGAGAGGATGCCCTGCTCGCTGTCACGGAACCAGGACTGGCGCACCGTGAGATTGCCGCGTTCAAGCCGGATGCCCGAGCCGTTGGCATCGGGCACGCGGATGTTCTGGAAGATGAGCCCCTCGACCGTGGTCGAGCGGCCGCGCGCGACGATCACGGCCTTGCCTTCGCAGGCCGCGCCGTCAAACACCGTCTGGCCCGGCACTTGCGCGACGAAACCGACGTCGCCTGCTTGCTGCACCGCGCAATCGCGATAGACGCCAGGTTCGATGCGGATCGTGCCGGTGCCTTCGCCGATGGCGTTCACCGCCTGCTGGAGCGCCGGATAGCTCCGGCCCGTCTCGACCACGGTGTAGGGTGAGCGCTGGCCCTGTGCGAAGAGCGCGGTGGCCGGAATCGTGGCGACGACCGCTATTCCCAGCAGGAAGACGGCAAGGCGCTGGCCACGGTGGCGGCGCTCTCTCGAGGCGAACGGGTTCATCATGCGCATATCTGGTCCCCGGCGATTTCGAATGCTGGGGTAGCGCGGAATGATTGACAGGCCCTTGCGTTCCCGCAGGAACCAAGGACCTGCCTCAAGTTACAGGGTCAATCCTTTGCGCCCCAGCGCCACTTCCAGCCGCCACGCGTGCGCTTGGCAGAGAGCGAAAAGACCACCGCGGTGGCGACGATGAACAGCGCGAAACCGAACGTGCGGAGCAGTCCGTTTCCGCTGTCGTCGAGCCACTTCACCAGTGGCAGCAAGGCGATGTAGCCGCCGAGGAGCGCCCAACCTTGCCAGCGGATCGGCAGGCCGGAGCCGAGGCCAAAGCGCTTGGGTGCAAACCATGCGCCGTCATCGGTCGGAACTTCCGTCTTGGGCGGACGGGTGGTGTAGCGTGGATCAACCATCACTGCTCTCCGTTTTTGCTGGCCGCCCGCGCCTGACGGGCTCTGCAGCGGCCAGCTTCACGCCGCGCCGGGTCAGGGCCTCGCGCAGCAGCACTTCGATCTGGGCATTGGCAGAGCGCAAGTCGGCCGAGGCCGTGCGCTCGATCGCGGCGAACAGCGCCGGATCGATGCGCAATGGAAAGGCCTTCTTCGGACTCGGCGGCATGGCTCGCGCGCCTTACTGGTAAAGCGTGCCGGTGTTAACGACCGGCTGGGTATCGCGCTCCCCACAGAGCACAACCATCAGGTTCGAGACCATCGCCGCGCGGCGCTCGTCATCGAGTTCGACCACGTTCTTTTCCGACAATTGGGTCAGCGCCATCTCGACCATCGAGACTGCGCCTTCGACCAGCTTCTTGCGGGCGGAGATCACCGCCTCGGCCTGCTGACGACGAAGCATGGCACCTGCGATTTCAGGCGCATAGGCAAGGTGCGTCAGCCCGCATTCGTCAACGGTGATGCCGGCCAGGACCAGCCGCGCATTGAGTTCGGTGCGCAGTTCGGCATTGATCTGATCGTGGTGGCTCCGCAGCGTGACCTCGTGATGCTCGATATCGTCATAGGGGTAGCGCGAGCCGATCGAGCGCACCGCGCTTTCGATCTGGACGAAGACGAAGGCCTTGTAGTCATCGACATCGAACAGCGCCTGCGCGGTATCGGACACGCGCCACACGACGTTGGCGGCAATCTCGATCGGGTTGCCGCGCAGGTCGTTCACCTTGAGCTTTTCGGACACGACGTTGTTGGCGCGAACCGAGATCTTGGTCTTGGTCATCCACGGCCAGACCCAGCGCAGCCCGTGGTTGCGGTCCGTGCCGCGATAGGAGCCGAACAGGTTGATCGCCGCGGCCTGGTTGGGCTGGATCATGTAGAAGCCCGAGGCGATGAACACGATCACGACCGGCAGCGCGGCGATCGTGGCGATGAAGCCGGGCACGGCATCTTCCGACGGGTTGCCGCTGGCAAAGCCCAGCACCCGCGCGCCGGTGAGGATCACCAGCACGACCATGAGGATCAACATGAGATAGCCACTGATCGACCAGGCGCCCCTTTCGGTGCTGGCAGAATGCGTCTTCGATTCGGACATCGGAGATTCCCCTTAAATCTGATATCAAATTAATATCAAATCTGGTTACGCTCGCAAGCAGATTCCGATGGGACTTGCAATCCGGACCGAATCGCTCCACATTATCGGAGCGGACCGGGCCCCTCTGGCGCGGCGTTCTGGCCATAGTGGCAGTTCGCTTCGTGATGTCGGACCGCATCGGGTGATGCCGATGTTCTGGGTCCGGGTCTTATCCTCCCTTCCTTCCGGGCCAGTGGGTCCAGCGCGCGGCATCCCCGATCGAAACGCAACTGCTTTCGAAGGGTTATCTTGATGTCCGCGTGGCTGAAGATGTCACGCTCTGCCCAACCGGCAAGGTCGAGCCGGGCCCGCATCGGCAGGAAGTCGAAACAGGCCTGCGCCATCGCGGTGCGGCCCTCGCGCTCCAGCCGTTCCACCAGGATCGTGTGCATGGCATGGAGGTGACGCACGTCGGATGCGGCATATTCCTGCTGCGCATCCGACAGCACCGGCCCACCCCAGTCGCTCGACTGCTGCTGCTTGGAGATTTCCTTTCCGAGCAGTTCGCGCACCAAGTCCTTGAGGCCGTGGCGATCGGTATAAGTCCGCACCAGCTTCGAGGCGATCTTGGTGCAGAACACCGGCGCGGCGACCACGCCGAGGTAATGCTCGATCGCGGCCAGATCGAAACGGGCAAAGTGGTACAGCTTGATCCGCGAAGGGTCTGCCAGCACGGCCTTCAGATTGGGCGCGGCAAAGCTGCTGCCTGGCGAAAAGCGGACGAGATGCTCGTCACCCTGCCCGTCAGAGATCTGCACGACGCAAAGGCGATCGCGCGGCGTGATCAGCCCCATCGTCTCGGTGTCGACGGCAACGGGTCCCGGCGCAAGCACGCCTTCGGGAAGGTCTTCTTCGTGGAAATGAACGGCCATTCCTGTCGCTTAGGCGGTTGGACAATCACCCGCAAGCATTCAGTCCCTCCCAGACAGGCTTGGAACAGGAAAGACGCAGCGCTTCATGACCGCCAAGCTGGCGTTTGTGGCATGAAAGTATTGTATTGCGATCATGCTCCCAAATGGGAGCGCACCGCTTGCAGTGAATCGCGCAAGGAACGCTCACGCAATTACGGAGCGAGAGCCGTGGCACTGGACGCCAAGACCCTGACCCACCTTGAACGCCTCGAGTCCGAGGCTATCCACATCATGCGCGAGGTCGTCGCCGAGGCGACCAATCCCGTCATGCTCTACTCCGTCGGCAAGGACAGCGCGGTCATGCTGCACCTTGCCCGCAAGGCGTTCTATCCCTCGCCCCCGCCGTTCCCGCTGCTGCACGTCGACACGACCTGGAAGTTCCAGGACATGTACGCGCTGCGCAACAAGATGGCGGTGGAAAGCGGCATGGAACTGCTCATCTACCAGAACCCCGAAGCCGCCGAGAAGGGCATCAACCCGTTCGACCATGGCTCGCTCCACACCGACATGTGGAAGACCGAAGGCCTGAAGCAGGCGCTCGACAAGTACGGCTTCGACGCGGCCTTCGGCGGCGCGCGGCGTGACGAGGAAAAGAGCCGCGCCAAGGAGCGTATCTTCTCCTTCCGCACCGCTTCGCACGGCTGGGACCCGAAGAACCAGCGCCCGGAACTGTGGAACCTCTACAACGCCCGCAAGAACAAGGGCGAGAGCATCCGCGTCTTCCCGATCTCGAACTGGACCGAGCTCGACATCTGGCAGTACATCCACCTCAACGACGTGCCGATCGTCCCGCTCTATTTTGCTGACGAGCGCCCGACCTACGAGTGGGAAGGCCAGCTGTTCATGGCCGACGATATCGAGCGCCTCGAGAAGGTGCTGGGCTATCGCCCCGAGATCACGATGAAGTCGGTCCGCTTCCGCACGCTGGGCTGCTTCCCGCTGACAGGCGCTGTGGAAAGCACCGCCAAGACGCTGCCCGCGGTCATCCAGGAAACGCTGCTGACGACCACCAGCGAGCGCCAGGGCCGCGTGATCGACAAGGATGCCGGCGGCGCCGGCATGGAAGTGAAGAAACAGCAAGGCTACTTCTGACCCGCAAGGGTCGCGAAAGAGTGCCTCGTCACCCTGAACTTGTTTCAGGGTCCATCTCTCCTCCCGCACCACCATCGCCATGTCGCGCGATGGATGCTGAAACAAGTTCAGCATGACGGAGTGTCATATGTCTGAAGTTGCCGATCCCATCTACGTCACCGAAGCCCTCATTGCCGAGGACATCGACGCCTATCTCGAACAGCACCAGCACAAGACCATGCTGCGCTTCATCACCTGCGGGTCGGTGGACGATGGCAAGTCGACGCTGATCGGCCGCCTGCTCTACGATTCGAAGATGATCTTCGAGGACCAGCTCGCGGCGCTGGAAAACGATTCGAAGAAGGTCGGCACGCAAGGGCAGGAGATCGACTTCGCACTTCTCGTCGACGGCCTCGCGGCAGAGCGCGAGCAGGGCATCACCATCGACGTCGCCTATCGCTTCTTCAACACCGAGAAGCGCAAGTTCATCGTCGCCGATTGCCCCGGCCACGAACAGTACACGCGCAACATGGTCACCGGCGCATCCACCGCCGACCTTGCCGTTATCCTGATCGATGCGCGCAAGGGCGTGCTGGTGCAGACGCGCCGCCACTCCTACTTGTGCCACCTGATCGGCATCCGCAACATCGTGCTGGCGGTGAACAAGATGGACCTGGTCGATTACGATCAGGCAACCTTCGACACCATCGTCAAGGACTATGCGGAATTCGCCAAGTCCATCGGTATCGAAAGCTTCACCGCGATGCCGATCTCCGGCTTCAAGGGCGACAACATCACCACGCGCTCGGCCAAGACCCCGTGGTACCAGGGTCCGACGCTGGTCGAGCATCTCGAAACGGTCGAAGTGTTGTCCTCGGTCGATGCCGACAAGCCGTTCCGCATGCCGGAGATC
>JBEQCK010000089.1:0-14318 GCA_041639335.1 Novosphingobium sp.
GAGTCTTTGCGATGTTATCTTCTGTCGGCCAAGCCTGTTCTTCTCGAATCTGACAGCAATTGTAATTGATTGCGCTTGGTATGTTGCGCATTTGCCACCGGAATTGTCGAATCCATACAATTCTCTCCAAGGGCTTCTGCTTAGTAAGGCGCTGCGACCCGAAGGGCTCGGTGCAGTTCTGCAACGAGTTCTCGACTTTGAGGCGGCCGGCGCTCCCAGTGAGCGCGGCCGCCCTTTTTTTGCCCCTATCATTTTTGAGCAAGCGCCCGCTTGTGCCGGCAACACCCCGCGCCTAGATAACCGGAGTGATTCGGTCCGATTTGTCCGGGCCGCTATTCGGGACCCTGCCAGATGCGCCTTTCGAGCATGGCCGATTACGCCGTCGTCACGATGACCGCTGCCGCGCGCCATTGCGGGCAGAGCCGCGTCTGCGCGCAACAGCTCGCCGATGAAACCGGCCTGCCGGTGCCGACCGTGCAGAAGCTGGTCAGCAAGCTTTCGGCCGCTGGGCTGCTCAAGTCAGTCCGGGGCGCGCGTGGCGGGCTCAAGCTGGCGCGCCCGGCTGCGGCTATCACTTTGGCCGATATCGTCGAAGCCGTGGAAGGCCCCATTGCGCTCACGCCCTGCAGCGAGCATGGGCGCCATGATTGCACGCTGGAATCCGCGTGCACTGTCCGTCCGCACTGGCCTGCCGTCGATGCCGCACTTCGCGGCGCGCTGGCAGGCATACCGCTCACCCAATTGTCCCGTCCTGCCGCAGCGGTGACGGAGGTTATGGCATGACCGAGAACGTCGAAGTGAAAGACCAGGCCGCCCGTGAGGCCGCCGCCAAGGTGGCCGAGTATGAGCACGGCTGGTCGTCGGATATCGAGCAGGAATACGGGCCCAAGGGTCTGTCCGAGGACACCGTCCGCTACATCTCGGCCAAGAAGGATGAGCCGGAGTGGATGCTCGAATGGCGCCTCAAGGCTTATCGCCACTGGCTGACCATGCCCACGCCCGATTGGGCGAAGCTGAACATCCCGCCGATCGACTATCAGGACGCCTACTATTGGGCCGCTCCCAAGGCCAAGCCCAAGCTCGGCAGCCTTGACGAAGTCGATCCCGAAATCCTGCGCGTCTACGAAAAGCTCGGCATTCCGCTGGAAGAGCAGAAAGTGCTCGCCGGCGTCGAAGGCGCGCGCAAGATCGCAGTGGACGCCGTGTTCGACTCTGTCAGCGTCGCCACCACTTTCCGCAAGGAATTGGAAGCGGCAGGCGTGATCTTCCGCTCGATCTCCGAGGCAATTCGCGAATACCCGGACCTCGTGAAGAAGTGGCTCGGCAAGGTCGTGCCGATGCACGACAACTACTTCGCCACGCTAAACTGCGCGGTCTTCTCGGACGGCACCTTCGTCTACATCCCCGAGGGCGTGCGCTGCCCGATGGAGCTCTCGACCTATTTCCGCATCAATGCGGAAAACACCGGTCAGTTCGAACGCACCCTGATCGTCGCCGACAAGGGCTCGTACGTCAGCTATCTCGAAGGCTGCACCGCCCCGCAGCGCGACGAGAACCAGCTTCACGCCGCCGTGGTCGAACTCGTCGCGCTCGACGATGCGGAGATCAAATACTCCACCGTGCAGAACTGGTATCCCGGCGATGCGCAAGGGAAGGGCGGCATCTACAACTTCGTGACCAAGCGCGCGCTGTGCCAGGGTGCCCGCTCCAAGGTTTCGTGGACGCAGGTCGAAACCGGCTCGGCGATCACCTGGAAGTATCCGTCCTGCGTGCTGAATGGCGAGGATTCGGTCGGCGAGTTCTACTCGGTCGCCGTCACCAACAATTACCAGCAGGCAGATACCGGCACCAAGATGATCCACAACGGCAAGGGGTCGCGCTCGACCATCGTGTCGAAGGGCATCTCTGCAGGCAAGTCGAACAACACCTATCGCGGCCTCGTCCGCGTTGCCCCGCAGGCCGAAGGCGTGCGGAACTTCACCCAGTGCGACAGCCTGCTGCTCGGCGCCGAATGCGGCGCGCACACCGTGCCCTACATCGAAGTGCGCAACCCCAGCGCCACGATCGAACATGAAGCCACCACCAGCAAGATCAGCGACGACCAGCTGTTCTACGCCATGCAGCGCGGCCTCGATCAGGAAAGCGCCGTCGCCCTGATCGTCAACGGCTTCGCCCGCGAGGTGCTGCAGCAACTGCCGATGGAATTCGCCGTCGAAGCGCAGAAGCTGCTCGGCATCAGCCTTGAAGGCAGCGTGGGATGAGTCTTTCCGAAAGCGCTCTGTTCCTCGACCTTTCGGCCGTACCTGCGGCGGAAGCGGTTGTGCGAAAGATTGCCGAATACGGACACGCTATTGCTTTGCCTGTGGGGTTCGACACCACCGACCCGATTTTCTCCGGTTGGGTGCCGGTCTTTCTGAACGGAATCGAGACCGGGTTCGATTACGCGATGCTGTCGCGTCAGCAGTATCTCGGAAATGATCCGGACGCCCCCGACTATCCCGCACATGGCGATACGGTTCTGGCGTTCGCGGCACGTGGGCACCAGACCTCCATTCTCGCAATGTCTCTCGTCCAGCGGGCGATCTGTGAACTCACGGATGCGCAGGGCTGGTGGCCGGAGGGTGAAGAACGGCTCGGTAATGCCGACATGATCAAGTACTGCATCGCAACGATCAAGGCGATTGAGGCGAATCCCGCCCCGGCGGAACCCCGGCGCAAGGCTTCAAAGGTCAGCGCCGAGGACAAACGTTTTGCGATCAAGACGCTGATCATCTTCGGGTCCGTGCTGGTCGGCATTTATGTGCTGAGCGCTCTAGCCGGTTATCTTTTCGCGCCAAGGACGGCACACTGATGAAAAAGACTCTTACCCTCCGCCCCGTCGGCGAGCGCGCCGAAGCGCCGAAGATCCAGAAGAAGGGTCGCGGCTGGGCCATTTCCGGATCGCGCCTCGATGCGATCCACGACATGGCGCGCGAGATGCGCCGCGAGCCGGACGAGGCGCACCTCGCGCTGGCCGATGAACTCGCCAAGGAAGACCTCGGCAAGTACAAGTTCAAGCGCTACGCCGTGATCGGCTCGGCCATCGTTGATTTCGCCAGCCAGTCGCTGAAGCTGGTTATCGCGCTCGACCGTGGCGAGGCACCGGAGATCGAGCGCCGCCGCGATGCCAGCCTTGCCGAGGTCGGCATCAAGGTGATCCGCTACGACGCGGCCGAAGTGCTCGGCGATCCCGAAGGCGCCTGCGCTGCCGTGCTGCGCGAGATGAAGGCCCGCTACGACGAGCTTCGCGCCGCCTCGCGTCCCTCACGCCCGTCCTATTCGCGCTCCGGCGCCCGCCCGCAGCGTCCCGCTCGCGGTTGAGAGACAGACCCATGCTCAACATTGAAAACCTCCAGGCCAGTGTTGCCGACAAGCCGATCCTCAAGGGTCTTTCACTGACCATCAACGCGGGCGAGATCCACGCGATCATGGGACCGAACGGCGCGGGCAAGTCGACGCTCGGCTACACGCTCGGTGGGCGTCCCGGCTACGAAGTGACCGGCGGCAGCGCCACGCTTGATGGCACCGACCTGTTCGAACTCGAACCGCACGAACGCGCCGCTGCCGGCCTGTTCCTCGGCTTCCAGTACCCGGTCGAAATCCCCGGCGTCTCCTTCGTTCAGTTCCTGCGCGAATCCGCCAATGCCCAGCGCAAGGCCCGTGGCGAGGCGCCGCTTTCGGGCGGCGAGTTCCTCAAGCTCGCCAAGGAGAAGGCAGGGTTGCTGCGCATGGACATGGACATGCTCAAACGCCCGGTGAACGTCGGCTTCTCGGGCGGCGAGAAGAAGCGCGCCGAGATGGTCCAGATGGGCATCCTCGACCCGAAGATCGCCATCCTCGATGAAACCGACTCCGGCCTTGATATCGACGCGCTGCGCATCTGCGGCGAAGGCATCAACGCGATCATGCGCAAGCCGGACAAGGCGGTGCTTCTGATCACGCACTACCAGCGCCTGCTCGATTACGTGAAGCCTGATTTCGTCCACGTCCTCGCCGGTGGCCGCATCGTCAAGAGCGGTGGCCCCGAACTCGCGCTCGAACTCGAAGAGCATGGCTACGAGGCCGTCGCGGCATGAGCGCATTGCCGACCCGCAAGGACGAAGCGTTCCGCTACGCCGACCTCGCGGCGCTCGAGGCTCTGTGGCCGCTGCCGGTGCAGGAAATCCGCGTCGCTGCGGGCGAGACAGGCGCGAGTGCGGTCGTGCTCGATGGCGCGAATGACGCTGCGCAGGACATCGTCATCACGCTGGAAGACGGCGCCGAATATGACTTGCGCCTGCTCAACGCTGGCTCCGCCTATGGTCGCATTTCGGTCAAGGTCACGCTCGGCAAGGGTGCCAGGTTCCACCTCGGCGCGGCGCAAATCGCAGGTGGCGAACAGACCGCCGAGATCGTCACCGAAGTCGTCCATGCGCAGCCCGATGCCGTGTCGAGCCAGGTCGTGCGCTCGGTCCTCGGCGGCAAGGCCACTGGCACATACCTCGGTCGTGTCGTCGTCGCGCGCGGGGCCATCGGCACCGATGGCGAACAGTCGATCCGCGCCATGCTGCTGGATCGCACCGCCACCGCCAATGCGCGCCCGGAACTCGAAATCTACGCCGACGACGTCAAGTGCGCCCACGGCTGCGCGGTTGGCGAACTCGATCAGCAGAGCCTGTTCTACCTCGCCCAGCGCGGCCTTCCGCCTGCCGAGGCCAAGAAGCTCATGCTTCATGCCTTCATCGCTGAAGCCTTCGTCGGCGCAGGCGATGAAGAAGCGCTGACAGAAGCCGCGCTCAAGGCCTTGGATGCAGTGCTGTGACTGACTTCAGCACCACCAACAACAATTTGCGTCCCCGCGAAGGCGGGGACCTCGGTGTTGATACGGACCCTCAGCGTAAATCGATTGAGGCCCCCGCCTTCGCGGGGGCGCAGCCTGCGCAATGGCCCGGCCTCGTCAATCCTGACGGCAGCCGCTGGCACTACCTCGATACCGCCGCCACTGCGCAGAAGCCGCAAGTGGTGATCGATGCGATCGTGCGCGCGCTGGGCCGTGACTACGCTACCGTCCATCGCGGCGTCTATGCCCGCTCGGCCGACATGACGCTGGCGTTCGAAGCCGCCCGCCGCAAGGTTGCCGCTCTCGTCGGGGGCGACGAGAATGAACTGGTCTTCACCCGCGGCGCGACCGAGGCGATCAATCTCGTTGCGCAGACTTGGGGGCAGGCCAATCTCAAGGCCGGCGACCGCATCCTCATCTCGCGCCTCGAACACCACGCCAACATCGTACCCTGGCAGATGCTGCGTGATCGTACCGGCGTGGAAATCGACGTCTGTCCGCTGACCGAGGATGGCCGGATCGACCTCGACGCGGCTGAGCGCATGATCACCCCGGCGCACAAGCTGGTGGCCTTTGCTCACGTTTCCAACGTCCTCGGCTCCACGCTCGATGCACCGCGCGCGGTCGCGCTGGCCCGCAGTGTCGGCGCAAAGATCCTGCTCGACGGGTGCCAGTCCGTCGCCCGCCTCACCGTCGACGTCGAGGCGCTGGACGCTGATTTCTACGTCTTCTCCGCGCACAAGCTCTATGGCCCGACCGGCATCGGCGCGCTCTGGGCCAAGGCCGAGATCCTCGATGCCATGCCGCCTTGGCAGGGTGGCGGTGCGATGATCGACAAGGTCACCTTCGAGAAGACAACGTACGCCCCCGCGCCGCAGCGGTTCGAGGCTGGCACGCCTGCCATTGTCGAAGCCATCGGCTTCGGCGCGGCCGTCGATTTCGTGGCTGCGCAGGGGCTTGACGCCATCCACGCCCACGAATGCGCCCTTGTCGCCAAGGCGCGTGAGGCACTGCGCGGCATGAACTCGGTCAAGCTGTTCGGGCCGGAGGACAGCGCCGGCATCCTCAGCTTCGCGCTCGAAGGAGTCCACCCGCACGATCTCGGCACGATTCTGGACGAGGAAGGCGTGGCGATCCGCGCCGGGCACCATTGCGCCCAGCCGCTGATGGCGCATCTCGGCATACCCGCCACCGCCCGCGCCAGTTTCGGCATCTACAGCGATGAAAGCGATATCGCCGCGCTCGTGCGCGGGATCGAAAGGACCAAGAGGATTTTCGGATGAGCGACAACGATCCCAAATTCGCGGTCGAAGAGGTAGAGACCGTCTCTGCTCCCAAGCGCGCCTTTGTCGAGGACGCGGTGGAGGAAACGCCCGCTGAAAAGCTCGAACGCAAGCGCGACTATCTCGAAGGCTTCCTCGCGGCCAAGCCCGAGACTGCCTCGCCCGCCGAACCGGGTGGCGACATCTACGAAGGCGTGATTGCCGCGCTCAAGGAAATCTTCGACCCGGAAATCCCGGTCAATATCTACGATCTCGGCCTGATCTACGGCGTCGACGTTTCGGATGACGGCCACGTCGACGTCACGATGACGCTCACCACGCCGCATTGCCCGGTCGCGGAATCGATGCCCGGCGAAGTTGAACTGCGCGTCTCGGCAGTGCCCGGCGTGCGCGATGCCGAAGTGAACCTCGTCTGGGACCCGGCATGGGATCCCGCCAAGATGAGCGACGAAGCCAAGCTCGAACTGGGAATGCTCTGAAGTCTCCCCATATAGGTGTCACCATGACGACCGAAACGCAGACCAAGTCCCGCCGTCCCCGCCCCGCCGCGGTGATCCTCACGCCCTCGGCAGAGGCGCGCGTGGCGCACCTCATGGCAACGGCCCCCGAAGGCGCGATCGGCGTGAAGCTGTCAACGCCGCGTCGCGGCTGCTCAGGGTTGGCCTATTCGGTCGATTACGTGAACGAAGCCAATCCGCTCGATGAAAAGATCGAAACGCCCGGCGGCTTGTTTTTCATCGACAGCGCCTCGGTGCTCTACCTGATCGGCAGCACGATGGACTGGCAGGAAGACGATTTCACCGCCGGCTTTGTGTTCCAGAACCCGAACGCCAAGGGTTCGTGCGGCTGCGGCGAGAGCTTTACCGTCTAGCCTTCGGCCAGGAAGGTCAGGAGTGCCTTTTCCAGCGCATCAACCTGATCGTCAGCGTCGATCCGCGCCTGCAGCCACAGGTTCTCCGCGTCGGTAACGGCGTGATCCCGCGTCGCTTCGCCATCAACGTCACGGCCCGGTTGCTTGCGCCCGAATCCCACTTCGCGAAGCGCCCGCACGAAATTGCCGGTATCGACCTTTGCCATGCGGCCGAAAAACCGGCCAACATGGCTGGAGCGGTCGTCCATGAAGGCTTCGAGTTCACTCGCGCGTTCGCGGCTTATCCCCTTTGCGCCGTTCCAGCCCTGCAGGTAGTTGGCTACGCCCTGAACGAACAGACGCTCCCATTCGGCGGCATTGCTTGCCCCCAGCGTCGCGTCTTTCAGCCTGAACAGCATTTCCGCCTCGCGCTGGCTGACCGCTGCGGGGCGATCGCCGCCCGCTGCAAAGATCGTGCGCCGGATCATCGCGCATTCGGCTGACGTGATGCAACCGGGTTCGAAGGCCCCGCCAGCGCGCGTCGGTCCTTCGCCGGTCAGCACTTCGCGTTCGATCTGTTGCAGCACGAATGCCCGCAGCGTTTCAGGCGCGGACTCTGCCCTTTCCAACGCGCGCACCAGCAGTTCCAGTTCGGTGAGCGTGTCCACCTTGCCGTCGTGCGATACCCGCTCGATCAGCCAGTTGGCGTTTTCTTCGGAGATATGGCCGCGCGGCGCAGTGCCGTTGACGAGAAACTCGACCAGCGCTTCCACGAAGAAGTCCGACCACTCCTGCGTCGGTTCACCGATGTGATCGTTGAGGACAAAGATCGCCTCGGCTTCGTCAGGATCGATCCTGCCATCGGGCCAGGCGGCGCGGCGCAACTCGAGAACTTCCTGCGCAGAAATTACGCCATCCTCGGCAGCCTGCTCGGCCAGAGCGCGGAAATGCAAGGTCATGCGTGTCGGTCCCTCAAGCCACGGATCGCAGCCCGACCTAAGGGAAACCGCTTAATTTGCCGTTATCAGCCGATCAATCGCGCAATCGCCATCAGGCCCGAGACCGCCAGCAGGAAGCCGACGAACCCCCGCCAGGCCGCATCGCTGACCTTGCCAAAGGCGCGGGTGCCGAAGTGATTGCCGATCAGCACAGGCACGAACAGCACCAGCGCGAAGAGCGCATCTCGCCACGAAGCCAGCTTCAGCGCCAGTGCCGCAGCGGTGCTGGCAACCGATGTCAGCAGGAACACGGTGAGCATCGATGCACGCGCCACTTCGCGCGAAATCGGCCGACGCAGGTAGTAAGGCACCACTGGCGGACCCGGCATGCCGGCGAACCCGGTCAGCAGGCCCGCTGCCGCTCCGGTAAGGCCCGTCTCCACCTTCCCCGGCGCATGTCCGGGCCTGGCAGGCAGCAGCACCATCGCGAACGCCCCGATTGCCACCACCGCGATCAGCACCCGCGCAACTTCAGGCGGCGTCGCGAACAGGGCCAGCAGGCCGACCGGCGTCAGCAACATGGCAAGGCCGCCAATCACCCCGGCGCTCTTCTCGCCCGCGTTCCACACCTTGCGCGCGCCGACCAGACCGATCAGCAGGCCGAGCATGTTGGATACGACCACTGCTTCGCCCGGCGGAATCACCAGCCCGATCAGCGGCACCAGCAGGATCGCCATGCCAAACCCCGCCAACCCGCGCACGAACGCGGCGACAAACGCCGCCAGCGCGCAAAGGCCCAGCGAAAGGAGTGGCAGGTCGAGCGTGATCAGTTCCGCAGATCCGGCGGTGTTGCCTCGCCCTTGAGCAGGGCAATCGCCTCGTCCAGCGACACCACCTTCTGGTGCTGTTCGCCCAGCGTGCGGATCGCCACGGTGCCCTCCTCGGCCTCGCGCTTGCCCACCACCAGCAGGTAGGGGACCTTCTGCAGCGAGTGTTCGCGCACCTTGTAGTTGATCTTCTCGTTCCTGAGGTCGGTCTCGGCGCGGATGCCCGCCGCCTTGAGCTTGGCGAGCGCGTCCCTGGCATAGTCGTCAGCGTCCGAAACGATTGTCGCGACCACCGCCTGCACCGGAGCCAGCCACGCCGGGAGGCGCCCGGCGAAGTGCTCGATCAGGATGCCGATGAAGCGCTCATACGAGCCGAAGATCGCGCGGTGCAGCATGACCGGGCGGTGCTTGTCGCCATCCTCGCCGATATAGGTCGCATCGAGACGCTCGGGCAGGACGCGGTCCGACTGGATCGTGCCGACCTGCCAGGTGCGGCCAATCGCGTCGGTCAGGTGCCATTCCAGCTTCGGCGCATAGAACGCGCCTTCGCCGGGCAGTTCCTCCCAGCCGTACTCTTCGGTCGCAAGCCCTGCGCGGACGACGGCGGCGCGTAGTTCGCTCTCGGCCTTGTCCCACATCTCGTCCGTGCCGAAGCGCTTTTCCGGGCGCAGCGCCAGCTTGATCGAGTAGGTGAAGCCGAAGTGCTTGTAGATGCGGTCGGCCAGCTCGCAGAACGCCTGCACTTCCGAAACGATCTGGTCCTCGCGGCAGAAGATGTGCGCGTCGTCCTGCGTGAACTGGCGCACGCGCATCAGGCCATGCAGCGCGCCGTGCGGTTCGTTGCGGTGGCAGCAGCCGTTCTCGTAAAGGCGCAAGGGCAGTTCGCGGTAGGACTTGATGCCCTGCCGGAAGATCAGCACGTGCGCCGGGCAGTTCATCGGCTTCAGTGCCATCCAGTCGGCATCGTCCGAAACGATCGGGCCTTCGTCCTCGACGTTCGGCACTTCATCGGGAATGACGAACATGTTCTCGCGGTACTTGCCCCAGTGGCCGGACTGCTCCCACTGGCGTGCGTCCATGACCTGCGGGGTCTTGACCTCGCGATAGCCCGCGCCGTCGATGGCGCGGCGCATGTAGGCTTCCAGCTCGCGCCAGATCAGATAGCCCTTGGGGTGCCAGAACACCGATCCGTGGGCTTCCTGCTGGAGGTGGAACAGGTCCATCTCGTTGCCGAGCTTGCGGTGGTCGCGCTTGGCAGCCTCCTCCAGCCGCATCAGGTGCGCATCGAGCTGCTTCTTGTTGAGCCAGCCGGTGCCATAGACACGGCTGAGCATCGCGTTCTTCTGGTCACCGCGCCAGTAGGCACCCGAAACGCGCGTCAGCTTGAACGCTGCCGGATCGAGCTTGCCGGTCGAGGGCAGGTGTGGCCCGCGGCACATGTCGAGCCAGTCGTCGCCCGACCAGTAGACCGTCAGCTCTTCGCCCTCGGGCAGTTCTGCGGCCCATTCGGCCTTGAAGTTCTCGCCCTGCTGCTTCCAGCGGCTGATCAGCTGCTCGCGGCTCCACACCTCGCGGCGCAGCGGCTTGTTGGCGGCGATGATCTTGCGCATCTCCGCCTCGATCGCGGGCAGATCCTCGTCGGTGAACGGGCGCTCGGCGGGCGCGAAGTCATAGTAGAACCCGTCGTCCGTGCTCGGCCCGAAGGTGATCTGCGTGCCCGGAAACAGCGCCTGCACCGCTTCGGCGAGGATGTGGGCATAGTCATGCCGCGCCAGGTCCAGCGCCTCGGCCTCGTCCTTGGCCGTGACCAGCGCCAGCTGCGCATCCGCCGTGAAGGGCCGCGAAAGGTCAACCAGCTCGCTATCGACCTTCGCCGCCAGCGCCGCCTTGGCAAGGCCCGGACCGATTGCGGCGGCGATGTCGGCCGGAGTGCTGCCGGGCGCAACCTCGCGCACGGAACCATCGGGCAGGGTGATCTTCAGCAACTCGGACATGCGGGTCTCTCTGCAATCTGTTGGCAGCGCTTTGGCACAGGAGCGCCGCCACCGGAAGGGCGCGCATCGGGGAAATCGGTTCGGTTCGGGAGGCGATGCGCAAGTCCACCCGAACCGGGCGGCGGCATCGCGGCTGGCTTTACGCCAGCAGCAACCGCCCCCGGCTCGCGGGGGTAGTGATCGTAGTTGTGATGGCGCTACGGTCAGTCATCTCGCGCGCTTCTAGCGCGGAACCAGAGCCGAGTCATCAGGTCTATCAGGTCAAGCACCATTGCCATCATGACAATGACGCTTGACAAAGACTGCAGAAAGGTCAAGTAACCTTGTCATCAGATCAAGGAGGCTTGACCCATGATTCGCTTTGCTCTTCCTGCGGCAACCGCCCTCGTGATGGTCGCAATCGCGCTGCTCGATATTTTTGAAGTCCTGCCCAAGGGCTCCACCACCACTGCCGTGCTGTTCGTGCCGCTCGCCGCCGCGTTTTCGGGCACGCGCTGCCTGCGCCGCCCGCAGGGGGCCTGAGCCATGACTCGGTCCAAGAACCCGGCCGCCCGCCGCTACACCACGCGCTTGTTCGTCCTGATGACGGCGTACATCCTGCTGCTCGTCTTCTCGAAATGGATTATCAAGCGCGGTCTTGCCGAAGGCACGCTCGGCTATGTGCTCGCCGTCCTGCCTGCCCTTCCGATCATCGGCGTGTTCTGGGCGGTGATGCGGCTGCTGGTCGAACAGACCGACGAGTATCTGCGCATGCTGATGGTCCGCCAGTGTCTCTTTGCTACGGGTTTCGCGCTGTTTGTCACCACTATCCGGGAGTGGTTGCAGAACTTCGACATGATCCCGGCGGGCGACGGCGGGTTCGGCGCGGCGTTCTTCTGGTTCGCCGGGTTGGGGCTGGGGGCGTTGTTCAACAAGCTCACCATGGGGGATGCGGGCTGGGGGGGCTGCAAGTGAAAAACCGCCTCAAGGTCCTGCGCGCCGAGCGCAACTGGAGCCAGGCCGATCTCGCTGAAAGGCTTGAGGTCAGCCGCCAGTCAGTCAACGCGATCGAGACAGGAAAGTACGACCCTTCGCTGCCGCTCGCCTTCCGCATCGCCGATGTCTTCGCCCTGCCAATCGAAGACATCTTCCAGCGTGGAGACTGAAAATGCCCGGAAAGCACCCCCGCCGCATCGGCATGTGGCTGGCGATTGCCGTGGGTATCGCCGCCGCATTGATGTCCGCCAGAAAGCACCACAAGGCTGACCGACCCGCCAGCACCGCCAACGGCGCCGCCGTTCACATCACCCTGGTCCTTCCGCTCAACTAAGCTTGCCCCGCCCGCGCCTGCGGGCCATGACAGGGCATGACTGACGTAGCGCGCTTTACCCTGCCATCGGACCAGCGGATGGCTTACCGCCATCTCCCCGGCACATCGCCCACAATCATCTTTCTCCCCGGCTACATGTCCGACATGGCCGGTGGAAAGGCGCAAGCCGTGCTCGAATGGGCGCGCGAACACGGCCGTGCCTGCCTGTTGCTCGACTATACCGGCTGCGGGGATAGCGATGGCGATTTCGCCGACGGCCGCCTTTCGAAATGGCGTGACGAGATCATCGACCTGATCGACCACCTCGGCATCGAAGCCGTGCAATTGGTCGGCTCCAGCATGGGCGGCTGGCTCATGCTCCTCCTCGCCGAAGCGCTGGGCGACAGGACCAAGGCTCTCGTCGGCATCGCGCCTGCGCCGGATTTCACCGAGTGGGGCCTGTCGCAGTCGCAGCGCATCGAGCTCGCCGCCGGGCGCACGATCTACGAGGACAATCCCTATGGCCCGGAGCCTACCCCGACTCACGCAGGGTTCTTTTCCGACGCCGAACGCCACAAGCGCTTGGCCAGCGGCATTGCCTTCGATGGTCCGGTCCGCCTGATCCACGGTCAGGCCGATGCCGACGTGCCGTGGGAAATCTCGATCAACCTTGCCCGTGCGCTGCGTTCATCCGATGTGCAGGTGCATCTGATCAAGGACGGCGATCACCGGCTTTCGCGCCCTGCCGATATCGCGCTGCTCCTGCGCGAACTCGCCGGGCTCGCTGCCGCACAAGCCGCCTGACGTGCCGAAGGACAAGCCTGCCATGATCGATCTTCCCGCACCGCTTTTCGCCGTGGAGCACCGGATCGAGCAGCAGGCCTCGCTCATGCAGATCGGTCCCGCCACCATGCCGATGCGCCCTTCTGACCTACCCATTCCCCGCCGCCGCGATCCTGAAAAGCAGCGGCAGGCCGAAAAGGAAGCAGGCCTCGAACGGCCCAACCTGCCGGAACAGGATCGCCTTGCCTACTGCCTGCAGAAGGCGGCAACCGATCCCGACGCGGCGATGGTCGAAGCCCAGACCTGGCTTGGCGAAAGCCGCGACTCCGGCCAGCAGGTCCGCGCCAACCAGTGCCTTGGCATGCTGCGGTCAAACGCCGGCGATTTCGATGGTGCGCTCGAAGCTTTCGCGCAGGCCGTTTCGGGCGTGCCCAAGGAGCAGGAAATTGCCGCCGTGCCGTTGATGGCAATGGCCGGCAACGCCGCGCTGGCAGGCGGCAAGGCCGAACAGGCGCTGGGCTGGTTCGACCGTGCTCTGGCGATCCAGGGGGTCGCCGACAATGCCGCGCTTGGCGCAATGCAAAGCGATCGTTCGCGCGCCTTGGTCGCGCTGGGTCGTCTCGCCGAGGCTGGTGGCGCGCTCGACGAAGCGCATCGCCTTGCGCCGGAAGACCCGGAAGGCTGGCTGCTGTCGGCCACGCTGGCCCGCCGCAATGGCGAACTGGACCGCGCCCAGCGCGATATCGAGATCGCCGCAAAGTACGGCCCGCGCAATCCGCAGGTCGGCCTCGAAGCAGGCGTCATCGCCGTGCTTTCGGGCCGCGACGACGCAGCGCGCAAGTCGTGGGAATCGGTCGTCTCGGCCGACAAGGATGGTGATGCCGGCAAGACCGCGCGCGCTTACCTTGAACAGCTCGGCCCCGCACCTAAATCGGTTTCACCCGAAACCGCAGGAAAGCCAGCATCATGAAACTCTCCGTCCTCGATCTGGTAAGTGTGGTCGAGGGTGGAACGGCGCGTGCTGCGCTCGACAATTCCGCCGCCGCCGCGCGCGTGGCCGAGGAATGCGGCTACCAGCGCTATTGGGTTGCCGAACATCACGGCATGGAAGGTCTGGCTGGTGCGGCCACCGCCGTCGCGCTCGCCCACATCGGCCATGCGACCTCGACCATCCGCATCGGCTCGGGCGGGATCATGCTGCCCAACCACAATCCGCTGGTGATCGCTGAACAGTTCGGGACGCTCGATGCCCTGTTTCCGGGCCGTATCGATCTCGGCCTTGGTCGCGCTCCGGGTGCTGACCAGCGCATCATGCGCGCCCTGCACAAGGACACCAACCGAGCTGCCGAGGACTTTCCGCAGGACGTGGTCGAACTTCAGCTCCAGTTCGCGGGCGATCCGCGCGTGCCGCTGCAGGCCTGGCCCGCCAAGGGCGCGAAGCCGCAGCTGTGGATTCTCGGCTCCAGCCTGTTCGGCGCGCAGCTCGCCGCGATGCTC
>JBEQCK010000090.1:0-14271 GCA_041639335.1 Novosphingobium sp.
TGCGGAGTACCACGAAGCGGGCAACGAGGGCGCGCAAGGAACCCTTCCGGCGCGCGTCGCACCCAGCGAAGACCAGGCGGCGGCATTGGCGTCGCTGCGCGATGTCCCTGCGCGGATCGTGCCCGAAGAGGTTGCGGCGAAGGCCGCTTGAGCCTGAAGGTGCCGCCGCAAATGACCGGGACGATCCTGCCGATGATCGATCGCCTGCGCCGCGTGATGCTCCTGCGTTACCTGCTCGCCAGTGTCGGCGCGCTGGCCGTGGACATCGGCTCGTTCCTGGCCCTGCTGGCGATGGGGACCGCGCCGGTGATCGCTTCGGCCAGCGGCTATTCGCTTGGCATCGTAGCGCACTGGCTGCTTTCGAGCCGTACGGTCTTTACCGATACGGTGGCGGCAGAGCGTGGCGCCCGCACGCGGCAGAAGGCACTGTTCGTTGGCTCGGCACTGGTCGGGCTGGCGCTGACGACCCTGATCGTCGGAGCCGGAACCGCTCTCGGTCTTGATTCGCGCGTGTCGAAGCTGATCGCCGTGGGGGCAAGCTTCACGACGACGTGGCTGCTCAGAAAGCGGGTTGTCTTCCAGTGACCTACCGCAATTCCGGCCCATTGCCGGGAGAGCGCAGCACCGCGCTTCCCTGGCGGAGCGTGTTGCTGGCCTGGGTTGCGATCAGCCTGCTGATGCTGACTGCCAGCGGTGGCAGGCTGTCGACGGCGAACTTCGTCGACGGCGATGATGCGCTGCGCCTGCAGCAGGTCCGCGACCTGCTGGGCGGGCAAGGCTGGTTCGACCTTCACCAGTACCGCGTTGCGCCGCCTGAAGGCGTAGCGATGCACTGGACCCGCGTTGTCGACATTCCGATCGCGGCTGTGATCCTGCTGTTGCGTCCGCTGTTGGGGCAGGGGCCGGCAGAGAGCATCGCGATCGTCGTGGTGCCGCTGCTGAATCTTCTGGCGGCAATGGCGCTGGCTGCGCGGTTGGCAGCGCGGCAATTCGGCCCACGCATCGGTATCGTCGCCGCCCTTCTGGTGGCAGCGGCGGTGCCGGCATCGTTCCGCATGATGCCGCTGCGGATTGATCACCATGCCATGCAGTTCGTGCTTGCGCTGGTGGCATTGAACGGCCTGTTTGCCTATACGCCCCGGATGGGCGGGGCACTGGCCGGTGCGGCGCTGGCACTCGCACTGGCAATCTCGCTGGAATCGCTGCCTCTGGCCGTGATCGTCGGGGGACTTTGCACCTTGCGTCTCTGGCGCGGGCAGAGCGCGTGGCTGATCGGCTATCTGCTGAGCCTGTCTCTGGCGAGCCTGGCCCTGTTCCTGGCGACGCGCGGGCTTGGCGATCTGGCGCAGCATTGCGATGCGGTGTCGCCTGTCCATGTCGTGGCGCTGTTGTGGATGGGCGGTGGTACGGCGATGGTCCTGCCCCGGCTTGGTGACCGCCCGCCATTGGTGCGCCTTCTTGCCGTGGGCCTGATCGGAGCAGGCGCAATCGGCCTTGCTGCGGTGTGGGCGCCGCAGTGCCTTGCCGGAAATGCCTTCGCTTCGGTTGATCCGCTGGTCCGAAAGGTCTGGCTTGATTCCGTGCTTGAGGGCCTGCCGGTGTGGCGGCAGGAGCCGGGCTTTGCGGCGACCATCATCCTGCTGCCGCTGTTGGGCCTGATTGCCTGCCTGCGCCTGGCCACGCGCGCGGCGGATCGTGGCGTGCAGCTGTTCTGGCTCGACTATGCGCTGGTGCTGCTTGGCGCGACGCTGGTGGGCCTGCTGGTGGCGCGCGCATCGGGAGCTTCCTGCCTTTTCGCGACCGTGCCTGCAGCGTGGCAGTTTGCGGAGCAGTTCGCCCGCTGGCGCCAGGATTCCCTGTTGGTCCGACGCATGGGCAGGGTGGTTGTCATGATTGCGCTGCTCCTGCCGGGCGTACTGGTGGATCAGGGGGTGCGTCTGCTCGAACCGGCAGGCCAAGCGCCAGAAGGTCGCGCGTCAGAAGCTCGCGCACAGGGCGAAGTGGCCCTTGGCTGCGATTTCACCCGGGCTGTGCCCGCTCTTGCGGCTCTCCCGAAAGGCACGCTGCTCACCGGTCTGGACATGGGTCCGACCGTGCTGGTCACAACTGGGCATACGGTCGTTGCCACGGCCCACCACCGGGCGAGCGCGGCCATTCGCGACGTGATCGATGCCTTCCTTGGACCGGACGAGGCCGCGCGGCAGATCATGGCGCGACGCGGGGCGACAATGGTGGTGATTTGCCCCGGCGGCAGCGAGGCTCGTTTCTACGCGGAGAAGGCACCGGCCGGGTTCGTAGCCCACCTTATGTCCGGCAAGGCTCCGGGCTGGCTTGAACCGGTGGCCATGCCCGAAGCCAGCGGAGTGAGGGTGTGGCGCGTCAGACAGCGTTGAGCTGCCTTCCGGCCCATTAGCGATTGCAGACTTTCAAGGCGCCCGAGACGCTAGCCATTCCGGGGTCCTGCAGGGATTTGGCCAATTCGGCCTGTCGCACATGGGATGGGCTTGAAACCGGACCATTATTCCCATGCTCATCCGCCCAATTCCAAACGAGCCGGGCGCTGGGCCATTTTGCCACAAACCTCGAACGCGCGGGTGATGTGTCCTGGGTCCGGGGACTGAAACGAAGCATCCTCTGTGCATAAAAAAGAAGGGGCGGTTCCGAAGAACCGCCCCCGATTTTTGATCAATGCCTTGCGGCGAAGGATCAGAAGTTGGCCGAGACGCCGAAACGCACGTAGCGCGGGGTCTGGTAGCCGAGCGGCTGACCGTAGAACCATTCGCGGATCGAAGCGTCGTTGCGGTCGCCCAGTTCCTGGAAGTCCAGCTTGCTCTTGAAGTTGAACACGTTGAACACGTCGGCACGCAGGGTGATGCCGCCACCGATCGATTCCATCGGAATGGTGTAGGCAACGCCAAGGTCAAGACGCTTGTTCCAGTCGCTCGAGAACGCGCGGCCACGGCCGATCGGCTGGTCGATCGTGCCATCAAGCACGCCGGCAGCGATCTGCGCGTTGCAGTACCACGAAGCCGAGGTCGAGTCGGCGCCACGACCGTCATCCTTCGGGTAGGTGCCGATGCAGCCGAACTTGCGCGGCGACTGCAGCAGCGCATTGAACGAGAACAGCCAGCGGTCGGTCGGCTTATACGAACCGAACACCTTGAAGGTGTGGGCACGATGGTTCGGCAGGAAGCCGGTTGCGCCGTCGGTGTAGCCCGGTTCGTCGAAGTCCGAGGTGATGCCGGTATCGTCCTGGCTGGTGTCCGACTTCACGCCGCCTTCGTAGTTGCCGTAAGAACGCGACCACACATACGAGGCGTTGAGGCCCCAGGTGCCGTCAAACGGACGTTCCCAGTTCAGTTCGACCGCCCAGTAGTTGCGCTTGGCCTTGGGGATGCCGATGAACGATGCCGGGATGGTGATCGGCTGCAGGTTGCCGTTCTGGTCGGTAACCTGGAAGATCGCATCGCGGCCCGGGTTCATCAGGATGTAGCCGCCACCGTTGACGACGGGCTCGAAGTTGGCGTTGCAGTACGACAGCGTCTGCTGGGCGCAGTACTTGCCAATGATCGAATCGTAGGCAGCACCGTCGCCGTCGAGATCGACGTCTTCGAGAACCGTGCCGAGCTTGCGGTGGATGACGTTGATGCCGATGCGCATCTTGTTGTCGAAGCGGTATTCACCACCGACGATGAACTCGTCCATGTACTGCGGCTTGAGGTTCTGCGAGACCAGCGTTTCCGGCGGGGACACAGTACCGTCCGAGAAGACGACGCCATCGACCTTGTTGCCAAGGGTCGGGTTGGTCAGGCTGCCCGAATAGACGCCACCGGCACCAGTCGGCAGGGTGTAGAAGTCACGCAGGAAGAGTTCTGCGCCACCCAGACGGATGTTGGTGTTGGCTGCGACCGGCAGGTAGTAACGGCCGTAGAACGCCGAGAGACGTGCCTTCTTCTCGCCTGTGGGGTCGAAGTTGATGCCGACGCGCGGTGCCCACTGGTTATCGATTGATACGAAGTTGGTGCCGAGCGAGGTCTTGTTCACGAACTTGTCGTTGCGGAGACCCAGCGACAGGTTGAGGCGATCGGTGAGATCCCATTCGTCCTGGATGTAGTAGGCGGTGTTGTTCGACTTGAAGTTGCCGCCTGCGTTGTAGGTCTGCACGCGGGCATAGTCGGTGTTCGGAGCGATCAGGCCGTTGCGGGCGCCCGACGGTCCAGCGCGCTCGAAGATGTACGCGATGCCGCCCGAGTATTCGCTGATGCTGGCAGCAAACAGCTTCTCGTAGTCCCAGCCGAAGCGCAGCTTGTGCTCACCCAGCAGCGAGAAGTTCAGGTCGACGTCGACGCGGAAGTTCTCACGATCGTCGCGGCCCGAGGCAACCAGCGCGTTGGGGTTACCCGAGATCAGGCGAGCGACGCCGGTACGACGATCGACGACATAGGGATCCGCATCCTGCGGACCGGCGTCGGTCTGGTTGAACTTCGAGCGACCATAGAGGCCCGAGATCGTCAGCCAGTCGGTGAACGAGCCGGTGTACTTGAAGATGTAGTTTTCACCACCGCGCGATTCGTTGACCTGGCTGAGCGCGCCGCTCGAGAGGTTGCGAACGAAGACCTTGTTGGTGTCGCTGTCGTTGAAGTAGGTTGCTTCGACGCGGTGACCGTCAAACAGGTTGAGGTCGAGCTTACCACCGTAGAACGGGGTGTTCGACTTCTGCGTGACGCGCTGCGTGTCGGTAAAGACGCCATTGGGCGAACCGTTGGTATTCGTACCTTGGGTGCGAGCCGTGTCGCCCGAGGTGACATAGCGCGGGTTGAAGAAGCCGAAGAAGAACAGTCGGTCCTTGATGATCGGACCCGATGCCCAGATGTTGCCTTCAACGCGCTCCAGATAGTCCTGGTCGTTGCGGGCAGCATAGGTGTTCGGACGATCGTTACGCAGCGCGTTCGGCTCGTAATAGACGTTGAAGCCACCGTGGAAGGTGTTCGAGCCCGAACGGGTCAGCGCGATGACCGCGCCGCCGGTGTTGCGGCCGAATTCCGCCGAATAACCGCCGGTCTTGACCTGGACCTGGTCGTAGAACTCGAACGGAATGGTGGTGCCACCGACGAACGTACGGAAGTTCGTCACGTTCATGCCGTTGATGTAGAAGATGTTTTCCGCAACCGACGAACCGGCAAGCGAGATGCCGCCGAACGCGGTATCGCCCGAGGTGGCCTGCGGGGTGAGCAGCTGGATCGCTTCGATGCTACGCGGAACCGGCAGGTTCTGGGCAACTTCCTGGACCGAGAAGACCTGACCGGTGGCGGTGCCCGAGGAGTCGACACGGCGGATGGGAGCGCCGCGCACGACGATTTCGCCAGTGGTCGGTGCTTCGTTGCTGACGGTGAAGTCGTAGTTGTTGCCGCCCAGCGTGACAGAGACGTTTTCGCTGCGGGTGGTGGTGAAGCCGTTGGCCGTCACGGTGACGTTGTAGGTGCCGACCGGAAGAGCGACAACCGAGAAGGTGCCGTTCGATGCCGAGGTGGTCGTGCGGGTAAAGCCGGTGCCAGCCGATTCAACGGTGACAGCTGCACCCGGAACCGGGTTGCCGGCATCGTCGACGACGGTGCCCGAGAGCGTTGCGGCAGTGACGTTCTGCGCCATGGCAGGCGCGACGATGGCGGCCGAGCCGGCGAAACCGGCGACGACCAGCGCCAGCGGCGCGGCGCTCGCACGGAGCGCAGAGAAGGTTTTGATGTTCACGTGTCCAGTCCCTTTTGTCCTGAATCCTGCACAGCCAGCAAAGAGGTGTGCAGGCCCTTTCCCGTATCGCCAAAACCCTAACATCGCGCTGTTGAGCGAAGCTTGAGCCCCCTTGGCAAACGGGCAAGATGTGTCTGTTTGGCTGAAATGATCGGGTCCATCAAAACACGATTGTCAGTTACGAAATGAATCCGAAACATGTGTAGCGAAACTGCCACACCGTCTTTGGGTCAGGTAAGGTAAGGCCCAATTTCCGTAACTTATGGGTGATGCACAGAAATTACACTCCGACCCGGTTCACTTGCCATTAATTTCAAAGGTGACGGTTTCGGGTGAAACAAGGCTGCAAGGCGGGGTTCAAAGGCGTTGCCGCTGATACCAGAATCGCGGCGGCCGGTTCGTTCCATCGGCAACCGGGCGCCAAAGGAAAACGATTTGAGCGGCGCCGTGGCGGCAACGCTGCGGCAACGCAATTGGCCGAGAAGTGGTTCTATACAGGTTCGGGAAGGAAGAGCAGCGGGTCGATCCGGCTGGCCTGCCATTTCATCGACCAATGCAGGTGCGGTCCGGTCGCTCGACCGGTGGCACCGATTCGGCCCAGTGGCGCGCCCTGGGCAACCTTGTCGCCCTCGCGCACCAGAAGCTCGGAAGCGTGGAGAAAGGCACTGTTTAAGCCCATGCCATGGTCGAGCATCAAGAGCCGGCCTTCGAGGCTGAACGGGCTCTGCGCGGCTAGCGTCACGACGCCATCGGCCGGTGCGACATAGGTCGTGCCCGCGCCGCCAGCGATGTCGAGCCCGGAGTGATAGGCCGCCGGTTCGCCCTTGTAGATGCGCTGGGAGCCGAAGCGGCCGGAGAACCGGCCCGGCGCGGGACGGATGAAGCCTTGCCGCCAGCCTTGCGCGCCGGTGTCGAGAGCGCGGGCAGCGGCGATGCGGGCAAGTTCGGCGCGGCGCAGGCGCAGATAGTCCTCGTTCGTCACGCCACCGGGCTTGCGGGCGACGTTGATATGTTCGATCTGCCAGGCGCGGGGGGCGATGGCGATTTCGCTGACGGATGTCTGACCGCTTTCCAGCGTCAGTTCGATGCGGGCGAGGGGGCCGGCATCGCGATCGAAGGCAAGCAGGAATGTCCGATCGCTTGCGAACGGGATTGGCTTGCCAGCAAGCCTGAGTGCGGTTGATTGATGCGGGACGCGGCCCCGCAGCCAACCGCCCTGCATGATGCGACTTTCCGGTTCGATCGTCAGCGGGCTGATCGGGGTGACGCCCCGCGCGCCACTCGCCGCCATTGCGGCAACTCCGGCAAGGAATGCGCGCCGTGGCAAGAGCATGGCGTGCCTGTCAGCCTTCGAGATGGCGGCGCGTCGAGATTTCGGCGGTGGCGTAGGCCTCCTGCCGCTGCGCGCACCAGTAGCGCAGGGCATCCAGCGGGATCTGCTCACCCGAGACAGCGCAGACGACATGATCGCCGCCGGAAAGCTGGCGGAACGAGCCGGGAAGGTAGTGGAGGCGCGCGAGGCGGCCGGATTGGGACATCAGCATTGGGGCAATGTAGTGCCAATGCCGCCTCAGAACAATTCCTGCTGTCCCTCGGGCCGTGCGGCCTGGCGCGGTTTGGGTGCCGGTCTGGTGGGAGGAGGCGCAGCAGAACCCGTGCTGACGTCGAGCGTGCCATCGGCGAACTCGAGCCGCAACGTCGGACGCGCCTGTGCATCCTCGCGCGTGCGCACGACATGGCCGTCAGGCGCGGTAACGAGCACGTAGCCGCGCTGGAGCGGGGCTTTGGGGTCGAGCGAACGGCGCAGCCGGTCGAGCGCGTCGATCTTGCCGCGCGCGTGCTCGATACGCTGGAGCAGGAATTCGGGGCGCAGGCGGCGGGCATCGAGCCGCTCGCGCTCACGCGAGACGCGCGCCGAGAGCAGGGCGGGGCGCAGGGCTCCGGCGTGGCGGGCCAGAACCGATCCGGCGATTTCGGTGCGGTGGACCAAGGCGCGGCGCAGGCGCTCGCCCAGATCGTCGACACGCTGCGCCTGGCCCTGCAGGAGTGCCTGCGGCTGGGGCAGGCGCTGGCTGCGAGCTTCGAGGCGCTCCTTGGCCTGCGCAAGCTGGCGGGCGAGAGCGCGGCGCTGGCGGGCGTTGAGATCGGCGACGAAGGCGGCAAGCTCCGCCTGCACCGGCACAGCGAGTTCGGCGGCGGCAGTCGGCGTCGGTGCGCGCAAGTCGGCGGCGAAATCGCACAGCGTGGTGTCGGTCTCGTGGCCGACCGCGCTGATGATGGGGATGGTGCAGTCCGCCACGGCGCGCACGACCTCTTCCTCGTTGAACGACCAAAGGTCTTCGATCGAGCCGCCGCCGCGCGCGACGATGACGAGGTTAGGGCGCGGAATGGGGCCGCCGGGCTCCATGGCTGAGAAACCGCGCACGGCATTGGCGACCTGCGCTGCCGCGCCCTGGCCCTGGACCAGCACCGGCCAGACGATGACGCGACTGGGGAAGCGATCGGACAGGCGGTGGAGGATGTCGCGGATCACTGCGCCGGTGGGCGAGGTGACGACGCCGATGGTGCGCGGCAGGAAGGGCAGGGGTTTCTTGCGCGCGGGATCGAACAGCCCTTCGCCTTCGAGCCGGGCCTTGAGCTTGGCGAGCAGGGCAAGCAGCGCGCCTTCGCCCGCGATCTCCATGCGCTCGATCACGATCTGGTAGTTCGAACGGCCCGGGTAGGTCGTCAGCTTGCCGGTGGCGATGACCTCCACGCCGTCCTCGGGCCGGAAGTTCAGGCGCTGCACGCCGCCGCGCCACATCACGCCATCCAGTCGCGCGTTCTCGTCCTTGAGGCAGAGGTAGAGGTGACCCGACGCGGCGCGCTTCACGCCGGAAAGCTCGCCACGGACCCGGACGAAGCCGAAGCGATCTTCGACCGTGCGCTTGAGCAGCGCGGAAATCTCGGAGATCGAGAGGGCCGGGGCGTTGTCGCCTGCCGATTCCCTCGCTAGGAGCCCGCCCGAGCCGTTGTTATCGTCGTCAGAAGGCGCGGAAGGGAAAGCCATGAATATCCTGCTGCTGGGATCGGGTGGGCGCGAACATGCCCTCAGCTGGAAACTGGCCCAATCGCCGCTTCTGGACAAGCTCTATGCGGCGCCCGGCAATCCGGGCATTGCGGAAAACGCCGAACTGGTGGGGCTGGATCTGACCGACCATGCCAGCGTGGTGACCTTTTGCGAGACGAACCGCATCGGACTTGTCGTGGTGGGACCGGAGGCGCCGCTGGTCGATGGCCTGACGGATTCGCTGCGCGGGGCCGGGTTCTCGGTGTTCGGGCCCAGTCGCGCCGCAGCGCAGCTTGAAGGGTCCAAGGGCTTTACCAAGGATCTGTGTGCCCGCGCGAACATTCCCACCGCAGGCTACGTCCGCGCGAAGTCGCTGGAAGAAGCCCGCGCCGCGCTCAAGGACTTTGGCGCGCCGGTGGTGATCAAGGCCGATGGCCTGGCTGCAGGCAAGGGCGTCGTCGTGGCGATGACAATGGCCGAGGCCGAGGCGGCGGTTGACGACATGTTCGACGGAGCGTTCGGCTCTGCCGGTGCCGAAGTCGTCGTCGAGGAGTTCCTCACCGGGGAAGAGGCGAGCTTTTTCGCCCTGACCGATGGGGCCACGATCGTGCCGTTCGGATCGGCACAGGATCACAAGCGCGTCGGCGATGGCGACACCGGCCCCAATACCGGTGGCATGGGCGCCTACAGCCCGGCGCGCGTGCTGACGCCAGAACTCGAGGCGCAGGCGCTCTCGCAGATCATCGCGCCGACGGTGAAGGCGATGGCCGACGAGGGCATGCCCTATTCCGGCGTGCTTTATGCAGGGCTCATGCTGACCGAGCAGGGGCCGAAGCTGATCGAATACAACGCCCGCTTCGGCGATCCCGAATGCCAGGTGCTGATGCTGCGGCTGGAAAGCGACCTCGTGGAACTGCTGCTGGCCTGTGCCGACAACAAGCTGTCGAGCATCCAGCCGCCGCGGTTCTCCAGCGAGGTGGCGATGACTGTGGTCATGGCGGCGGAAGGCTATCCGGGCACGCCGAAGAAGGGTGGCCGGATCGACCACATCCCTGCGGCAGAGGCAGGAGGTGCCAAAGTGTTCCACGCCGGCACCGCGCTTTCGGCAGACGGTGTGCTCTCGGCCAATGGCGGGCGCGTGCTGAATGTGACGGCAAAGGGGCCAAGCGTGAAGGCCGCGCGTGATGCGGCCTATGCTGCAGTCGATGCGATCGTCTTTCCGGAAGGTTTTTGTCGTCGCGACATCGGCTGGCGCGAGATCGAGCGGGAAGTGGCGGGCGCCTGACGGCAGCAGTCTTGGCCGAACAGGTCTTGACCGCATCGGCAAAGCGGGCGCAAAGTCTTGTGACAGCGCGAGACAAGGTGCGCTGAACCGGGAGCCGATGCATGAATCGCCGCACTTTCCTCACCACCGCCGGAACCGCCACGATGGCAGGGCTGGCACTGGCCAATGCACCCTTGCGGGCGCTCGACAGCAAGCGCCGTTTCGGCATCCAGTTGTGGTCCGTCGCCAGGATGTTGAGCGAGGACTTCGCCGGAACCATCGCCCTGCTGGCAAAGCTGGGTTACCGCGAGCTCGAAACCTATGGCCCTTATACTTTCAGCGACCAGCGCCAGATCGACGGCTGGAAGAACACGGCCAAGATGCTGGGTTTTTCAGGCAGCGGGTTCTTCGGCCTCGGCACGGCGCAGATCAAGGCCGTGTTCGATTCGCACGGGATGACCGTGCCTTCGATGCACACCGATCTGTTCACGCTGCAGACCCGGATGGGTGAGCTGGCCGAGGCGGCGCGCGCCCTCGGGGCGACTTATGTCACCCTCCCGGCAATTCCGGCCGAGGAGCGCAAGACGCTCGACGATTACAAGCGCATGGCCGACGTGTTCAATGCCATCGGCCAGAGCGCCACGCGCAATGGCGTTCGTTTCGCCTATCACAACCACGGTTATGGCTTCGCGCCGATGGACGGCAAGGTGCCGATCGACACGCTGCTGGACGCGACCGATCCCGAGCACGTGTTCCTCGAGATGGATACCTACTGGACCACGGCCGGTGGCGCTGATCCGAAGGCCTATCTCGCGCGGTACAAGGGCCGCTACCGGATGATGCATCTCAAGGACATGAAGGGCCAGCAGCGCTTCGCCGGAGATGGCGGTGCCCCGGCCGACTGGATCGCGCTGTTTCCCTATCTGACATGGCTCGGTGACGGCTCGCTCGACATCGCGGGCATTATCGACGCTGCGAAGGGCGCCGGTGTCGAGCACTTCTTCGTCGAGCAGGACCGGGCCGACGACCTCAAGGTCGCCATTGCCGGGAGCGCCGCCTACATGAAGAAGATCGGTTTCGAGTAAGCCGCAAGGCGGGGCGTCAGATGACGCCCTGCTCTGCCATCTGCGCAAGCTCGGCTTCGCCAAGGCCAAGCAGTTCGCCGTAGACTTCGGCATTGTGCTGCCCGACCTTTGACGGCGCGGGACGGCGCACTGATCCGGGCGTGGCCGAAAGCTTGGGGAAGCTCGACTGCATCTTGAGCGGGCCGAAGCGCTCGGTCTCGACCTCGATGATCGCCTCGCGCGCCTGGAAGTGCGGGTCCGCTAGCATGTCCGGCGCGCGGTAGACGCGGCCTGCCGGGATCGAATGCTCGATCATCAGTGCGTCGACCTCGTCGATGGTCAGGGTTCTGGTCCAGTCGTTGATCAGGTCGTCGAGTTCGTCCTGGTTCTCGCCGCGGGCAAGGTGTGTGGCATAGCGCGGATCGTCGCCCAGTTCGGGCCGCCCCATGGCGCTGGCCAGGCGCTTCCACAGCGAATCCTTGTTCGCGCCGATCATGAACTCGCCGTCCTTGCACTTGTAGACGTTGGACGGGGCGATGCCTTTGAGGACCGAGCCCGAGCGCTCGCGGATGTAGCCGGTGCGGTCGTATTCGGGGACGAGGCCTTCCATGACCTGCAGCACGGATTCGTAGAGCGCGGCGTCGATGACCTGGCCACGCCCGCTCCGCTCCCGCTCGTGCAGAGCGGCCAGCACGCCCATGCAGCCATACGTGGCCGTCAGCGTGTCGCCGATGGAAATGCCCATGCGGCTCGGCGCGCGGTCGGGCTCGCCGACGATGTAGCGCCAGCCACCCATCGCCTCGCCAATGCCGCCGAAGCCGGCGCGGTTGGAATAGGGGCCGGTCTGGCCATAGCCCGACATGCGGGCGATGATCAGATTGGGCTTTGCAGCGAGGAGCACGTCGGGACCGAGCCCCCACTTCTCCATGGTGCCGGGCTTGAAGTTCTCGATCAGCACGTCGGCATGGGCAATCAGCCGCTTGACCAGAGCCTGACCTTCGGGAACGCGCAGGTTCGCGCTGACCGAGCGCTTGTTGCGCGCGATCACTTCCCACTGGACCTTTTCCGAGCCCTGCCCCCAGTCGCGCATCGGGTCACCGGTTACTGGCGGTTCGACCTTGATCACGTCGGCGCCCATGTCGCCCAGCAACTGGCCGCAGAAGGGTCCGGCGAGCAGCTGACCGAGTTCGAGTACGCGGATGTCACGCAAGGGGCCGGGATTGGCGGGTGCAGAATTGTTGGTTGTCATCGTCATTCTGCCGCCTCCAGTAGCGGCCATTCTGGTTGGATCGGTGCGGGCAGACCGGTTTCCGCTTCGCAGTTGGCGCGCAGAGTCTCGATGCCGGGGCCGTAGTTGAACAGTGGGAGATCGCCCCGTTCCTCGCGCAGGCGCGCGCGCAAGGCTTCGGTCTCGGCGAGATTGACCGCTCCTCGGTGATCGGCGACCACGCCGTAAGCCCGCGCACCTTCCGGCGTGACCAGCCCTTGCACGATTTCCTTGCCGACCAGTTCTGCATCGCGGGCCAGCGGATCGCCCCAGCCACCGCCGCCCCAGGTGATGAAGTGGAGCACGTCGCCCGCTTCGACTTCGAGATCCTCGACCTTGTTGCCGACGATGGTCTGCGTGCCATCGGGCTTCTCGAGGATCTTGCGCGCCCGTGCGCCGGGCTCGCCACCGTTGACGCCCCAAGGCGGCACGAACCAGCGGTCGTCATGGATCGCGATCGTGCCCTTGGACAGGAAACGGTAGGTCATGCGGATGCCGTTGCCGCCGCGATGCAGACCGGCGCCGCCCGAATCCGGCTCGCACTCGTAGCGTTCGATCACCATCGGGAAGTAGCGCTCGAGGAATTCGTTGGGCACGTTGGTGAAGCCCGGCCACAGCGAATGGCCATCGGGGCCATCGCCCATCGGGCGGCCGGGGATGCCGCCGAAGCCGATCTGGAAGAGCTGGAACCAGTCACCGTTCTTGCCGGGGCGCTCGTCATTGCCTGCGTAGAACAGGTGCGGCGAGGAGGAGAAGCCTGCGGCGTTGAGGAATTCGGGTGTCTTCTGGCCGAGAAGACCGCCGAGGATATCGAAGATCCGGCCCAGGGCATGGGTGCGGCCAGAGAGCGCGGCCGGGAACTTCGGCTTGAGCAGCGAACCTTCCGGAATCCGCACGTCAATCAAATCGTAGAACCCGTCGTTGAACAGGATCTGCGGGTCGAAGACCATGATCATGTAGATGCCGAAGAACATCTTGAACATGTTCTCGTTGAGGAAGAAGTTGATCGAGGCGACCGATTGCGGATCGGTCCCTGCGAAATCGAGCACGACCTTCTCGCCCTCACGCCACATCGTGCATTTGATCTTGTAGGGCCCGAAGCCCATGCCATCGTCGCAGATGTAATCCTCGAAGCTGACCGGCTCCTCGGCAATGGCCATGCCGACCAGCGCCTTCATCGCGCGATGGTTGCGGGCGAGCAGTTCCTGCGTGGCCGAGACGTAGACATCATCGCCAAAACGTTCGGCCATCTCGATCACGCGGCGCGCAGCTACCCGGCACGAGGCGATCAGGGCGTTGAGGTCCGCCGCGCACCAGTCGGGCTTGCGCGTCTGGTGCATAACGAGGCGGATCAGGTCGGCGTTGTATTCGCCCTTGCGCCAGATCTTGACCGGCGGGATGCGCACGCCTTCCTCGAAGATCGAGCGGGCGTTGATCGGCATCGAGCCGACGACCTTGCCGCCGATGTCGGACTGGTGGCCGAACATCGAGGTATAGGCGATCAGGCGCCCGTCCTTGAACACCGGCAGCAGCACCAGCCAGTCGTTCGAGTGGCTGATCGCGCCCCCGACCGAATAGGGGTCGGACAGGAAGATCATGTCGCCCTCTTCGAGCGTGCCTTCGTAGTTCTCGAGGAAGCCGCCGATGAACGAGCCGAACTGGCCGACGATCATCTTGCCAGTGTGGTCGGCAATCAGCGGGAAGGCATCACCCTGTTCGCGGATGCCAGGCGACATGGCGGTGCGCACAAGCGTCGCGTCCATCTCGATGCGGGCATTGCGCAGGGCGTTCTCGATGATGTCGAGGGTTACCGGATCGATGGCGACGCGCTCGAATGGCTTGTCGTTGGTCTGGACGATGGTTGCAGGCATGGTTCGCG
>JBEQCK010000091.1:0-14004 GCA_041639335.1 Novosphingobium sp.
CGATCTTCTTCCGCACGATCCCGCTCGGCCGGGTTGGCAGTCTCGAAGGCGACATCGGCCGTGCGCTCGTGGCGCTCGCCGGGCAGGACCTCGCCTACCTCACCGGCGCGACGATCCCGCTCGACGGCGGACAGGCCAACTTCGACTGAGGAGGCACTGGGCATGGAAAAGGTCATCGCCGCCCTCTGGGCCCCGCCGCACCAGTCGCGCGAGGATTTCGGCGCCGCGCTGCTCGCCACCCTGCCCCAGGCACTCGTCGCTGCGGGGGCAAGCCGGGTCAGGCTGAACCTTCGCGATGCCACCGTCGCACCTGGCGAAGCGCTGGTGCAGCAGTGGCAGGTGCCGCAGCAGGGCGCCGTCGTGCAGTTCTGGATGCCCTCGGCCAATGCCCGCTTCAGGGGCGATGTCGACGCTGCGCTCACCGCGCATTCGGCGTGGTTTGCAGCATGGCTGGTCTGTGAATCCGAAATCATCCCGAACAGCGCGCATCCGTGTTCTACAAATGTTTCCCCGGGGAAACGAAGCGAAGCGAAGTTCAGCGAAGCTAAACACGAAGGCACGCAACGCACATGGGGCTGGAGCCAGGCCAGCTTCATCACCTTCCGCTCCGACATCACCCGCGAAGAGGCCGTCGCTCACTGGCATTCGCATCACACCCGCGTGGCCATCGAGACGCAGTCGAACTTCGAATACGTCCAGAACCTGATCGTCCGCCCGCTGACCGAAGGCGCGCCGGCCTACAGCGCGTTCGTCGAGGAATGCTTCCCGCTGGAAGCGCTCGAGCAGCCGGAAGTGTTCTTCGATGCCGTGGGCAACCCGGCGAAGTTCAAGGCCAATCTCGATGCGATGATGGACAGCTGCCACGCCTTTCTGGACTTCAGCCGCAACGATATCATCCCCACCAGCCAGTTTGATTTCGCCCACCTGGGCTGAGCATTCGAGAGGAACCAGCATGTCAGATCAACCGAAAGTCGCACTGGTCACTGGCGCCAGCCGGGGCGCCGGCGCCGGCATCGCCCGCGGCTTTGGCGAGATGGGCTATACCGTCTACGTCACCGGCCGCACCGTCACGCCGGGTGATGCCAAGGGCTGGGACGGCACCGTGCTGCCGGGCACCGTGTCCGAAACCGCGCAGAAGATCACCGAGAACGGCGGCAAGGGAATCCCGGTCGTCTGCGATCACAGCGATGACGCCTCGGTCGCCCGCGTGTTCGAACAGATCATGGACGAGCAGGGCCGCCTCGATGTGCTGGTCAACAATGCTGCCTACATGCACCACCAGCTGATCGACAAGGCGCCGTTCTGGGAGAAGGAACTCGACGCGCAGAAGATCCTCGATGTTGGCCTGCGCAGCGCCTATGTGGCGAGCTGGCACGCGGCGAAGATCATGGTCCCGCAGAAGTCCGGCCTGATCGCGATGACCTCCTCCTTCGGCGCAACCTGCTACATGCACGGCCCCGCCTATGGCGCGCAGAAGGCCGGGCTCGACAAGCTGGCGCATGACATGGAGCACGATTTCCGGGGCACTGGAGTGATCGCCGTCTCGCTCTGGCTCGGCCCGCAGTTGACCGAGCGGGCGCTGATCGCGGCCAAGACCAACCCGGAGCAGTACGAAGGCTTCCTTGCGATGGCAGAGAACCCGGAATTCTCCGCCCACGTCCTTGCCGCGATCGACCAGGCGCCGAACCGCGACGAGCTTTCCGGCCAGACGCTGATCGTGGCCGAGATCGCCAGGGAACTCGGCGTCACCGACCGCGGCCATGACCGCCCCTCGCACCGCGAAATGCTAGGCAGCCCACGTCCGAAGAATCCAGCGGCGGTTTATTGATCGACGGCCTGACGCTGCGACCGGAGTTTCGTCACCCTGAACTTGTTTCAGGGTCCATTTATCGCCCCGCACCGACAGTGTTCGGTGAGAGATGGATGCTGAAACAAGTTCAGCATGACGGGGCTTGTGGTTGAAGGCGCGTTCGGCAAAGCGCTCAGGCACGTTCATTCCATGATCCCCCACGGATCATCCCGCGATACCCAAACCCCCGAAGGACTTGCACCGGCCCCCGCGCACCATACCCTTTGCCCGTTGGAGCCGGAGCAACCGGCCGTGCGGGGAGATGATCGATGGCAAGTGCAGCACCGGGTGCAAATGGCCTTCCCTTACTCGACGGCGGCGTGCCGCTGCTCGGGCATCTGGCGCAATTCTTCCGTGATCCCGTTTCGGTCCTGAAACGCGGTTACCGTTCCAAGGGCCGGATGTTCGCGATGAACTTCATGGGCCAGCGCATGAACGTGATGCTGGGGCCGGAGCACAATCGCTTCTTCTTCGAGGAAACCGACAAGCTGCTCTCGATCCGGGAGTCGATGCCGTTCTTCCTCAAGATGTTCTCGCCCGAATTCTACTCCTTCGCCGAGATGGACGAGTACCTGCGCCAGCGCGCGATCATCATGCCCCGGTTCAAGGCGGCATCGATGAAGCAGTACGTGCCGGTGATGGTCGAGGAATCGCTGAACCTCGTCTCGCGCCTTGGCGATGAGGGCGAGTTCGACCTGATCCCGACGCTGGGGCCGGTGGTGATGGACATCGCCGCGCACAGCTTCATGGGTCGCGAGTTCCACGAGAAGCTGGGCCACGAATTCTTCGAACTGTTCCGCGACTTCTCGGGCGGCATGGAGTTCGTCCTGCCGCTTTGGCTGCCAACGCCCAAGATGGTGAAGAGCCAGCGCGCCAAGAAGAAGCTCCACGCGATCCTGCAATCGTGGATCGACAAGCGCCGCGCCAGCCCGCTCGATCCGCCCGACTTCTTCCAGACGATGATCGAGACGAAGTATCCCGATGGCCGCCCGGTGCCCGACGAAATCATCCGCCATCTGATCCTGCTGCTGGTCTGGGCGGGGCACGAAACCACCGCAGGCCAGGTAAGCTGGGCGCTGGCCGACCTCCTCCAGAACCCCGGCTATGCCAAGGTCATGCGCGACGAGACGGCGGGGCTGCTGGGTGGCGGCAACGGCGGCAACCTCACTTGGGAACACGCCATCGCGATGGAGAAGATGGACCTCGCCCTGCGCGAGACCGAGCGGCTCCACCCGGTGGCCTACATGCTCAGCCGCAAGGCCAATGCCGATATCGAACGCGAGGGCTATCGCATCCGCAAGGGCGAGTTCGTGCTGCTCGCCCCCTCGGTCAGCCACCGCATGGAAGAGACCTTCCGCAATGCCGATGCCTATGACCCCGAACGCTTCAACCCGCAGAACCCCGATGCGCAGATCGAGAGCAATTCGCTGATCGGCTTCGGCGGCGGGGTGCACCGCTGCGCGGGCGTGAACTTCGCGCGCATGGAAATGAAGGTGCTGGTGGCGATCCTGCTGCAGAACTTCGACATGGAGCTGATCGACGAAGTGCGCCCGATCGCCGGCGCCTCGACCTACTGGCCCGCCCAGCCCTGCCGCGTGCGCTACAAGCGGCGCCAGCTTGATGGCGCCAGCGCCGACGCAAACCTCGCCGCGCTGGCCAAGGCCGCCGGTTGCCCGGCACACGCTTGAGGGAGCCGGCATGGCCAAGGTGACTTTCGTCCAGCCGGATGGTTCGGCGCGGACTTGCGTGAACTTCGAGGGCATGACCCTGATGCAGTTGGCGGTCGGCAACCTTGTCGACGGGATCGACGCGCTGTGCGGCGGCATGATGCAGTGCGCCACCTGCCACTGCTACATCGACCCGGACTGGCTTGACCGCACCGGCCCGGCCCGGCCGGAAGAGCGCGAGATGCTCGAGGCGATCGAAGGCGTCGAGATCCGCCCCAACAGCCGCCTGTCCTGCCAGGTCCAGCTTGGCGAGGAGCTGGACGGGCTGATCGTGCACATTCCGGCGGACCAACCGGGAATCTAGCAAAACCAAGACCCTCTTCCTACGCATCCGGTTGACACTTTAACTAAATGAAATCAGTATGCGTAAATATAACAACGATAACCGCCGAATCATCGGAGTGGAGAGGGAACTGACCGTATGACTGCGGCAGACAACACCGGCCTTGCTGCGCAGGCTCTGGATTTCACCGGCAAGACCGTGCTGGTCACCGGGGGCGGCGTGGGCATCGGGCGCGCCATTGCCGAAGCCTTTGCCGGAGCCGGCGCGAAAGTGGTGATCGCCGAGATCGACCCGGCCAATGCCGATGCCGCCGAAGCCGCCATGCCGACCGCCCGCGTCATCCGCTGCGACGTTCGCCAGCGTGGCGTTGGGGCAATGCTGGCCGAACGGATCGCTGCTGAAACCGGCAGGCTGGACGTGCTGGTCAACAATGTCGGCCACTTCGTCCACGCGCGGCCCTTTGCGATGCTGGAGGACGTGGAGGCCGAGGATATCCTCGATGTCAACCTTGGCCAGTTGCTGCGCATGACCAAGGCCATGATTCCGCTGCTGCGCAAAGGGGCGCCGGGGGCGAACATCATCAATGTCACCTCGATCGAGGCGCATCGCGGCATCCCCTATTGCTCGGTCTATGCCGCCGCGAAGTGGGCGGTGACCGGCTTTAGCAAGAGCCTTGCGCTGGAGCTTGGCCCCGAGGGCATCCGCGTAAACACCATCGCTCCCGAGACCACCGATACCCCGCAAGTGGCGCTCGACTACATGATCCCGCCCGAGAACCGCACGCACGAGGAGCGGTGGATCCCGCTGGGTCGCTTTGGTCAGCCAAGCGATTGCGCAGGGGCCGCGCTTTACCTTGCCAGCCCGCTGGCGGCGTGGGTGACGGGCAGCACGATCAACATCGATGGCGGCGCGCTGGCAGCGGCGGGCTGGTATCGAACGCCGCAGGGCGAATGGACCAACGTGCCGCTGATTTCGGGCAACGGGCTTGTCATTCCGGGCACTGTTGCATGAGCGACCTTGCCGCCCTGCGCTGCACCGCCGAACGCTATGCCCTGGGCGCAGACCGCCGCGACAAGGCGCTGTGGCGCGAGGTGCTTGCCGAGGACGTGGAAATTTCAGGTCCGGGCTTCAGCATCGCGGGGCTTGAGGCGAACCTCGGGTCTATCGACCATCTGACCCACGCCTTCGTCGCCACCCGGCATGTGGTGCATGACATGGACGTGACCGTGGACGGCGATACTGCGCACGGCGAAACCCGCTCAACCGCAGAGCACCGCATCGCCGAGCCTGACGGCGACAGGCTGCTGGTCTGGGCGATCCGTTATCAGGACCAGTGGCGGCGTGGAGGCGACAACTGGAAGTTCACCCGCCGCACCCTGATCGTCGATTGGGAAGAACTGCGGCCGATCAAGGGAATTGCAAAATGAAGGTACTGGTCATCGGTGGCACCGGAGCCCTTGGCGGCCATGCCGCGCTGCATCTGGCGGCGCAGGGGCATGATGTGACGAACACCGGGCGCTCTGCCGCTCACTCAGGCACGCCGCTGACCGAACTCGGTTTCCTCAAGGGCGATTACGTGGCGGGCGATTTCACTGTGGACAAGCTGGAAGGCTTCGACTGGATGGTGTTCGCGGCGGGCAACGACCCGCGCCACGTGCCGAAGGGCGAGGACTTCGGCGCATGGCTGAAGAAGGCCAACCATGAAGCCTTGCCTGCCGTGTTCGCCGCCGCGCGCGAGGCGGGGGTCAAACGTGCGGTGCAGCTCGGCAGCTTCTACCCGCAGGCCGCGCCCGAACTGATCGCGGGGAACGTCTATATCCAGTCGCGCCTTGCCGCATGCCAGCTTGCCCGCAACGAAGCTTACCACGATTTCGACGTGGTCAGCGTCAACGCGCCGTTCATGGTCGGCGCGGTGCCGGGGCTGCCGAGCGCGATATTCGAGCCTTACGTGGCATGGGCCAAGGGGCAGATCCCGATCCCGTTCTTCGCGCCAACCGGGGGCACGAACTTCATGTCGTTCCGTTCGCTGTCCGAAGCCATCGAAGGCGCGCTGTTGCGGGGCGAGCCGGGCAAGGCCTACCTCGTCGGCGACGAAAACCTGACGTTCCGCGAGTACTTCCAGCTGTTCTTCGATGCCGTTGGCAGCAATGTGATCCTGGAGGAGCGCGACGAGGAACTGCCGCTCCTGCCCGACGTGGCCATCCCGCAAGGGCGCGGCAACACGATCAGTTATGAACCCGACGCTGGCGAAACCGCGCTGCTCGGCTATCGTCGCGGCGACGTGGCGGTGCTGTCGCTGAAATCGCTGCGCAATACGGTTGATTGGAGAGGCCCCAAGATGACACTCAATCCGCAGGTCGAGGCGCTGCTTGGCTTCTTCGCGCAGATGCCGCCGGTCGATTACGAGACGATCACGCCCGAGGCCCTGCGCGAGGCGAACCGGCCGATGCAGATGGGCCCGCCGCCCGCCGTTGCCGAAGTGCGCGACCTGACGCTGGACCTGCCCGGCCGCGCCATCGCCGCGCGGCTCTACAAGCCTGAGGGCGGGGGCGAGAACGCCCCGCTGGTGCTGTTCTACCATGGCGGCGGCTGGGTGATCGGCTCGATCGAGACGCACGATGCCTCGGCGCGCGCGCTGGCCGTGGCGAGCGGCGCGGCGGTGCTGTCGGTGGACTACCGCCTCGCCCCGGAAACGCCCTTCCCCGGTCCGCTTGACGATTGCCACGACGCTTTGCTGTGGGCTGTGGACCATGCCGCAGACCTCGGCATCGACAAGGACCGCCTTGCCGTGGCCGGTGATAGCGCGGGCGGCAACCTCGCCGCCGCCGTGGCCATTCGCGCGCGCGATGCCGGAGGGCCGAAGCTGGCGCACCAGCTGCTGATCTACCCTGTCACCGACACCAACTTCGAGAACGGCTCCTACACCGAGAATGCCGAGGGCTACTTCCTCACCACCCGCATGATGCAGTGGTTCTGGATGCACTACGTCGGCGATCACGGCGATCCGCACCCGCATGCGGCAGTGCTGCGCCATGACAATCTTGCGGGGCTGCCGCCCGCCACGGTGCTTGTCGCGCAGTATGATCCCCTGCGCGATGAAGGGCTGGACTATGCCGAGGCGCTGAAGAAGGTTGGTGTGCCTGTAGAGACCGAACTTGCCCCCGGCATGATCCACGGCTTCTTCTCGATGTTCGAGGCCGTGCCCGATGCCATGCCCTATATCGAACGGGCGGGCGCAAGGTTGAACGCGGCTTTCGGGGCTTGATCCCTACCCGGCGAAGCGCGCCGCTGCCTTGAGCACGGTGCGCTTCGACCGCTCCCACGCGGCGATGAAGTCCGGCAGGGGCTGGGGCCGCCCGAACAGGTAGCCCTGCAGTTCGTGGCATCCGGCCTGCCGCAGCAGTTCGGCCTGCTGCTCGGTCTCGACACCCTCGGCGATCACCTGCATGTCGAGCCCGCATGCGAGCATGATCGCGCCGGTCACAAGCATCGCGCCCTTGCTCCCCGGTGCGAGGCCATCAAGCAGTGACTTGTCGATCTTGATGTGGCTGAAGCCGTAGCTGCGCAGGTAGTGGATGCTGGTGAAGCCGGTGCCGAAATCGTCGAGCGCGATCGACATGCCACGCTGCTTGAACGTCTCCACCGCGCGCACCACGCGTTCGGGGTTTGACAGCAGGTAGCCTTCGGTAATCTCGAACTGCAGCCGCTCAGGGGGAAAGCGGGTCTGCTCCAGCACGTGGGCGACCTGCCGTTCGAAATGCGAATCCCGGAACTGGGCCGGGCTGACGTTGACGCTGAGCCGCAGGTTGCCCAGCGGCCCGATGTCGCGGCAGGCCCGTTCCAGCACGAACATGCCGAGTGGGTGGATCTGGCCGGTCGCTTCAGCAATTTCGATGAAATCGTCGGGTGGCAGCGGGCCTTCGGGGCGTCGGGGCCAGCGTAGCAGCGCCTCCACTGCAACGATCCGCCCGGATACCGCGTCGACCTCGGGTTGATAATAGACCTCAAACTCATCGCGCGAAAGGCCGCGGCCGATCTGGGTTTCCACGGCCAGCCGGTGCTTGCGCCCTTCATCGAACGCGGCATCATAGATCGCGACCTGGTTCTTGCCCGCTGTCTTGGCGTGGTACATCGCGGTATCGGCGCGGCGCAGCAGTTCGCGCGGCGTTCCGGCCGCGTCGGTATTGGCGGCAACGCCGATGCTGGCGCCCACCTGCAGCACGTGGCGCTCCACCAGCACCGGCAGCGAGATTTCCTCAAGGATCGTTGCGGCCAGGCGTTCCGCCTCGGCCTGCGCCTTGGGCATTTCCAGGAGCACCGCAAACTCGTCGCCGCCAACACGGGCAAGCCGGGCGTGGGCTGGGCAATGCTGGCCCAGCCGCAAGCAGATGCTGCGGATCAGCGCGTCACCCGCCTGGTGGCCGTGCTCGTCGTTCACTTCCTTGAAGCCGTCGAGATCGATGAAGATCACCGCAAGGCTATCTGGAAGGGGATTTATGCGCGCTTCCAGTCGATCCAGCCGCGCCAGAAGTTCGCGCCGGTTGGGCAGACCGCTGAGCGGATCGCTGAAGGCAATGCGCCGGTTTTCCTCGGAAAGCTTCTCGGTTTCGAGCTGGCGCGCGCGCAAGATGCTTTGCGACCGGATCAGTTCGGAAAACGAGATGTTGTAGCTGTGCGTCACCACGATCATGCCGATGCACACCAGCGTCAGCACGATCGACTGGCCGAGCAGCTGGCCGCCGTCGATCCATGAGAAGTAGAAGACGAACGACAGCGTGCTGACCAGCGCAACGCGCATTGCGGCGGCGCGCAACGTCATCAGGCAGAACACGCAGCTGACCTCGGTGAGGCCGAGGAAGAAGGTCAGGTTGCTGCGCGCATAAGCATCGCCATCGGGATAGACCCAGATGCACCACGCCTCGAACGCCATGGTCATGATGATCGCCAGCCAGCAGGTGCGGCGCAGGCAGGCGGCGATATAGGCGTCGGAGTGCGTGGCGACAGAGCGCTGCTGCCACCACCAGATCCCGCGCCAGACCGCGACGGCACAGATGAACAGCGGTGTCAGGATGGTCTTGAAGGGGTTGCCGGGATCGAAGAACGAGAACCCGATGGCGAGCGCATTGCACACCAGAATCGCATAGAGCAGCGGCATCTGGCTGGAGAACGAGCGGAACTGTGCCCGGGTCAGCTCCGGGTCGTCGGTTTCCAGCTTCAGGATGTTCGCAAAGGCCTGCATCCGGCGCGTTTTCCGCCCTAAGTCCTTGTATCTTGGTTAAGATACAGAATTTAGGCGAAAATGCTGAAGATGCGGGGTTAGCGGAGGCTGCGTAGGATTGCTTATGGGAGGATCGGCCATGAAAACCCACTAATGCTGACATTGTTGCCGAAAGGCTGATGGGATCGTAGCGTCTGCAACGATGCCTGGTCCCGACCGAGAAGCAAATTGATGCTCACCGCCTTCTTGAAAGCTGATGAGGCTGTGAAGCAGATCGAGACTGCTGTTCGAAGGAACCGCCGAGTAGTCGGCGTCGACGGCTTCCGGGTCGTTCCCCAAGGCATCATCGCGGCGCTCGACCTTATCTTAGACGTATCGAGCGAGCCGATGGAGCCAAAGGTAGCTGCCATTAAGTCTATTCAGTTCATCCGCTTGAACGCAGCAGATGACGTTTTGTTCGAAGTGGTTATCGAGGATATGCCCGACGGCAAGTAACCACCCCGCCCGACCATTCATCCCGCAGTGGGCCGCGCCAGCAGGAACACCGCATAGCCTCTGAACATCGGGTGGGTCTCCAGTCCCGGCGGAGCTTGCCATTCGCCGCCTTCGACCAGAGCCACTCGGAACGGGATGGGGAAGCGGCCGAGCTTGGCGAAGTAGGCTTCGTAGCCGGGGATCGTCGCGCGGGCCTGGTAGGTCTGGATCACCACTTCGTCGACGGTGCCGGCCAGTAGTACGAGCGCCTGCGGGTCGCCGTTGGCGCTCCAGTCCATCAGGCCGGTGATCGAGAGGCGCACGTCATCGGGCAGGCGCGCGCGCAGGTCCTTGAGGAACGCGGCGTAGCCTGACAGGCCCTTGGTCGCGGCGTCAAAATCCACCTGCAGGCCTGCCACTTCGTTGCCTGCTGCGCGCCACTGCGCAAGGTCGGCAAGGATTGCAGCGCGGGTGGCATCGGTCCAGTCCAGCCGTTCGCTGCGCACCACCAGCCACAGCGTCCGGCCGGGCAGGCGCGGCGTGCCCATGCGCAAGCGATGCAGGCTGGCCGGGCCATTGCGCCGGACTTCGCCATCGAGCAGGTAAACGGTGCGAGCCTTGACCTCAGGCGCGGGATGGACGCCGGGCCAGACGAACACCGCCTCTGCCGTATCGGCGCGCACGCGCGGAACCTCGGGCTGACGCTCGCAGGCAGCGAGCAGCAGCGAGGCCAGCAAGGTGAGCGCGCGCCAGTTCACCAGTAGAAGCGCAGCGCCTTGGCCCACTGGCTTTGCGGGTAGCGCTTCTTCAGTTCGTCATACCAGCCCTTGCGCACCGCCAGCGGCACCTGCGCGGCCTCGAGTTCCGCAGTCGTCCGCGCAGGCCCGGCACAGCCATTGTAGCCCGACGGCGCATAGCAGCGCACCGCGCGGTAGAGCGCATAGGCGCGCAAGTCTGCGGGCGCCGCCTTGTCGGCGATGATCGCGGCATAGATCGCATCGCGATAGCTTGCCTTGCCGGGGAACAGGTCTGGCGCATTTCCAAGAACATTCGCGCCATCGCCCGCCGTGTGCAGGGCAAAGCCATCGAAGCCGTTGAGTCGCCAGAAGTCACCGAGGCACAGGCGCGCGCGCATGTCTGCCGGATTGCGGGAAAGCGTGGCGGCGGTTTGCGCAATCGCGGGGCAGGCGAAGCCGTCGGACCATTGGCCCTTGGTAAACAGGCCCACCGGCACGCTCTGCTGGCTGGCAAAGCCCCACAGCCCGCCGTCGATGTTGGCATCGCCCGGAACCAGCGCCATGTCACGCGTGAAATCGCCGAACGCCCCGCGCGTCAGGTCCTTGTGCAGCAGGGCGAAGCGGGCAACGTCGCGCTCGTGCCCGGTCCGCGAGGCGTCCGCAGCGCTGGCGCGCAGGATCGCCGGACTGGCGATGGTTTGCAGCAGTACTTCGCGGATCGATTGCTCCTGCACCGGCGATCCGGGGGCGAAGACCTGATCGACCCGGCCATCCTTCTGCCAGCGCAGGGCAAGGCCGAGTTCGGCCAATGGGCGCTGGTGGAACGGGCTGGCCGCGCCGATCAGTTCGCGCCAGAACCCCGCCTCGTTGGGATCGCGGAGGGAAGAGAGCGCCTGCCCGCGCACCATCTGGCGGCTGAAGGCCAGCGGCGTCATCCCCTGCACCCGCGCTGCATCTGGCAGGAGCGAAAGGATCGGCTTCGCATTCTCGCCCGCGTAGGTAATCCGCGTCGCCTCCAGCAATCCGTAGACATCGGGGTAGGCCGCGAGCTGCGGCTTGTGCCCAGCAAGCTCTGCGGCAGACAGCCCGACAGTTGGCCCATCGTAGACCGGGCGCATCTTCTTCAGGTCGGCCAGCGCCAGCAGCAGGGGCGCCTTGCCCTGCTTTGCCACGACAGCCGCCGCATCCTCACGGTCGAGCAGCTTGCGGTCGATCTCCTCGACAAGATTGGCCGCCTCGACGCTGGAAGCCGGCGTCGCCTTGAGCAGCGCTTCGTAAGTGCCGACCAGCGTATCGGTATCGCCACCCATCCACGCAACACGCCGCCTCAGGCCTTGCGCAGAGACCGCATAGCGGCCCTTGGGATAGGCGCTGATGTAGGCATCGATCGCCTTGGCTGCAGAGGTCAGCGCCGCCCGGTCAACCTTCTCCGGCCCGGCAAAATCGCCCCACTCGTCCAGCGAAGTTGCTGCGGCCCGGCGCAGCCCTGTGCGGATCGGCATGTAGCGCGCCGTCTCGGCGATCCACGGATTGCCGGACTTTGCCAGCGCGGCAAAATCCCCCTCCGCTGCATTATAGTCCCCCTTGTGGAAGGCATCGGCGGCTTTCAGATAGGCAAGGAACGCGCGCCCCTGCTGGCTGGTGATGCCGGCGTCGTTCCACTCGCCATCGTGGCAGCCCGCCGTCGCGCGCAGCGTAGTCAGCGTGGTGCGTTCCCCCGCTGGCACACCTTTGTCTGCGGCCAGCGCTTCAAGGAAGGCAGCGGTGCCAGCTTCGGCCTCGGTGCACTTGTTCTCGTCGTACTCAGGCTCGGCCACCTTCGGCTCCGGCCACAGCGACGCGCGCAGGCCTTCCCACGAGACGAACACATTGCCGAACTGCGGATTGTCCGCATCGACCTTCGCCTGCGCAGGCAGGGCCGCGCCGGGCTGAATGCTCTGCATCAGCATGACCATGTTGATGCGGGTATCGTTGCCGGGGCTGATCAGCGCGCGCCCTGCGCAGTCATACTCCAGCGCGCCCAGCTGCCAGCCGGGATAGCACGACGAATCTGCACAGGCCCAAAGCGCAGTGCCGACGCCAAGGCTGCCCAGCGCCACGGCGCCGGCGGTGGTGAGAACGGGGTGTTTGGCAAACAGGCGCTTCATCATGCGCGGCAAGGTGGCCCAGCCGCCAACCCCCGCGCAATGGTCTTCATCACATTATCACACGAACTCGGCCACTTTCGTCTCAGCGGGAGCGAGCGGTGGCCGCCCCCGGATCACGTCGGCGATCTTCTCGGCGATCATGATCGTCGGCGCATTGGTGTTGCCACCGATCAGCGTCGGCATGACCGAAGCATCGATCACGCGAAGGCCTTCTAGGCCGATGACCTTGCAGTCCTTGTCGACCACGGCCATCGGGTCCTCGCGCGTGCCCATCTTCGCGGTGCCGACCGGGTGGTAGATCGTCTCGCCCTTGGCTCGCACCCAGGCGTCGATGTCGGCATCGGATTCGACATGCGCCCCCGGCCAGATTTCCTCGCCGCGATAGGGAGCCAGCGCCTCCTGCCCCGCCACTTCACGCGCGATGCGGATGCCTTTGCGCACAACGCGGCGGTCCTCCTCCGCAGCGAGAAAGTTCGCAAGGATCGCTGGGTCAGCGTAGGGATCGGCGCTGCTCAGCGAGACCTGACCGCGGCTTTCCGGGCGCAACTGGCAGACGTGGATGGTGAAGCCATCGCGCTTGGCCTGAACCTTGGCATGTTCCTGCATGATCGCGATGACGAAGTGAATCTGCAGGTCGGGCCGGTCGAGATCAGGGCGCGACTTGAGGAAAGCGCCGGCCTCCAGCCCATTCTGCCGCCCGGTGCCCTTGCCGCTCAGCAGGTATTGCAGCCCGACCTTCAATTGCCGCAAGCCCTTGATCTCGTTGTAGAGCGAGATCGGCTGCGTGCAGGCCCAGTTGAGCGTGACGTCGAGGTGATCCTGCAGGTTGCGTCCCACCCCCTTGAGCGCATGGACCGGCGTCACTCCCTTGGCCCGCAGCGCCAGCGGATCGCCTATCCCCGAAAGCTGCAGGATTTGCGGAGACTGGAAAGCGCCAGCACTGAGCAGCACTTCGCGCGTGGCGTTGGCGCGGACGACCGGTTTTCCCTGACGAAGCGAATATTCCACGCCCACGGCGCGCCCGTTCTCCACCACGATTCGGTGGACACGGGCGCCCGTCACAATGGAAAGGTTCCTGCGCTGACCTGCAATCGGCGCGAGATAACCGCGCGCCGCACTCCAGCGCTGGCCGTCGTGGATGGTCAGCTGGTAGCGGCCAAAGCCCTCCTGATCCGCCCCGTTGAAATCGGGCGTGACCTTGTGCCCGGCCTGGCGCCCGGCCTCGATGATCCCGCGATAGAGCGGATGGTCCGAATTCTCGCCCCAGTTGACCTTGAGCGGCCCGCCTGCACCGTGGAAGGCATCGGCTCCATCGCAGTTATCCTCGGCCTTGCGGAAATAGGGGAGAACGTCGGTCCAGGACCAACCTTCCAGCCCCATCTGCCGCCACTGGTCATAATCGCGGGCATGGCCGCGGATATAGACCATGCCGTTGATCGCCGAGGAGCCGCCGAGGCCCTTGCCCCTGGGATGCCACATGCGGCGGTTGTCCATGTGCGGTTCCGGCTCCGACCAGAAGCCCCAGTTGTGCTTGCTCTTCTGCTTGATCAGCGTGCCCACGCCGGCCGG
>JBEQCK010000092.1:0-13990 GCA_041639335.1 Novosphingobium sp.
ATCACCCTGCATTGTTGCGCACGATGGTTGCGTTGCTGCTTGTCGCCAACGTCATCAACCTTGGCGCAGACCTTGGCGCGATGGGTGCGGTGCTGGCGCTGCTCGTTCCGGGGCCAGTGCACATCTACGTGCTGCTGTTCGGCGTGGTGAGCGTACTGGCCGAAGTTCTGGTCTCTTACGAACGCTACGCCCGCATCCTCAAATGGACCACGCTTTCGCTGTTCTCCTACAACGCCGTGGTGCTGGTCGCCGATGTCGATTGGAGCGCGGCCCTGCGCGGCCTCATAGTTCCCAGCTTCGCGCTCGACCGGGATCACACCATGGCGCTGGTCGCCATCTTCGGCACCACGATCAGCCCCTACCTGTTCTTCTGGCAGGCGGGGCAGGAAGTGGAAGAGCGCCACCGCCGCCATGCCAAGCCGCTGTGCATCACCCCGCGCGAGGCCGGGCCCGAACTGCGCCGGATCCGCAACGATACGCTTACCGGCATGGGCTTCTCCAATATCACGGCGCTGTCGATCGTCATGGCCACCGCCGCCACGCTCCACGCCAGCGGCATGACCGAGATCCAGTCGGCGCAACAGGCCGCCACTGCGCTGCGGCCCATTGCCGGTGAATTCGCTTTTGCCTTGTTCGCACTGGGCATCATCGGCACCGGCCTGCTCGCCGTGCCGGTCCTCGCCGGCTCTGCCGCCTACGCCGTCAGCGAAACCTTCCGCTGGACCGAAGGCCTCGACCGGCGCCCGCGCGAGGCCAAGGCCTTCTACGCGGCCATTGCGCTGGCAACGCTTGGCGGCGTCGCGCTCAACCTGATCGACATCGATCCGATGAAGGCGCTCTATTGGGCTGCCGTCGTCAACGGGCTGCTCGCCCCGCCGCTGATGGTCGTGACGATGATGATCGCCCGCAACCCTCGCATCATGGGCCGCCTCGCCATCTCGCGCCGCCTCGCCGTCGGCGGCTGGCTCTCGACTGCCGCGATGTGGGCCGTGGCGCTGCTATTCCTGTTCGGCTGAAGCCTTCGTGCCGTTGTGATCGCTGCGCCCGAAGTCGGGCCGGGCATCGTCCTGGCCCATTTCGATGATGCCACGACGGATTGCACGGGTGCGGGTGAAGTGCTCGAACAGCACGCCGCCGTCGCCCTTGCGGATCGCCTTCTGCAGCTCGGTCAGGTCCTCGGTGAAGCGCTGCAGCATTTCGAGCACCGCGTCCTTGTTCGAAAGGAACACGTCGCGCCACATCGTCGGGTCCGATGCGGCAATGCGCGTGAAGTCGCGGAAGCCACCGGCCGAATACTTGATCACCTCGCTCTGCGTCACCTGCTCGAGGTCCGATGCGGTGCCGACGATGGTGTAGGCGATCAGATGGGGGAGGTGGCTGGTAACTGCCAGCACCTTGTCATGGTGCGCGGCGTCCATCGTCTCGACCCGCGCGCCCAGCGCCTCCCAGAACGCCACCAGCCGCGCCGAGAGCACCGGGTCTGCGTCGGCAGGTGGCGTGACGATGCACCAGCGGTTGCGGAACAGCGTGGCAAAGCCTGCGTCCGGCCCGCTGCGCTCGGTCCCTGCCACCGGGTGCGCCGGGATCACCTGATGCCCCGGCAGCGCCTCGGACAAGGCCGCCGCGACCGTCTCCTTCGACGAGCCGACATCGCTGACCAGCGCATCCTGGGACAGGCCCGGCGCAATCGCCCGCGCCGCCGCGCCCATCGCGCCCACCGGCACGCAGAAGATCACCAGATCGGACCCTTGCGCCGCCGTCTCGGCGCTGTCGGCAATCCGGTGTGTCAGCCCGATTTCCGCGGCCTGCGCGCGTACGCCCGCATCGGCGTCCCAGCCGACCACCGTCGCTCCCGGCAAGAACGCCTGCACCGCATGGCCGATCGACCCGCCGAGCAGGCCCAGACCGACGATCGTGACCTGCCGGAACGGCACGTCGCTCACTTCGCAGCCTCGCACATCGTGCGGATGGCCTCGGCGATCTCGTCCATCTGCTGCGCCGTGCCGATGGTGATGCGCAGGGCTTGCGGCAGGCCCTGGCCCGGCAACCAACGCGTGATGTAGCCGTGGTCCATCAGGCCGAGATAGACATCCTCGGCACTGACCTTGCCCTCGAACAGGATCAGCACGAAGTTCGCCTTGCTCGGCAACGGCCGCACGCCATGATTGCCGAGCGCTTCGAGCTTCTCGACAAAGCGCGCGCGTTCCGCCGTGTTGTGCTCGCGCGAGGCGATGACGAAAGCCTGGTCCTGCACCGCCGCGAGGCCCGCCGCCTGCGCAGTGTTGGACAGGTTGAACGGCCCGCGGATGCGGTTGAGCATGTCGACGATATCGGCGTGCCCGGTGCCCCAGCCGATGCGTTCGCCGGCAAGGCCGTAGATCTTCGAGAAGGTGTGCGTCACCAGCACGTTCTGCGTGCGCGCGGCAAGTTCCAGCGCGCCATCGTCGTCCGCGGGGTCGAGATACTCGGCATAGGCCCCGTCCAGCACCAGCAGTATATCGCTGCGCAGCCCTGCGTGGAGCCGCTCGATCTCGGTGCGGGGCAGCCAGCTTCCCGTGGGATTGTTCGGATTGGCGAGGAACACCACCCGCGTCCGCTCGGTCACGCAGGCCAGCAGCGCATCGACGTCCGTGCCGTAGTCGGCATCCGGCGCCACCACCGGCACCGCGCCACAGCGCCTTGCGGCAATGTCGTAGACCGAAAAGCCGTAGCGCACGTAAAGCACTTCGTCGCCCGGTCCGGCATAGGCCTGCGCGGCGAGGTTGAGCAGCTCGTCGGACCCGGTGCCCATAACGATCCGCGCAGGATCGATGCCATGCACCGCGCCGATGGCGGCGCGCAGGTCCTTGCTGTCGGGATCGGGGTAGGCCGCCGGATGGGCCGCCATGCCCCGCGCTTCCAGCGCTGCCACGCTTGTGCCCAGCGGATTCTCGTTGGCGGAAAGCTTGGTCAGCTTCTTGCCGTCCTTGCCGGTCGACTTGCCGGGGACATAGGCGTGGATGCCGAGGATCCAGTCTTTGGGCCGAGGAGCGGGCGGAGTCGGTGCGTTTGCCATAACGCCCCGCGCCTTAGGGTCTGCCGGGGTTCCGGGCAAGCGAACCGCCGGTTGCGGACAAAAAAAGGGCCGGAAGCGGGCTAGCGCTTCCGGCCTTAGTCTGTTCGCAGGAGGAACAAGGTTTGGCGGGGGAGAGGGGATGAGAGGGAGAGGATCTGGTTCCCCCCAACCCCGCCAATTCGGTGAAATCAGTAGTTATAGGCGCGCTCGCCGTGTTCGGAGATGTCGAGGCCTTCGCGCTCGGCTTCTTCGGTCGGACGCAGACCCAGGGTCTTGTCGATGATGAAGAAGAGGATCGCTGAGCCCAGGCCCGAGAAGACGAGGGTGAACAGTACGGCCTTGATCTGGGTGAAGACCTGCTTGCCCATGTCGTAGCTGGCGGCGTCGAAGCCGGCAGGGAACACGGTGTAGTCGAACACGCCCTGGCCGCCGAGCGACGGAGCCGCGACGATCCCGGTGGCGATGGCGCCAACGATGCCGCCCACGCCGTGCACGCCGAACACGTCAAGCGTATCGTCGTACTTCAGCTTGTTCTTGATCGTGCTGACGAAGAGGTAGCAGATCGGCGAGACTACCAGGCCAAGAACGATCGAGGTCATCGGAGCGCCAAGGCCGGAAGCCGGAGTGATCGCAACCAGACCGGCAACCGCACCCGTGGCAGCGCCCAGCATCGAGGGCTTGCCGTGGTGGAGCTGCTCGACAATCGCCCAGGAGACAGCAGCGGCAGCGGTGGCGACGAAGGTGTTGATGAAGGCAACTGCGGTCACACCGTTGGCTTCGAGGTTGGAGCCGGCGTTGAAGCCGAACCAGCCCACCCACAGCAGCGAGGCACCGATCATGGTCATGGTCAGCGAGTGCGGCGGGGTAGCTTCCTTGCCGAAGCCGACGCGCTTGCCGATCATGAGGCAGCCGACGAGACCAGCGATACCGGCGTTGATGTGCACGACAGTGCCGCCAGCGAAGTCCAGAGCGCCCCAGCCCCACAGCAGACCGGCGTCGGTCGGAGCATCGACCAGGAAGTCCGGACCAGCCCAGTACCATACCATGTGCGCCATCGGGAAGTAGATGCAGGTCAGCCACAGGACGGTGAAGACCATCAGTGCGCTGAACTTCACGCGTTCCGCAAAGGCACCGACGATCAGTGCAGGCGTGATGCAGGCGAAGGTCATCTGGAAGATGACGAACGCATATTCAGGGATGTAGACGTTGTTCGAGAACGTCGCGGCATAGGTCGTGGCGTCCACGCCCTGCAGGAAGATCTTCGAGAAGCCGCCAACGAACGCGTTGCCGCTGGTGAAAGCCATCGAGTAGCCCCAGCTCACCCAGACGAGTGCTGCGACCGAAACGATCATGAAGACCTGCATCAGCACCGAGAGCATGTTCTTGGTGCGGACTAGGCCGCCGTAAAACAGCGCGAGCGCCGGAACGCTCATCATCAGGACAAGCGCCGACGAGATCAACATCCAGGTGGTATCACCCTTGTCGACCATCCCGGCCATTTGTTCGGCGGTGGGGGCCTTGATCGGCCCATCCTGTGCGAAAGCGGCAGTGGCAGCGAAGAGCGAAGCGCCCGTTCCCGCCAAGCCACCGATCATCTTGCGGATCATGTTGGTTCCCCTAAGGTCGGAAATGGAAGGCGCGCTCAAAGCGCGGTATCCCCGGTTTCACCGGTGCGAATGCGCGTCGCCGATGCGAGGTCGAGGACGAAGATCTTGCCGTCGCCGATGGCTTCGGTGCTGGCAGCCTGCTGGATCGTTTCCACGATCTGCGGCGCAAGATCGTCGCTTGCAGCAACCTCGATCTTCACCTTCGGCAGCATGTTGGTCGAATATTCGGCGCCACGGTAGATTTCGGTCTGGCCCTTCTGCCGACCAAAGCCCTTCACCTCCGACACCGTCATCCCAGCAACGCCCAGCCCGGACAGTGCTTCACGCACTTCGTCGAGCTTGAACGGCTTGATGATGGCGATGATGAATTTCATTCATGCCCCCTTCTGTTGCCCACTCGCCGGGCGACCTGCCGGCGAAAAGGATTAAGCAAGGGGCGTGCCAAATCCGGATTTTTACGGATTCAAGCTTTTACGGGAACGAAAATGGCCGCACAGCGGTTGTGGACGCCTGAATCTTGGGCAGTCAGAGCGCATTGCCTAATTTTTGGGCAATGTACCTTGCGCAGATTCAAGGCAGGACGAGATCGGCCCAGACCGGCAGGTGGTCCGATCCCACCGCGGCAAGCGGACTGTGGTGCACGCCCAGGCCCTCTACCAGAAGCCCATCGCTCACCACGATCCGGTCAAGCTGGGCCACGGGTCGGCGCGAGGGAAAGCTCCGACCCGGGGCGAGGACTTTGAGGGGCGCGGCGAACGCTCCCAGCGCACCGCCCGAGGGCGACCATTCGTTGAGATCGCCCATCATCACCACGTGCCCGGCTTCGGCGTGCCCGGCGACATGGCCGCACACCGTCTCCACCTGCTGGCGGCGGCGCAGGCCGGACAGATCGAGATGCATGCCGACCACGCGCACCAGCGCACCGCCCACGCGCAAGGTGCTACAGACTGCTCCGCGCGGCTCGATCGTCGGCAGCGGCACCGCGCAGGTCTCCACCACCTCGATGTCGCGCCGTACCAGCAGGGCATTGCCGTGCCAGCCCATGCTCGCCCCGGTCCGCGCGCGATCGTAGTGCCCCGGCTCTACGGCGCGCCACGGGCTGTGGTCGTCAAGCGTGGCGCGGGGAATCACCGCCTCGCGCAGGCCAAAGCGGCGGTCCGCTTCCTGCAGGGCGATCACGTCGGCATCGATCTCGCGCAGGATCGTCATGATCCGGTCGGGATCACGCTGGCGATCAAGCCCGACGCCCTTGTGGATGTTGTAGCTGGCGACCTTGAGTTTCACGCTTGCGTGCAACCCCTGCTCAGAGGAAGTCCTTCAGCGTCGCGATGAACTTGTCGAACTGGTCATGATGAAGCCAGTGCCCGGCATTGGCGAACTCGATCACCTCGGCATTGCGGAACGGCGCGATCATGCCGTTCTCGATCGGATTGCCAGCCCACGAATCCGCGCCGTTCAGCAGCAGCGTCGGGCAGGTGATCGCGCTCCACAGTTCGTTGCGCTGCTCCGCCGTGATATCATAGGGCGCGCCATCGACGTTCAGGTGCGGGTCGAACTTCCAGCTGAAGGTGCCGTCCTCGTTGCGGTTGATACCGTGGCGGGTCAGGTGCCGTGCCTGCTCGTCGGTCAGGTAGGGGTTCTCGCCCTTCATGCGCGCATAGGCATCTTCAAGAGTGGGATAGCGGCGCGGCAGGCGACCGGCGGCCTTGCGCTTCTCTCCGATGAAATCGCGCACGCGCCGCGCAAACGGCACGTTCTTCATCATCGCTTCGCGCTCGGGCGTCGGGAACAACCCCTCGATCGCCACGATCTTGCGCACGTTTTCCGGAAACAGCCCGGCATAGCGCAGGCTGGTGTTGGCGCCCCACGAATGCGAAACGATCGTCACCGGCGCAAGGTCGAGCTGGTGGATCAGCTGCGCCACATCATAGACAAGGTCCATCGTGCGATAGTTGCCGTCCTCGGTCCACTGGCTGTCGCCGTGGCCGCGGTGGTCCATGGCGATGATGTGCCAGTCCTCGCGCAGGGCCTCGGCGGTCCAGTCCCACGAACGGCAATGGTCGCGCCCGCCATGGACCAGCAGCAGCGGCGGCTTGTCCGTGTTGCCCCAGTCCACATAGTGGAGGCGCAGGCGTTGCGAGATGAAGGTGTTCGAGCTGGGACCGAGTAATTGCATGCACGGGTAACTGCGCCGGATGGGGCGCGGTTTCAACCCCGGATGCCGCCCCTGCGGCTACCTTTCCTTGGTAGCCGAGAAGGTCAGCTCCGGATTGCGCTCCTGCTGATAGCCGACGTCCCACGAAGATCGCGCCATGAACACCGGGTCGCCATCGCGATCCTTCGCCAGATTCGAGGAATTGAAATCGGCGAAGGACTTGAGCGCCGCATCAGTGCCCTTGATCCACCGCGCCGTATCGAATGGCGATGGCTCGAGCACGGCCTCGACCTTGTATTCCGCCTCGAGTCGCGAAACCAGCACGTCGAGCTGGAGCTGGCCGACCACGCCGACGATCCACTGGCTGCCGATTTCCGGATAGAACACCTGGATCACGCCTTCTTCCGAAAGGTCGTCCAGCGCCTTGCGCAGCTGCTTGGTCTTGGTTGGGTCCTTAAGCACCACGCGGCGCAGGATTTCCGGCGCGAAGTTGGGCAGGCCGGTAAAGCGCAGGTCGTTCTTTTCCGAAAGCGTATCGCCCACGCGCAGCGTGCCGTGGTTGGGAATGCCAATGATATCGCCGGCCTCGGCCGTGTCGGCAATCTCTCGGTCCTGCGCAAAGAACAGGATCGGCGAATGCACAGCGATCGGCTTGCCCAGGCCCGAAGGCGTCAGCTTCATGCCCCGCTTGAACGTGCCCGAAACCATGCGCATGAACGCAATGCGGTCGCGGTGCTGCGGGTCCATGTTGGCCTGCACCTTGAAGATGAAGCCGGTCACGTCGGGCCGCTCCGGCTCGACCGTGCCTTCGCTAGACTTCTGCGGGCGCGGCGGCGGCGCATAACGGGCAATCGCGTCGATCAGCTCGGCCACGCCAAAGTTCTTCAGCGCCGATCCGAAATAGACCGGGGTCAGGTCGCCATGGCGATAGGCCTCAAGGTCGAACTCGGGGTAGCCGGCCCGGGCCAGTTCGATTTCCTCGGCAATGTCTTCGGGGATGTCCGTTGCGGGTTCGCGCTTGCCAAGGAATTCGCGGCTGTCGCCTTCTGGTCGCGCGATCGTCTCGTCGGCGAAGTTCATCACGCCCTGGAAGATCCCGCCCATGCCGATCGGCCATGACATCGGCACCACGTCGAGCGCCAGCGCATCGGCGACTTCGTCCAGCGTCTCGAACACCGAGCGCCCTTCGCGGTCGACCTTGTTGACGAAGGTGATGATCGGCACCGAGCGCATGCGGCAGACCTCGAACAGCTTGCGCGTCTGCGGCTCGATGCCCTTGGCCGCGTCGATCACCATGATCGCCGAATCGACCGCGGTCAGCGTGCGATAGGTGTCTTCGGAAAAGTCCTCGTGGCCCGGCGTGTCGAGCAGGTTGAACACCACGCCGTCCTTCTGGAACGTCATCACCGACGACGTCACCGAAATTCCGCGCTGTTGCTCGATCTTCATCCAGTCCGACCGCGCCCGCCGCGCCGCGCCGCGCGCCTTGACCTCGCCAGCCAGATGGATCGCGCCGCCCTGAAGCAGCAGCTTCTCGGTCAGCGTGGTCTTGCCCGCGTCAGGGTGCGAAATGATGGCGAAGGTACGGCGATTGGACATGGGTTGCGCCCCTAGCCGAGGGGCGCGGCTGTGTCACGCATGAGCATTGTCACTCAGCCCTTGGCGATACAGGAACGCAGCGCAACAGCTTCCTGGTTACGCAAGGGGCGACCGTTTGGCGTGGAGATTTCAATACGCCTTCCTTGCGGGTAATCATAGATATCGACCATGACCCCACGTGCGTTGTTCCAGCGCCGGTAATGGCCGTTTCCGATCACATCCCATTTCCGATTTGTGAGAGGAAACTGGTCGGCCAAGCAGGAGGCGAGATCGTCTGCGGACCGCTGGGAACCCGCGAAGACGAGACGCCGGATCGCCGCTTCTTCCTTTTTTCGACCATAGGTTTCGGAACAAGCAAGCAGTCCAACCAATGCAAGCAATAGCAAAACCCAAATAGTCACCGCCCATCGCGGCAGCGGGGCGCGGACCTTCTCGGTCATGCAGGTCGCACCGTCACGTCTAAGCGGAAGCTGCGCATCGCGCCGGGATCGAGCACGACGACGCCGGGCTTTTCGCGGAAGTCACCGGTGAAGCCTTCAGGGTCGGCATAGCCCTGCCACGGTTCGATGCAGATGTAGCGCGCGCCCGGAACCTGCCACACGCCCATCGACGTCGTGTCGGGGAAATGGAGGTCGAGAGTGGTGCCGCCATCGGTTCCGTAGGTGAGCGACTTGCTCTCGAACACGTCCCAGATCAGCGCGTCATTGCGGAAGAGGTCTTCGCTGAGCCACAGTTCGCGCGAGTTCGCGGGACTCGGCACGGAGTTGGTGGAGAGTTCGCCAGAGTTGGGGGTGAGTTGCCGTAGAGTTGGACTTTCGGCCTTTTCGAAGACAAGCTTATGATCTTCCTTCGGAAAACCGCCCGGAAGCGGCCAGGCGAAGGCAGGATGGAAGCCGAAGCTGAACGGCAGCGCTTCCGCGTTGGGATTGAACACGCTGACCTCGGTGTGCAGCGTCATCCCCGCGATGCGGTAGGCGACCTCAAGCACGAAGCCGAACGGATAGACGCTGCGCCTTTCGGGCGAATCGGTCAGGCGGAAGCGCGCCTCGGCTCCCTCGACATGGACCGGCGCGAACGCGCTGCGCCGCGCAAAGCCATGTTTCGGCATGGAATATTCGCGGCCATCAAGGCGCAGCGTGTCACCGGAAAGCGCGCCCACGATCGGAAACAGGAAGGGCGCGTGACCCGACCAGAAGGCCGGGTCCGCATCGGTCATGTACTCCGCGCCGGCAGCGTCGGTCAGCGACCAAAGCTCTGCGCCCAAAGGATTTATCCGGGCGGTCAGCGCCTCGCTGCCGATGGTGACGAGATCGTCCGTCATCCGCGCAGGACACCGCCAAGCTTGGCGGCAGCCGCCACCACCTTGTCCGAAATCGCCTTCAGCGCCGCTTCATCGAACGACTTCTCGACCGGCTGCAGCGTGACTTCGATGGCCAGGCTCTTCTGGCCCTCGGGCACGCCTTGCCCGCGGAAGTCGTCAAAAATGCGAGCGGAAACAATCGCCTGTTTGTCCGCCCCCTTGACCGCGCGCAGCAGATCACCGGACGGAACCGAGGTTGCAACGAGGAATGCAAAGTCGCGCGTCACCGCCTGCAGCGCGGGAGGCGCGAAGTGCGGGCGAGCGAACTGTCCGGCCCCCTTGCGCGGCGGAATGCGGTCGAGGAACAGCTCGACGACCGCCACCGGACCATCGAGGTCGAAAGCCTTCGCGGTCGCAGGATGCAGCATGCCGAAGCGCGCCAGCACCTGCTTGGGCCCAAGGCGCAGCGTGGCCGACTGGCCGGGGTGGAACTGCACTCCCGCCTCGCCCATGACCTGCAGGTTGTCGACAGGAGCGCCGGCCTCGGCCAGCAACGCCAGCGCTTCGGCCTTGGCGTCGAACGCGTCGAACGGCCTCGCCTTGCCCGTTGCCCAGCCGCGCGGGAGCGATTCGCCTGCAAGAACAACGGCAAGGCTCAGCTTCTCGTCGCTCGCGCCGCCCTCACCACGGAGATAGCGGCGGCCAATTTCGAACAGGCGGACCGAGGTGGCACCGCGATGCAGGTTGCGCTGTGCGGCCGAGAGCAGGCCCGGCAGCAACGAGGGGCGCATGACCTTGAGGTCTTCCGAAATCGGGTTGGCAAGGCTCCACAGCGCCTCGCCATCGGCAAAGTGCGCGGCTTCCTTCTCGGGCAGGAACGACCAGGTGATCGCCTCATGAAGCCCACGCGATGCGGCAGCGCGGCGCACCCGGCGCTCCAGCATCTGCACCGCAGTCGCGGTCGGCTTGGCCACGCCATCTGCGCGCGGCAGCGGGGTGGAGGGCACGGCGTCGAGACCGTGGACGCGGATCACTTCCTCGACGATGTCAGGCGCGCCGTCGACATCGGGGCGCCAGGTCGGCACGGTCACGGTCCAGTCGTCGGCCACTTCGAAGCCGAGGGCTGCGAGGATGCGCTTCTGTTCGCCATTGGCAACGTCGATGCCGCCGAGGTCACCGGCGAGAGCTGGATCATAAGCGACGGTCTTGCGCGCCAGCGGCGGCTGGCCTGCGCGCACCACTTCGCTCGCCTCGCCGCCGCAGATCTCGAGGATCAGCTTGGTCAGCAGGTCGAGGCCGGTATCGAGGAACCCCGGATCGACGCCGCGCTCGAACCGTCCGCGCGCGTCGGAAGTCAACGATAGGGCTTGCCCGGTGCGGGCGATGGAAGCGGGATCGAAGTAGGCCACTTCGAGCAGCACATCGGTCGTCTCGTCCGAGCAACCCGAATGTTCGCCGCCCATGATCCCGGCGATGTCGTGCACGCCGGCGTCGTCGGCGATCACCGTCATCCACGGCTGCAGCGCGTATTCCTTGCCGTTCAGCGCCAGGCAGGTCTCGCCCTCACGCGCCTTGCGGGCGACAACTGCACCGGAAAGCTTGGCCATGTCATAGGCGTGGGCCGGACGACCGTAGCCGAGCATGACGTAGTTGGTGATGTCGACCAACGCCGAGATCGGACGCTGGCCTGCGCTCTTCAGGCAGTCCTGCAGCCACTTCGGGCTGGGGCCATTCTTGACGCCACGGATCACGCGACCGAAGAATGCCGGGCAGCCTTCGGGATCGTCGGTGCGCACTTCGATGGGGCAGGGGAAGCTGCCTGCGACGTGCGCCGCTTCGATCGGCTGCAGCACGCCAAGGCCCGCTGCCGCCAGATCGCGGGCGATGCCGTGGACGCCCATGCAGTCCGGACGATTGGGCGTGATCGCCACATCGAACACCGGGTCCGAACCGAGGTAGTCCGCGAAAGTCGTGCCGAGCGGCGCGTCCTCGGGCAGTTCGATGATGCCGTCATGCTCTTCGCCCAAGCCAAGCTCGCGCGTCGAACACATCATGCCGTTGGATTCGACCCCACGGATGGCGGATTTCCTCAGTTCCATGCCATTGGCCGGAACCACGGCCCCTGGCAGACCGAGCACGCCGACAAGGCCAGCGCGCGCATTGGGCGCACCGCAGACGACCTGCAGCGGTGTGCCGTCACCCACATCGACGGAGAGGACCTGCAGCTTGTCGGCCTGCGGGTGCTTCTCCGCCGTCAGCACGCGGGCGACGCGGAAGCTCTTGAGCGCGGCCGAGGCATCCTCGACGCTTTCGATTTCCAGACCCAGCGAGGTCAGCTTTTCGGCGATGGTGCGGGCGTCGGCCTTGGTATCGAGGGCCGACTTCAACCACGAGAGCGAGAACTTCACGAACGTACTCCAACACCGCCTGAGAGGGTCGGCACATCGAGCGCGCCGAAGCCGTAGTGGCCAAGCCACCGCACATCGCCATCGAAGAAGGCGCGCAGGTCATCCATCCCGTACTTGAGCATGGCGAGGCGATCGACGCCGGTGCCGAAGGCAAAGCCCTGCCATTCATCGGGATCGAGCCCGCCGAATTCGATGACCTTGCGGTTGACCATGCCGGAGCCAAGGACTTCCATCCAGCCGCCGTTCTCGGCATCGCCGCTGCCACCGACCACGCGTTTGCCGTTGATGAGCGTGTAGCCGACGTCGACCTCGACCGAGGGCTCGGTGAAGGGGAAGTAGCTTGGGCGCAGGCGCAGGACGATATCGTCGCGTTCGAAGAAGGCCTTGAGGAAGGTCTCCAGCGTCCACTTGAGGTGGCCGAGGTGGATGCCCTTGTCGATGACGAGGCCTTCGATCTGGTGGAACATCGGCGTATGCGTCGCGTCCGAATCCGAACGATACACGCGGCCCGGCGCGATGATGCGGATTGGCGCGCCCTGCGCGATCATCGAGCGGATCTGCACCGGCGAGGTATGCGTGCGCAGCAGCATGTCACGGCCTTCGGCATCCTTGTCGGGGAAGTAGAAGGTATCGTGCATGGCGCGGGCTGGGTGCGTCTCGGGCATGTTGAGCGCGGTGAAGTTGTGCCAGTCGTCCTCGATCTCGGGACCGCTCGCCACGGCAAAGCCCATGTCGGCGAAGATCTCGGCCAGTTCGTCCATGACCTGCGAAACCGGGTGGACCGAACCCTTGGGCGCCTGAGGCGCTGGCAGCGAGAGGTCGACCGTCTCGGCAGCAAGGCGCGCTTCGAGCGCGGCGCTTTCGAGCGCGCCCTTGCGGTCAGCGAGGGCGGCGGTCACCGCTTCGCGCGCGGCGTGGATTTTCGGGCCTTCGCTCTGGCGCTGGTCCGGGGTCATCCCGCCCAACGACTTGAGCAGGGCACTGACCCAGCCCTGCTTGCCGAGCGCGGAGACGCGGATCGCCTCCACCGCTTCGGGCGTGCCGGCTTCCGCAATGGCCGAGAGCGTTTCGGCCTGCTGTTGATCGAGGTTTTCCATGGGCGAAGCCGCTAGCCGCAAACGCGCCGGAATCAAAGTGGGGAGTTAAGCGCGAGCAGGTGCGTGCAGAGCCTGTACTGCCGCGCCGATGAATTCCTGGCGTGCCCGCATGACTTCCTGCAGCACGGGTTTCGGGCAATGCGCATATTCGGACGGGCTCATGCGCATGAAACGGTGGAAGTCACGCACGAACTGGGCCTGATCGTGGTAATGGCCATCGATTGCGCCGATCCACTTCAGCGACGGGTCCAGCATGTACTGGACGAGGCTGCGCATGAAACGCTGGCGGCGCAACAGCAGGCGTGGCGGGAAGCCGAAGTGCTTGCGGCACAGGCGTTCGACCGTGTGGGTGGGCAGTTGGGTGGCCTCTGCCATTTCGCTGACGCTGGCGATGTCCGGATTGACGAGCGCGGCGTGGCAGGCTGCGATGCGGGGATCGTCCTCGATGTCGGCGGCCAGGGATTGTTCGAAGAACTTAGAGATCCGGGCCAGTTCAGCGTGTTCGTCAGGCTCGCCGCGGAATACCGAAGCAGCCAATGGCCGGAACGGTGACAGAAACTGTTCGCTGCTGACATCGTAGATGCGGTCGGCATGGGCGTTGGCGGGCTGGCGGACGAAGCGCGCCCATCCCAACGGTAGCAACCCGATGCCCCAGATGCGGGTGGTGCCGGTGGTGAATTCGATGGTCGTGCTGGTCGGCCCGGTGGCATTGGCCTGAACGCCCTTGAACGGGGGCTGGTCTGCCACTTGCGAATCCGGAAAGTCACCC
>JBEQCK010000093.1:0-13934 GCA_041639335.1 Novosphingobium sp.
CCGATCACGCCATAGGCGGTGCGGAAGCCCTTGTGGCCCAACCAGTACTTCTGCACCTGCCCCGAGAGCGAGGCGACATCGCGGTTGGCGAAAGTGTGGGCAAAGCCTGCGGTGCCGGTGAGGCTCGCCTGATCGAAGGTGGCGGAATCCAGGTTGTCGCGGAAGTTGCCGAGGAGCGAGCCGAACACGCGGTTGGTCCGGCTGACTGCGCTGACGGCGGAGATGCCGCCCGACAGATCGTAGAATTCGTCCTTCTGGGCGCGGGCGTTGTTGCCCAGCGTTCCGGGGCCGAGCGCGGCGAAGAGCGGGATGGTGATCGAGGTCAGCTGGGTGGCGGAGTTGATGTTGCTGTCATGCCCGAACGCGCTTTCCGCAAAGCCTGACAGGTCCGAGCCGCCGCCCTTGATCTGCCGGTCGAACTGGCGGACGAAGCCGGTGAAGCGCTGGCGGACGGGGTCAGGGATGGTCGGATCGTCGACCACGGTGGCGAACTGGGCGCGGGCGGTGTCGATATCTCCGGCCAGGGCATAGGCGCGGGCGAGTTCGGCGCGGGCGGGGGCATTGTCAGGTTGGCGGGCCAGCACGCGCTGCAGGGCGACAATGGCTTCGCCGTAGTGGCCGGCGTCCGACGCGGCGAGGCCGAGGGCGTAGTCGAAGGCGGGGTCGCCGGCCTTCTGGCGCTCCTGCGCGGCGAGGGCGGTATAGCGGGCTTCGGCCTCGCTAGCCTCGGTTGTACTGGCCTGCTGGCCGAACGCGGGCGTGGGCAACGCGGCGGCCGCGGCCAGGACGCAGGCACTGGCCTGCAGGAAAAGGTGCTTGGTCGCCATCGTACCCCTCGCGACTGGATGATGGCATTCCAGCTATCGCGGGGGCTGCGCGATGTCCGATGACAATGATTGTCACCGGGGTGACAAGGTTGGTAGGGCAAATCCCTGAGGCTTATCACATAGACACAGGCTATGCTTACGGGCTAAGCCAGAGTCATGAGCAAGCCCCCATCACGCCTCCGCCTCGATCCCCGTGCCGTCGCCACGTTCTGGCGAGTGTGCGAGACCGGATCGATCAGCGGCGCGGCGCGGGTGCTGAACATCTCGCAGCCCTCGGTTTCGAACACGATCTCGCTGCTGGAGCAGCGGCTGGGAGTGACGCTGTTCGCCCGCTCGCGCAGCGGCATCGTGCTGACGCGCGAGGGTGAAGCCCTGCGGGAACGCGCGCAGGCGATGGTGCGGCTGCTGGAGACGGCAGCGGTCGAAGTGGACCATGCCGCGCGCAACGTGGCCGGGCCGCTGCGGATCGGCGGGACGCCGGGCGCGCTGGTCAGCCTGCTGCCGCAAGCGGTGGCGCGGCTGGAGGAGCGTGTCGGCCCATTCGCGCTGAGCGTGGTCGAGCGGCCGGACCCGCAACTGGCCGACCTTTTGCGCAACGGCGCGATCGACCTCGCCTTCGTGACGACCGAGATCGAGGCCTGTCCGCCCGATCTGATCGAGGTCACGGCCTCGCGCGATTCCTTCGCCCTGATTGTGGGGCGGCGGCACGATGCGCTGGGCGACCGGATTTCGCTGCGCGAGGTGGCCGAGCTGCCGTGGGTGCTGCCCGAAGCGCAAGGGGCGTTCCGGCGCCAGGTCGACGCGCTGTTCCTCGCGGCCGGGGTGGCCGTGCCGCAGAACGTGATCCGCTGCGATTCGCTGCTGACGACCAAGGCCATCGTCCGCCACAGCGACCGCGTGACGATCCTGCCGCGCACGGTAGCCGCAGCGGAACTGTCCATCGGCGTGCTGCGCGCGATCGGGATCGGCGAGGCGACCTTCGAGCGCAGCGTGGGCGTGCGCTATCTGGCCGAACGCGGACTGCCGCCATTGGGGCGGGCCATGCTCGACGTCCTCGCCGAGGCATAGGCTGAGCCGATAACGGGGCGATAATCGGTTATTTTACCTGATGGCTTGCGCGGCGTAGGTCCGGCGGCAAAGCCTTGGGAGAGACCATGTTTGATCGCCGTTCCGTTCTCGCCGGGGGCGCTGCCGCCCTTGCCGCCAGTGGTGCCTCGCTGTCTGCGAAGGCCGCTCGCAAGGTGACCCCTACCCCACGCTTTCCCGAGGGCTTCCTGTGGGGCGCATCGACTGCGCCGCACCAGATCGAGGGCAACAACACCACGTCGGACCTGTGGTATCTCGAACACCAGCAGCCCACCGTCTTTGCCGAGCCTTCGGGCGACGCGGCAAACAGTTTCCTGATGTGGGAGCAGGATCTCGACCTGGCCAAGTCGATCGGGCTCAACACCTATCGCTTCGGGGTGGAATGGGCGCGGATCGAGCCGGCAAAGGGACGGTTCAGCGAGGCGATGCTGGGGCACTACCGGCGGATCATCGAAGGCTGCCGCGCGCGGGGCCTCGCGCCGATCGTCACCTACAGCCACTTCAGCGCGCCCTTGTGGTTCAGCGCTCAGGGCGGCTGGACCAATCCCGAGAGCACCGAGCTGTTCGCCCGCTACTGCACCAGGGTGACGCAGGCGATGGGCGCCGGGATCCACAGCGCGATCACGCTCAACGAACCCAACATCCTGCTGCTGCTCAAGCCCATGCTGCCAAAGCCGGTGTGGGACATCCAGAAGCTGACGCTGGACACGGCGGCCAAGCGGCTTGGCGTGGAGAAGATGGTCTGCGGCAACGTGGCGGCTTACGATGACCTGCCGGCGCTGCAGGTTGGTTTTCTGGCCGCGCACAAGGCCGGCCGCGCGGCAATCAAGGCGGTGCGGCCCGACCTTCCCGTCGGCGTGTCGCTGGCGATGCTGGACGATCAGGCGGTGGGCAGGAACTCGATCCGCGACCGCATGCGTGGCGAGCTTTACGGAGCATGGCTTGAAGTGGCCAAGGCCGACGATTTCATCGGAGTGCAGAACTACGAGCGCGCCTTGTGGGACGCCAAGGGCAAGTTGCCAGCGCCCGAAGGCAGTGTGCGCAACTGGTCGGGCACGGAAGTCTGGCCCCTCTCGCTCGCTGGCGCGGTACGGTATGCCCATGCTGTAACGGGCGTGCCGGTGCTGGTTTCAGAACATGGCGTCGGCACAGATGAAGACGCGGTGCGCGCCGCGTTCATCCCGCCTTCGCTTGCGGGTCTCAAGCAGGCGATGGATGATGGCGTGCCGGTCATCGGCTATTGCCACTGGTCGCTCATCGACAACTTCGAATGGATCTTCGGCTTCCGGCCCAGGTTCGGCCTCGCCAGCTTCGATCCGGTGAGCTTCGAGCGCAAGGCCAAGCCGAGTGCCGGCGTTCTGGGCGCAATCGCCAAGGCCAACGCGCTGACTTGAAACGAAGGGGCGTAAAAAAGGCGGGCGGCAGTTTGACCTGCCACCCGCCCCTTTTCGCTGTCGTTTCGATCAGAACGCGATGCTGAGCGAGGCGCGGATCGAGTAATCGACGCCGCCCTGGATCTGTTCGGCACCACCGGCCAGCTGCCAAGTGTAGTCCATGCCGCCCATCAGCAGGCGCGCTTCGGACGTCCAGCCCGACTTCATGCGGTCGGCCACCAGGCGGAACTGGTCGCCATCCTCGAAGTTCGCCACCGTATCGCCGAGCGTTCCGGCGAGGCGCGCGCGATAGCCGCCTTCCAGTTCCAGCGTCAGCGGGCGCTCGTCGCGGGTGACCTCGCCCGCGCTCCACGAAGCGGTAAGGCTGCCGGTGCCGGTCAGCAGGTCCGAGGTGCGCTTGGCGACGGACAGGGCGATCTGTTCGCTGCCGGTCTCGGTGTAGCCCTTTTCGCTCAGGCGATAGTAGTCGAACTTGGCCATCGGCTTGAGCGAGAGGTTGCCGCCGAGATCAGCGCGGTAGGACACGCCGCCCTGGCCGCCCACGGTCCAGCCCTTCCACCGGCCATTGGCGGTATAGGACAGGGCCGTGCCATTGACGGCGCCGGTGAACTGCCGCGTCGAATTCAGCGAAACGCGGCCGCCCGAGGCCTTGGCAAAGGCGTAGAACGGACCGGATGCGAGACGCCAGAACAGGCCGAGCTCGTAGTTGCTCGCATCGGTCTTCTGATAGTCCGAGGTGGCGATATCGCCCTTGGTATAGAGGAACGACAGGCCGAGATAGCCCGCGCCGATATCGCGCTCCAGCCCGGCCGAAAGGCCCCAGCCCTTGACCTTGAACGCCGCCGTGCCGGTCTGGTCCTTGGTCCCGCGGAAGTAGATCGGTTCGAGCCAGCCGCCGACTTCGCTGATGTCGAAGATCGAGCTGTCGTCCATCAGGTGGCGCGAGGCGAGGCGGCCCGAACGGGTGACGAAATCGAACACGCCGCCAGCATAGTCGGGCAGGAGCTGGTTGAACTGGCCCTGCAGCGCGGCAGCATCTTCCACTTGCAGGAAGCTGCTGCCGAGGTTGGTCACCGCCGTGCCCTGCTCGTAGATCGCGTCATAGGCGGCGGCCTGCGGCGCGGAGAGGCCCAGCTGCGCGGCGCTCTTGCGCGTCACGGCCAGCACCAGTGTCTCGCCGACGCGGTTGATCGCGCCGTTGAACAGGACCGGGAGCTGGGTGGTGGTGGCATCGAACACCGGCGAACCGGTCAGCGTGCCCGCCTTGAGGAAGGTGTAGTTGCCCACGGCCTTGTCGAGCGAGGTGATCGTGGCCGTGACCTTCGAACCGGTCGCAAAAGTTGCGGTGTTCACGTCGATCAGCGAGGATGTGCCGGTGCTGCCGTCGATATAGACGTTGAGCGCGCCGCCGGAGTTCACTGTCAGGCTGTCGAACTGCAGCGTGGTGGCGCTGCTGGCCCCGAAGCGTCCACCGTTGACCGTGACGTCGAGCGCGCCGCTGTTGGCCAGCGTGCCGGCGAAGATCGAGGTGCCGCCAAGGGTCAGCGTTCCGGCGTTCCCGGCAAGATCGAGCTTGCCGATGAAGAAGGCGCTGTCGCCCATCGTCATCGTCGCGGTGCCCGCGCCGAAGTCGATATTGCCGACATAGCCGCTGTCGCCCGAAAGCAGGACCGAATCGTTGCCCGCGCCGAGGAAGCTGTTGCCGAAGATACGGCCCGAAGCCACGTCGAGCACGTCGTTGCCGCTGCCGGTGTGGATGTTGCCGGTGATCGAGGTGTAGATCGTCGGGTTGGCCGGGTTGTAGCCGCTGGCGGCCTTCTCGGCATCCTGCGCCTTCTTGTCGATCGCGTTGAGGTACTGCTTGATCGTCACGCCGCTTGTGTTGGCGGTCAGATCGATGGCGCGCAGGTCATCGCCGCTGGAGCCCGAGACCGAGATGAACCCGGTGTTGTTGAGGCTGGTCAGCGTGCCCGACTTGTCCTGGATGGCATAGGCAGTGCCTTCGCCGGGCGAGGACAGCGCGGCCTTGATCGAGCCGCTGTTCGACAGGCTGGGCACGGTCGAGCCTTCGTTGATCAGGATGGCGACGGCCTTCTGGTCAACCGTCGTGGCGCTGATCGTGCCCGAGACGCCGATGCCGTTGGCCATGGTCACGGTGCCACCCTTGCCGCCGATCACGACGGCATAAGCATCGGTGTTGCTGTAGACGGCATTGGCGGTGACGTTGCCGTCGAGCGCGAGCGAGAATTCGCCGTCGCGACCCTTGACCTTGCCGATCACGATGTCGCTGGCCGCGCCGACGAGAATGCCGGGGCTGCTGCCGACCGAGGTGATCGTGCCGGTGACTTCCGAGGCATCGGCCACGCCGTCGTTGTCCTCGTCGGTCTTGGTGCTGTCGAGGTCATAGGGAGCGGCGTCGAGCAGGATGCCGCCGGCAACGCTGCCGCCGATCTCGACCGCGGCCTTGCCGGTGCGCAAGTCGGTGCGCGAAAGCGTCTTCGTGGAGCCGGCGTCGTTGGTATAGGCAGAGCTTTGCGAGATCGCGCCCTGGATGCGGACCGCGCCGCCGACATTGCCGCCAACGACAAGGCCTTGTGCGCCTGCGCCGACCACGGCGACAGTGCCTTCGACCGTGACGTTGCCCGAGACGCCCTTGGTGCCGATGCCTACGCTGTTGTCGCCCAGCACCCTGATCGTGCCGGTGTTGGAAACGCTGCCGGTGAGGTCAGACTTGGCGACCATGCCGCCCGAGTTGAGGCCTTCGACCGTGATCGTGCCGGTGTTCTTGAGCGTTGCGGTGGTCGTCGCGCCCGCGCCGACGCGAATGCCATAGCGGTTGCTGGCCGAGGCGATCGGACCATCGACGATGCCGTTGCTGTCGGCATCGGCGCCATTGAAGCTTTCAGTCACGGTGATCGTGCCGCCGTTGGTCACCGTGGTGTTGCGCCCGGCTTCGATGGTGATGCCGGTATCGCCGTCCTTGCCGCCGGTGTTGCTGATCGTGCCGCCCGAAGCGACGGTGGCGGTGTTGTTCGAATCGACCGTCACGGCGGTGCCGCCCGAGCCCAGCGTGATCGTGCCGCCGCTGGCAACGGTGACGTTGCCGGCGGTCGATGTCTTGAGCGGCGCGGTCGTGCTGGTGCTGACGGTGGTGTCGGCATGGGCCGCCTGAGGCGCCAGGAGGATGAGAGCCAGAGACGCTCCAGTCAGCGTCGACAGAAAAGTGGTGCTGCGAAGACGGTCCATAAACCCCTCATGAATTCCGATAAAGATGGCCCGCGCCGGGGTGCGGTCGGCGCGGGCCGAGTGCCGGACGGCGAGGCAAGCCCCACTGTCCGATCGACAGGTCGGAGGACTCTTGGCCGCAAAGCCGGTTGCCTCCGCAGCACCTAACGGAGCGCGCCGGCCAACCCTTCGCCCGGTCGTGCAAATATTTGCGACAGACCGTGTCTGGAGTTCCCGTAAATCTGTTGTTCACTTGGGAACCGGCAGGCAGAGTACGTGGAATCCCCTGCGCTTGGGCCGGGGATTGGTGCGAAACGGCGGGTATCCTTGACCTTCTACGGCGATCTGCGCTCGGAAGCGGTTTCGGCTGAAGACAGCCCGATTCCCGCTGCGGATCCGATCCATCGCGAGGCGCTCGATGACGCGGCTCTCATGCGCGAGGTCGCGCGCGGGTCGGTCGACGCTTTCACGCTGCTGGTCGATCGCCATTCGCCCGCGCTCTATCGCGTGGCCATGCGCATGCTGTCCGATGCGGCCGAGGCCGAGGACGTGCTGCAGGACTGCTTTGCCCGCCTGTGGCAGAACGCCCCGCGCTGGACGCCGACCGGCGCTGGCCTCGTCGGCTGGCTGCACCGCGTGACGATGAACCTTTGCTTCGATCGCAAGCGCCGCTTCCGCGTGGTCACGGTCGACACGATGCCCGATCCCGCTGACGATGCCCCGTCCGCCGATCGCCGGATCGAAGCCGACCAGGCCTCGCAGGCCGTCGCCGACGCCTTGGGCGACTTGCCCGAGCGCTATCGGGCGGCGCTAGTGCTCTGTTATTACGAAGGATTTTCGAACGCTCTTGCAGCCGAGGTTCTGGACCTCAATATCAAGGCCATGGAATCGCTGCTGTTCAGGGCCCGCAGGCAGATGCGCACGCTGCTCGAGGCACGCGATGTGTCCTGCGCCGATCTCGAGGCGCAAGCGTGATGGCGCGCAAGGTTCCAGCCTCGCCCGCGCGGGCCGATGCCGCGCTCGATCAGGTGCTCGACAAGGCACCACGTCCGGCGCTGCCGGCTGGCCTGGCTGCGCGGATCGTGGCGCAGGCAACGCCACTGCCCCAGCTTCCGGCCGAACCGGCTGTTGAAGCCGACTGGGTGCCCTCGCGCGGCACCGCGCAAGTCATTCCGTTGGCAGTGCAGGAGCCTCCGGCACCAGTACCGTCACGCAAGCGCTTTGCAGTCGGCGGGTTTGCTGCGATGGCCGCCACTGTCGCCGCCGTTGTCCTGTTTGGCCAGTCGGGGCAGACTCCGGTGCCATCGGGCGCACCGGCAGCCGTGATGGCGCAGCAGCAGCGCGAAGCAGGGCAACCGGCGGCAGCGCCAGCGGCAGTCATGGCAGAACCAGCCCCGCAACTGGCGCAGGCTCCCGCCGCGCAGCCTGCACGCCAAGCCGTCGCTGTGGCAGGTAAGCAGGCCGAAGCGCCTGTGCCCGCTCCGGTGGTGCAGCCGGCCGTTGAGTCTGAGGCGCAAATGGCGGCGGCGGCACCTGCGCCGCGGGAAACCGCCGGGCCCAAGGCCGATCCTTCAGCACGGCCGACACCACCGCGCGGGCTGATGGGGCCGCCGGCGCCGCAGCAGGGCTGGGCCTTTTCGGGCGGGACACCGGGTGGAACGCTACCGGGCGGGCAATCGCTGCCGAGCCAGACGACCGGGTCCGCTCCGCCACCACCTCCGCCCCCTGGCAACTAGCGGCAGGCCTGTCGCTCGGCTAAGGGCTTGGCCATGCAACAAGAACCGATCCTCGTGCTGACCACCGGCGGCACTATCGACAAGGCCTATTTCGACGCGCTCAGCGAATACCAGATCGTCGAGAGCGGAATTCCTGCGCTGATCGCCGAGGCGCGCGTGGCGCTGCCGTTCCGGGTGATGGAACTGATGCGCAAGGACAGCCTGGAACTGACCGACGCCGACCGCGCGCTGATCGCCGCCGCCGTGCGCGAGGCGCCCGAGCGCCATGTCGTGATTACCCACGGCACGGACACGATGACCGAGACGGCCAAGGCGCTCAGTGACATCGCCGGCAAGACCATCGTGCTGACCGGCGCCCTGTCGCCGGCGCGCTTTGCCGAGACCGACGCGCACTTCAACCTCGGCATGGCCTTCGCCACGGCGCAGGTAGCGGCACCCGGCGTGTGGATCGCGATGAGCGGGCAGGTGTTCGACGGATTGAAGGTCCGCAAGGACCGCGCGGCCGGCAAGTTCGTGAGCGTCTGACTTCACGAACTCGCCCAGCCGGTCAGGCCGTGAGGAATTCCTTGGTATAGCGCTCACGCAAACTGCGCTTGTCGACCTTTTCCGTACCGAGACGGGGCAGCGCTTCGGTCACTTCCCAGAAGCGCACCGGGATCTTGAACGGCGCGATATGGGCCTTGAGGAATTCGCGCAGTTCGTCCTCGGTGGCCGAGCAGTTCTCCTTGGCGAGATAGACCGCAGCGGGCACTTCGCCCAGCTTCTCGTCGGGCAAGCCGAACACGCTGGCTTCGGCGATGCAGGGGTGGGCGTAGATCGCGCTTTCCACCTCGATGCACGAGATGTTCTCGCCGCCGCGGATGATGATGTCCTTTTTGCGGTCGACGATGAACAGGTAGCCCTCGGGATCGAGATAGCCGAGATCGCCGGTGCGGAAATAGCCGTCCGTAGTGATCGCCTCGCGCGTGGCTTTCTCGTTGTCCCAATAGCCGAGGAAGTTGCAGATCGAGCGGATCGAGACTTCGCCGACCTGCCCCTGGGCCATCGCCTTGCCGTCGTCATCAAGGATGGCGAGATCGACCAGCGGACGCGAGGCGGTGCCGGTGCTGCCCGGCTTGGCCAGGTAGTTCTCGTTCAGGTTGCCGCAGCCGACGCCGTTGGTCTCGGTCAGGCCATAGCCCAGCAGCGGGAAAGCGTGGGGCAGTGCCTTGCGGATGCGGTCGACATGCTCGATCGGGCGCGGCGCGCCACCGGCGGCGAACGAGACGCAGGTCGATAGATCGTACTTGTCGCGGTCCGGATGGGTGGCGATCTCGAAGCTCATCAGCGGCACGCCGACGAAGTAGGTCACCTTCTCGCGCTCGATCAGGCGCATCGCCTCGACCGCGTCCCACTTGGGCATCAGCACCAGCTTGCGGCCCAGCGCGAACGACTGGAGGAACACCGGCACTTCGCCGGTCACATGGAACAGCGGCACGTTGACCAGCGTCACCGGCTGCGAACCTTCGGCCGGGCCTTCGCCTCGCGCGGTGAGGATCGCCAGCATCGCTGCCGACTGGCAGACGTAGTTCATCGTGCCCTGAACCACGCCGCGATGATCCGAATAGGCGCCCTTGGCCATGCCGGTGGAGCCGGAGGTGAACAGCACCGTGGCCAGATCGTCGCCGGTAAGGTCGGGCAGGATCGTCTCCATCCCGCCACCGTTTGCGAGCAGCGCGGCCAGGCCCTCTTCGTAAGGGCAATCGTGGCCCATCGGCAGGAGCTGCGCGCCATGCGCGTGGCCTTCAAGCCGGGCGGCGCGGGCGGCATCGGCAATGACGAAGCGGCACTTCACCAGATCGATGCCGTGCGCGAGTTCCTCACCCTGCCACCAGCCGTTGAGCAGCGTGGCGCAACCGCCTGCCATCAGCACGCCCATATAGGCGATGACCCAGTTAGCCGAATTGCGCGCAGCGATGCCGACACGTTCGCCCTTCTGCAGCTTCAGCCCTTCGACCAGGCCGCCCGCGACATGGCGCGCGGCCTTGTAGACATCGGCAAAGCTGAGGCGGGTGTCGCCATCGACGATGAAGGTCTTTTCGCCCTGCGTCGCGCAGAAGTACGCGAAGTAGGCCGGCAGGTGCGGCGGCGCGGCTGCGATCATGGGCAATTGCTGCCCGAACCGCTCGATCGGGACGGTGTGGAACATGCCACCTTCGGCAGTGAGCGCGCCAAAGGCGCCGTCCATGGCAAGGTCCAGTTCGGTCTTCATGATACCCTTTCGTCTCCTCACCCTGACGCTGTCTTGTTTCGCGCCTTTTTCGGGTTTGCCTGCAACCTTTTCCCTGTGCCAATACGTTACCCTATTGGGCGCGTTTGACAGCACGAAAACGGGTCCGTTCACGAAGTTCTAGGGAGTTCACTTCTTGCTGTCACTAGTGTCAACAGCAACCGCGCTTGCCGTAGCGTCGGCGTCCGCAGGTGCCGGACATGTGCCGATTCGCTGGGAGGATCTGGGCGTCGGGCCGATCGCGCTCGATCTCGGGTTCTTTGCGCTCAAATGGTACTCCCTCGCCTATCTCGCCGGGATCGTGCTGGGCTACTGGCACCTGTCGAAAATGCTGCGTCAGCCCGGTGCGCCGATGGCGCAGCGCCATGCCGACGACCTGTTCTTCTATGCAACGCTCGGCATCATCCTTGGCGGGCGGCTCGGCTATGCGATCTTCTATGCACCCGAACTGCTGTCGCATCCTGAAAACCTGATCAAGCTGTGGGAAGGCGGGATGAGCTTCCACGGCGGCTTGATCGGCACCGTGCTGGCGATTGCCTGGGTATCCTGGCGCGGCAAGCTGAACTTCGTGCGCGTGTGCGATTACATCTCGGTCTGCGTGCCGTTCGGCCTGCTGTTCGGCCGTCTGGCCAACTTCGCCAATGGCGAGTTGTGGGGCCGTGAGGCAGGTCCCGGCGTGCCTTGGGCGATGGTATTCCCCGGTGGAGGGCCGGTCGCACGCCATCCCAGCCAGCTTTACGAAGCAGGGCTGGAAGGACTCGTGCTGGCCATCGTCCTGCTCGTGCTGTTCTGGAAGACCAAGGCGCGCTGGCGGCCGGGGCTGCTCGTCGGCACTTTCACGCTGGGCTACGCCTTGTCGCGATTCACCGTCGAATTCTTCCGCGAGCCCGATGCCCAGCTGCTGGACTTTGCCATGCAGACCGGTCTTTCGATGGGCCAGTGGCTGACCGTCCCGATGATGGCGGTCGGCCTGTTCTTCCTTCTACGCGGATTGATGCGCAAGCCGGTGCCCACGGGCGGAGCCGTCCTGGCGTGAGCCAATCGCTCCTGGAGACCTTCGCCCGCCTGATCGCCAACACCGGGCCGATCAGCGTGGCGCACTACATGGCCGAATCCAACGCGCGCTATTACTCCAGCCGCGATCCCTTCGGCACGGCCGGCGATTTCATCACCGCGCCCGAGATCAGCCAGATGTTCGGCGAACTGATCGGGCTGTGGATGGCGGACATGTGGATTCGCGCCGGGCGGCCCGAGCCAATCCACTACGTCGAACTCGGGCCCGGCCGCGGCACCCTGGCGCGCGACGCGCTGGGCGCGGCACGCCGCTATGGCCTGACGCCGCGGCTGCATTTCGTGGAGACGAGCACGGCGCTCAAGGCGCTGCAGCTCGAACTCCATCCGACGGCGTTCTGGCATGCCGATCTTTCCACCCTTCCCAGCGACGGGCCGCTGCTGATCGTCGGAAACGAGTTTCTCGATGCCCTGCCGGTCCGGCAGATGGTGCGGACGCCTGCAGGCTGGCGCGAGCGCATGGTGGGCCTTGCCGAGGGCCGACTGGTGCCGGTCGCAGGCTCCGCGCCGATGGACACGGCCGTGCCGCAGGCGCGGCAGGATGCCCCTGAAGGCACGATCATCGAAACATCGCCGGCTTCGGCAGCGGTCGTCTACGAAGTGGCGGGCAGGCTGGCCGGACAGGGCGGCGCAGCGCTGTTCATCGACTATGGCCACGCCGAGCCGCGCTTCGGCTCCTCGCTCCAGGCGGTGCGGGCGCATCGCAAGGTCGATGTCTTTTCCAATCCGGGTGACGCAGACCTGACCGCGCATGTCGATTTTTCGGCCTTGGCTCCGATCGCACTGTCGCGCGGGGTACAGTGGCTCGGCACGGTCGAGCAGGGGCGCTGGTTGCGGGCACTGGGGATCGATGCGCGGGCAGACGCACTGGCCGCCTATGCACCCTCCCATGCCGAGGCAATCCACGCCGCGCGCGAGCGGCTGACCGGGGAGGGCCAGATGGGCGTTCTGTTCAAGGTCATGGGACTCGCCGGGCCGCACTGGCCGCAAGGCGCCGGATTCGCCTGAGGCTAAACTGTGCGCCACCAACTGTCGCAAGGCTGAAATCGCCCGGAAATACAGGCCCGATCAAGGGCTGTTTCCCGCACCAAAATGCCTGTTGGCAAAGCCGTGGCTTTGCGTCTATCAGGCGCGCCAAGTGGGGGCCGGGGCCGTGCATTGCGCGTGCCCGGTTCCCGTGCGGTTCCGGTGTTCATGTGGTTAGCCCCATGGGCAATTTCCAGAGCCGTTCCAAAGGGGCAAGTTGGACCGTGCGCGATCCGCGTGCGCGGCGGCAGCAGGCAGGGAATTTCAATGGCTGAACAGGCAAGCATCGACACTTCGGCACAGGCCGAAGAAGGCGTGCGCCGGCGCGATTTCATCAATATCGCGGCGGTGAGTTTTGCGGGGGTTGGCGGCGCTGCCGTGCTGGTCCCGCTGGTAAGTCAGATGGCGCCGTCGGCGGACGTCCTGGCGCAGAGCTCCACCGAAATCGACATTTCGGCGATCCAGCCGGGTCAGGCGATCAAGGCGGTCTTCCGCAAGCAGCCGGTGTTCATCCGCAACCTGACGCCGGAAGAAATTTCCGCTGCCGACAAGGTTGACGCTTCCTCGCTGCGCGATCCGCAGACGCTGGAAGAGCGGACCAAGGAAGGCAAGACCAACTGGCTCATCACCATGGGCGTCTGCACCCACCTCGGCTGCGTGCCGCTGGGCGCGGGCGAAGGTGAAGTGAAGGGCGAGTTCGGCGGCTACTTCTGCCCGTGCCACGGTTCGCACTATGATACCGCCGCACGCATCCGCAAGGGTCCGGCACCGAAGAACCTCGAGGTGCCCGAATATGCATTCATCTCCGACACTGTCGTGAAGATCGGCTGAGGACAGGCAACATGAGCTTTCCCTGGGCAAACGAATACAAGCCGGCCAATGGCCTGACGCAGTGGCTTGACGAAAAGCTGCCGCTGCCCCGCTTCGTCTACAACGCCGTCGGCGCCGGTTACCCGGTCCCGCGCAACCTGAACTACATGTGGAACTTCGGCGTCCTCGCCGGCTTCTGCCTGGTGCTTCAGATCGTGACCGGCGTCATCCTCGCGATGCACTACGCTGCCAACGCAGGCGTGGCCTTCGACAGCGTCGAGCACATCATGCGCGACGTGAACTGGGGCTGGATGCTGCGTTACGCGCACGCCAACGGTGCCTCGGCGTTCTTCGTCGTTGTCTATCTCCACATCTTCCGCGGCTTCTTCTACTCCTCGTACAAGGCCCCGCGCGAGATGATCTGGCTGCTGGGCGTGGTCATCTTCCTGCTGATGATGGCAACGGCGTTCATGGGCTACGTGCTGCCCTG
>JBEQCK010000094.1:0-13850 GCA_041639335.1 Novosphingobium sp.
CCGATCTTGCGTGAAGCACCAGAACATGTCCGGCTCGGACATCGGCGACGATCACAAGGAGTACTTCTCGGGCGAGGCCGCGCTCAAGGCCGGCGGCGTCCACAACACGATGAACCAGTTCGCCGCCTGACCCCGGCAGCAAAGCAAATCCTCGCGGCAATCAAGCCTCGAAGATCCAAGAAGGAGACCCACCATGGCTGAACCTGCACGTGCCCGCGCGGTCCTCTCGACCGAGGACTTCAAGCTGATCCGCGAAGCCGTACTGCACTACCTGAAGGCGATTGAGGACCAACCCGAATCGGTCAAGTTCTCAAACCTTTACCACCGGCTTGGCAGCGCTCTCGGTCGTTAACACTTCGCGTCGTTAACACTTTACGCTGCCTGACAGGACCTTTCCTGGGGAGGAAAGTCCGGCCCGTCGCGCCTCATGCCAGGCGCGGCGGGCCATTTTTCGCGTTTTTGGGCGCGGTAAAGTTTCAGGATGCTTACGATTGGATAATGAATTCCTTGTAATTCAACCATCGTGACGAAACCGAACGCGCCCGAACCCGACGCTTTACCGGTAAAACTGCCGATCCTTGCCGTGGTCGGACTGCGTGATCCGGCCGAAGGCGATTGGGGCCGGTTGCGCGGCCTGCAGTACTCAAGCCTTGCGAAGCTCACGTTCGCTCGGCTTGTCGCCCATGCGATGGCGGCACTGCTGGTTCTTCAGACCTACGCTGGCGACGTCCATGTCGCGTTTCTGGTCGGTTGGATGGCGCTGCTGGTCGGCGTGCTCATTTCCGGCGCAAGGTTCGATCGCACCCTGATCGATGCCGACCGGCGTCGGGTGAGCCGTCAGGAGATGCACCGGCAGACGATCAGTTCGCTGTTCGTGGCCTTGATCTGGGCCATCCCCATGCTGGTCTTTTCGCCATTCGGCGATCAGGCGCAGCGCATGACGCTGTGGACGGTGCTCGCCATGCTGATGACGGGCATGGCCGTGACATTTGCCGCCATGCCAATGGCTACTGTGATGTTCGGCGGGATTGTCGGCCTGTCGGGCGTAGCGGCATTCCTGTTCTGGGGGGAGTATATCGCGGCCGCGGTTGCGGTCGCATTCGTGCTGATCGTCAGCATCGGCGGCGTTGAGGCCGCGCGCACTTTCCTCGGCGCGCGAGTCGCCGAAGCAGGCATGGCGGAAAAGGCCGAAGTCGTTTCGCTGCTGTTGCGTGAATTCGAGGAAGGCGATGCAGACTGGCTGTGGCAGGTTGATGCCACCCGTCGCGTCCGCTCGGTCAGCCCGCGCTTTGCCTTTGCGCTCGGTCAGGACCCCGAGGATGTCGATGGCAAGCCTCTGATCCAGCTGATCGCAGGACCTGCCTGGGATAGCGGCCATTTCCACTCCAGCCTGCATGACCTGGCCGAGCGGCTCAAGCGCCGCGAGAGCTTCTCGAACGTGCTGGTGCGCGTTTCGCTGCACGGCGGTCACCGCTGGTGGGAACTTTCGGCTTCACCCAAGTTCGATGAGAACGGCACGTTCGTCGGCTTCCGTGGTGTCGGCTCGGACGTCACCGAACAGCGTGAGAGCGCCGAGAAGATCGCCTACCTCGCCCGCTACGATACGCTTACCGGTCTGCCCAACCGCCTGATGCTTACCGAGTCATTGGGTGCGGCCATGGGCTATGCCGAAAAGTGGCGCACGCGCTGCGCCCTGATGATGATCGATCTCGACCGCTTCAAGGCGATCAACGATACACTCGGCCACCTCGTCGGTGACCAGTTGCTCGCGCTCGTTTCTGAGCGGCTCAAGCTGATCATGCGCGAAGGTGAGGTTTGCGGCCGCTTGGGTGGAGACGAATTTGCGATCGTGATCCGCGATGCGGCTGACGTTGAGCGGGTCACCGAACTCGCCGCAGGCATCATCAGCGCACTTTCGCAGCCCTACGAGATCGATCACCACATGCTCTATGTGGGAGCCAGCGTCGGTTCCGCCATCGGCCCGCGCGATGGCTCCACGGTCGAGACCTTGCTGCGCAATGCCGACCTTGCGCTCTACCGTGCCAAGGATGAGGGCGGCGGGCGGCACTGCGTGTACGAGCCGTCGCTCCATGCCCATGCCGAGGAGCGCCGAAAGCTGGAATTCTCGCTGCGGCACGCGCTCGAGCGCAACGAGTTCTCGCTGATGTACCAGCCGGTGGTAAACGCCACCAGCGAGGAGGTGATGAGCTTCGAGGCGCTGATCCGCTGGAACAGCACCGAGCATGGCTTCGTCAGCCCGGCAAAGTTCATCCCGTTGGCCGAGGACACGCGCCTGATCGTGCCAATCGGCGAATGGGTCCTGCGCACCGCATGCCTCGAGGCGATGAACTGGCCCGAACACGTCAAGATTGCGGTCAACGTCTCGGGCGAGCAGTTGCTTGATCCCTACTTCGCCGAGACTGTGGTCGGCGCGCTTGCGTCAACCGGTCTGGCGCCGAACCGGCTGGAGATCGAGGTGACCGAGAGCATCTTCGTGCGCGATGGCACGACTGCGCAGATGACCCTCGAGAACCTGATGGGCATTGGCTGCGGCGTTGCGCTTGACGATTTCGGCACCGGCTATTCGTCGCTGGGCTACCTCAGGAAGATGCGCTTCTCGACGATCAAGGTCGATCGCAGCTTCGTGCAGGGCGCGGCCAAGGATAACCCGGAGAGCCTCGCCATCATTCGCGCAGTGGTCGCCATGGCCGACGCGCTGGAAATGTCGACGACGGCGGAGGGCGTGGAGACCGAGGCCGAGCTTGATTGCATCCGCCGCCTGGGCTGCAAGAAGATCCAGGGGTACTACTTCGGCCGTCCGATGAACCGGACCGATGCGCTCGCGCTGTTCGGCCAGACCCGCTTCCGCGAGCGGGCAGCCGGTTAAGCGGCGACCAGCCCGCGCATGACGCTTTCGAACAGCGCGCGGCCGTCCGACCCACCCTGCGCCGCCTCGATCATGCGCTCCGGGTGCGGCATCATGCCGAGCACGTTGCCGCGATCATTGAGCACGCCCGCGATGTTGCGTGCCGAGCCGTTGACACCTTCTGCATAGCGGAAGGCCACGCGGCCTTCGCCTTCGAGCCGGTCAAGCGTGGCATCGTCGGCAAAGAAGTTGCCGTCGTGGTGCGCGACGGGGATCGTGATCTGCTGGCCAGCGTCATAGCCTGCCGTGAACAGCGACTGGTTGTTCTCGACAGTGAGCTTCACGTCGCGGCAGACGAAGCGGATGCCGGCGTTGCGCATCAGCGCGCCGGGCAGGAGGCCAGCCTCGGTCAGGACCTGGAAGCCGTTGCAAACGCCGAGCACGGTCACCCCGCGCTCTGCCGCGCGCACCACTGCCTGCATCACCGGCGAACGCGCCGCCATCGCGCCGGAACGCAGGTAGTCGCCGTAGGAGAAGCCGCCGGGCAGGGCGATGAAATCGAGGTTGTCCGGCAGGTCGGCATCGCCGTGCCAGACGCGATGGACCGTGCCGCCGCAGACCTGCTCGATCGCCACCGCCATGTCGCGATCGCAGTTCGAGCCGGGGAAGGTGATGACGGCGGAGGTGAAAGCCATGGCGCGGGTTCCTAAGCTCAGGCTGCCTTTTCGATGCGATAGTTCTCGATCACCATGTTGGCGAGGAGCTTGCTGCACATCTCGTCAAGCGCTGCGTCCGAAGTGGTGTCGGCCACGTCGAGTTCAATGACCCGACCCGCACGCACATCATTTACGCCTGCAAAACCAAGGCCTTCCAAGGCGTGGTGGATGGCGCGGCCTTGCGGATCGAGAACGCCGTTCTTGAGGGTGACAATGACGCGGACCTTCATCGGCGGGCCTTTCGGAACCTGAATGCTGGAGAATCTTGCGGGCGCCTATGCATCGGGAGAGCCGAAAGAGCAAGGCGGCGGGTTTACGCGGTTTACACTGTTCAGAGAAACTTCGGCTAAGGTGCGGGGGCGCACTGCTGCGGAGGGGCGGGAATCCGAGGTAAAGCGCCAGTTTCCGGGACTTAGCACAAAACGCTTAAGTAGGAAAACGCCGAGACGAAACCGCACAAAGATGGCATCAAGACCTTACTCCGCAAGGAGAAAACTCCTTTCGGTGGCAGGGCTGCCTGGACATCATAACTGCACCCCACGCAACGCTTCCGGGTGCCCTGCCACCGGACTTTTCTCGCTTTACATGACTGACGCGTCAGTTATTAAACGGCAATGCCACGCATTACGCCAGCAGACCGGCGCGAGCGCATTCTTGACGCTGCGCGCGAGGAATTTGCCGAACGGGGCTTTGCCGCCGCCCGCATGGAGGACGTCGCCAGGCGCGTCGGGATCAGCCGCGCCGCGCTCTACCTTGCGTTCGACAGCAAGGAGGCGCTGTTCCGCGCGCTGGTTTCCGAAGTCATCACCGAGATGATGCCGACGCTGTTGCCGAGCGATTACGGCAATCTGCCGGCCCCTGCTTTGCTGCGCGCCTTTGTGAAGAACGCCATCAAGCGCATTGCCAGCCCGGAAATGGCCTTCCTGCCGCGCCTGATCGTGGGCGAGGGCCGCAATTTCCCCGAGCTTGCCCGGTTCTACCACGAGACCGCGATGATCTGCATCCTCGGCGCGATCGAGCGGCTTATTGCCCATGGCATTGCCCGGGGCGAATTTGCCTGCCCCGATCCGAAGACTGCAGCGCAATGCGTGGCCGGAGGAATCATCTTTGCCGCGCTGTGGCGCAACGTGTTCGAACCGGTGGGGGCAGAGCCGCTCAACGTTGACTGGATGGCCGAAAACCAGGCGGCGATGGTGCTTTACGGGCTGACGACGGCATAGGCGGGGGCGGATAGGGCGGGGGCCGATTGGGCGGGGTTTTGCCGTTTGCCCACCCCCGACCCCTCCCGCCTGCGGGAGGGGGGAAAGCCCCACCGCCGACTCTTCCCGCCTGCGGGAGCGTGGGAGGAAAGGGGCGCCTCCCGCCTGCCGCGAGAAATGGGACCTGAGCCTAGAAGCTATCGAGATCGTTGGCGATCGTTACCGGACCCGAGTATTCGGTGCGGACGCCTGCCTTGACGCCTTCGACTTGCGCGGCGCTTGCGCTGCCGCCTGCGAAATGCGTGACGACGACAGCCTTGACCCCGGCATGCCGAGCCATCCTGCCCACGTCTGGCGGGGCGAGATGGTGCGTGGTCAGGTGCCGGACCAGATCCGCCTTCGCCTTTTCCGGCATGTTCGGTGAGTTGCGGGCGACCGTTGCCATCGTGGAATCAATGTCGATCATTTCGCTCACGAGGAGGTCTGCCCCTGCTGCCAGCTTTTCGACGGCATCAGACGGCCCGGTATCGCCGGTATAGACGATCGTGCGCCCGGCCAGTTCGAAGCGGAATGACAGGGACTTGAAGGCCTTGTCCTCCTCGCTGCCCGGAGCGAAATCGTAGTGGGTGTTCTGTGCCGCACGCACGACCATGTTGCCCACGCTGGCCGTGAAGCCATCGCCCACTTCGACCACGGAGACGATGCCTGCAGGATCGGGCCAGGGCTTGCCCGGAATCCCGTATCCGGCACGGGCTGCCGGTCGCATCGATGCTATCATGCCTTCGACCATTTCCCGTGTTCCGGGCGGGCCGTAGACCGTCAGCTTTTGCCCGACCAAGGTCTGATTGCGCAGGGCCAGGACCGCCGAGAGGCCGCCGGTATGATCGGCATGGAGATGACTGAGGAAGACCGCCGTGACGTTCGGAAGCGCCAGGCCAGCCTTCGCCAGCTGTTGCAGGACCCCGTCACCTGCGTCGACGAGATAGAGTTCCTTCCCGTCGACGAGGGCATTGGCCGGTTGAGAACGGCGGCCATCACCAACCGGCCCACCCATCGTGCCCAGCGTGATGAAGCGCGAGCCACTGTTGGCTGGCTCCTGTGCCGCAAGCCGGGCGAACTCTCCAGGCGCACCCAGAGCCAGGGCGAGGCTGGCGATGATGGCCAGGCGCATCAGAAGTTGTATCCCATGCGGACGCCGTAGGTTCTGGGAGGAGCGAGAGTTGCGACCGAGAAGTCGAGAATCGGCCGCGAGCCGGACCGCACGATCACTTCTTCATCCTCGATGTTGTTGATGAAGCCGGTGATTGTCCAGCGGCCACCATCTCCTTCAAACGTGACGTAGGCATCGGACATCATGAACCCGCCTTGCCGCTCTTCCGGGCGATAGTTCGGATTCAGGAAGCGACCCGATTCGATCGAGGTCCGACCACCGAGCAGCAGGCGCATGGAATCGGCGAGATCGAAGCCGCGTTCGTAGCCAAGCCCCAGTGACCACTTTGGCGCGTTTACAGCCGGTTTGCCCGAACAGTCGATATCATAGAAGCGGGCATTGTTGCCCGGGACGCCCGGGTTGGCGAGGCGGCTGCCCAAGGTGGTGCAGCCCGTGGCAACCGGCGCACCCGTGGGCGAGAAGTTGGCCGTCCGGAGGCTGTTGTACTTGCCATTCAGGTACTGCAGGTTGAGATCGAACTTGTCGTTCCGGCTGGGCTGGAAGCGCACTTCGGCTTCAAAGCCATAGATGCGGGATTTGCCCGCATTCTCGGTGCGGGAGCCTTGGGCGAATATGTTGTTCGCCGTGCGCACGCCCCCCACGAAGGTGATCTGCTGGTTGGTGTAATCCCAGTAGAACGCCTCGACATTCAGCTGCAGCTTGTTGTCGAAGAAGCGGTTCTTGCTGCCGACGGTGTAAGCCGTGAGAGTTTCCGGGGCGAAGGTGTTTTCCGGCGGCGAGGCAACGAAGAAACCGCCAGATTTGAAACCGGTAGAAACATCGGCGTAGACAAGCGAGGACGGCCCTGCATCGAACTCGATACCGGCTTTCCACGTGAACTTCTCGAAATCGAGGGCGCCGGTGAATGGCGCTCCAAGCGGCGGATTGACCGGTCCGGGCCGCCCGCCTGACACCGTGGCGGTCAACTGGTCCTTCGTTTCCCTGGTATAGCGTCCGCCGGCAACCAGCCGCAGCGCATCAGTGACCTTGTAGGTGAACTGGCCAAAGGCGGCGAGGCTTTCCGTATTCACGTTGGGCGTGAAACGGGTGGTCGAGATATCGCCCTGGCGGAAGAAGTTCAGCGCGTTCTGGTCTTCCTTGAAATAGAAACCGCCGAGCACGTAGTTGAGCGGGCCATCGTGATCCGACGCGAAGCGAGCCTCGAACGAGAACTGTTCGGCCTTTTCGGTGATTTCCCCGCGGAAGCCCGGGAGATAGGTGACGAAGTTGATGTCGGTCTTGCGCCAGGCTGGCTGGAGCGTGAGCTTGCCGAAGCCAAGGTCGCCCTCGATCGTTGCGCTTAGGCCATAGAACTTGTTGTCGAGGAAGCCGGTATCTGCCGGAAGATCGATGCAGCCGCTGGTCACGAACCCGCCAAAGCCGCCGCAGAACGGGGGTGCGAACACACCTGCGGCGAGGTTGCGGATCGCTGTCAGCGCGGCGGGGCTGGAAATGCCGACATGATCGTTCAGGTCGGGTGCGTTCAGCGTGGCACTGGGCAGGAGCACGCTGCCCCAGCCCTTGCCATGCTGGTTGAAGTAATCGCCGACCAGCAGAACCGACCAATCGGCCGAAGGTTCGATCAGGAACGAGGCGCGCACGCCTTCGCCCTTCTCGTCGTTGTAGCCGTCCGTAAGGAAGCCATCGCGATCCACGACTTGTCCGGCGACACGCAATGCTGCGGAACCGCCAATGGGAAGATTGAGCGCGGCCGATGCCTTCTTGCTGTCGTAGTTCCCGTATTCAGCGCGCACTTCACCGCCGAACTTGCCGAGATCGGGCTTGCGCGGGATGACGTTGATCGCGCCGCCGGTGGCGTTTCGGCCGTAGAGCGTGCCTTGCGGTCCCTTGACCACTTCGACGCGGGCAAGATCGTAGAACGCACCTGCAGGAGCCGATGGGCGCGCCACGTAGACACCGTTGAAGTTGAATGCGACGGCATTTTCGGAGAACGAGTTCTGCGAATTCGTGCCGACGCCGCGCAGGAAGAAGCTGGTGGTGCCGCCGGTTGGGGCAACGGCCAGTGCGGGCACGAGCTTCTGGAGATCGACCAGTTCGGTGATGCCGGCATCGGCAATGTCTGCACCGGTCACGGCGGTTACCGCCACGGCCGCCCGCTGCAGGCTTTCCTCGCGGCGCTGCGCGGTGACGACGATGTCGGTGATGCCTTCATCTGCCTGGCTGACCTGCGCTTCCTGGGCAAAAAGCGGGCTGGCGGCGCACAGAGCGACCAGTGACACGGTCCAGCGGATGACTGATTTATTGCTCACTTATGTCTCCCTTTGATCGACTGCTTTTGATTTTTGCAGTCGTATGCATAAGGGGACGGGATTTGAAAAATAGATTATATTTGCGGTTCGGCATGCCTGGAATTTATGAGATCCGCGTGCGGAATCGACGCGGTCATTCGCTCACGGAACTGCCGCTCCCTCCGGCAGGACCAGAACCTGCACGGCCTTTTCGGGTGCGAGATAGCGGCGAGCGATCATCTGCAAGTCTGCTGCGGTGAGCTTTTCCAGCCGGGCGCGGGCGGATTTGGCGCGCGTCAGGCGGTCTGGCTGGGTCTGCGCCCGCTCGGCCAGCGCGCTCCAGCCGCCGTTGGTCTTGAGAGCATTGTCGATCCGTTCGAGCATCGGGGCGCGGGCGCGCTGGAGGACGTCGTCATCTACGGGGGCGGCGATCAGACTGCGGGTGGTTTCCTGAAGCGCGGCGCGGGTTGCGGAAACGTCGGACAGATCGACCGAGGCGCTCATCGTGAAGGTGCCGTAACCGGTCCAGACGCGGCTGAGAGCGCTGGATGCGCTGGGGCTGTAGGCTTTGCCGAGCTTTTCGCGCACGCTGTCAAGCACCTCGATCCCGGCGACTTCGGCGAGGAGGGAGAGCGCCATCGCCTCGTCCGGATCGCGGTCGTCGCGGGTGGGCCAGGTAGTGCGGACCACGGCTTGATTGGCCTCGCCGGTGTGGCGGATGATCTGGAGGCCGCGCTTGGCGGTGAAGCTGCGCTGGCGTTCGGCGGCGTAGGGGCGGAAATCGGCCTCGCGCTGGGGGAGGGCGCCGAACGTGCGGGCGACGGCGTCGATTGCCGCAGCCTCGTCGATATCGCCGACGATCGAGATTTCGATGGCGCCATGGGTGAGCCGGTCGGTGATGTCGCGCCGGAGCTTGTCGTAGCTCAGCGCGGTGTAGGCGTATTGCGGCTGCAGGGTGAAGCGCGGGTCGTTGTCCGACAGGATGCCGCCGATCGCGTTGGACAGGGCTGCGCCCGGGCTGGAGCGCAGGCGGGCGAAGAAGTTGGCGATGTTCTGGCGGTAGAGCACTTCGCCTTCGGCGCGGTAGCCGGGGTCGGTCAGCAGGGCGGCGAGGAGCTGGAGCTGCAGCGTCAGGTCGCGCGGGGTGGTGTTGGCGTCGGCCGAGAAGGTGTCTGCCGAAGCGCCGAGGCCGAAGGCGACCGAGCGGCCCGCAAGGAGCGTCTGGAGGTCGTCCTCACTGTGCTTGCCCAAGCCACCGCGCGCCAGAACGCCGGTCATCTCGGTGGCGAGGGGGTCAGTGCGCGTATCGAGCATCTCGCCGCCATCGAGATTGAGGCGGACGTCGATGCGGTCCTTGGCGAGGTCGGTGCGCTTGAGGTTGAGGCGGACGTTGTTGGCGAAGCGGATCTGGCGGATGCCATAGAGCGGTTCGGTGATGTCGCTGGCGATCGTGCCGACAGGGCCGAAGTCGGTGTAGGCGAACGGGATGGGCGCGGGGACTTCGCCCGCCGGAGCCTTGGCGCGGGTGGCCTTGGTCCATGTGTTCCGCAGCGCGTCTTCGCCGCCTTTGGGCGCGGTGCGACCCTGAAAGCGGAGCAGCGGGTCCTTGAGCGGGACGGCTTCCTCTTTCAGCGCGGCGAGCACGGTTCGGGGCGTGATCGTGGGGGCGAACTGGTTGAAGCGGGCAAGGCCGGACTCGGGCGTGGTCGGCACCTGATCGTCGCGGATCAGGGCGAGGGCGGCGCCGACGAGAGTGCCGTGGCTGCGCGTGTCGGCCCCGGCGGCGGCGTTCTCGAGGCCGGTGCGGATGCTGGCGAGCTGTTCGTCCACTTCGGCCTGGGTGAAGCCCGAGGCGAGGGCGCGGGCGTAGACCCCGGCTGCGGCAGCAAGGCCGCGCTGCCAGCCGCCGCCCACCGTATCGACGATGACGTTGGTGGTGCGGCCGATGCGGAACACCTCGCTGGTGCCGAAGCCGGCACCGCGGAAGGGCGGGTCGATGGCGCGGCTCAGGCGGGCGAGGCGGCGGTTGATCACGCCATAGCCGATCTGGCGCAGCAGGTTGCGCCGGCGGTTGGCGATGGTGTCGGGTTCATCGAGCCATGGTCCGTGGCGCGATGCGGTGACGCGCTCGGACAGCGAGGGATCGAGGTGGATGTCGACCCTGGCCTTCTGTCTGGGATCGACCTTGCCCTGATCGGGGCGCGGGGTTTCCTGCCTCTCCTGCCAATCGGCAAAGCGGGTGCGGATGGCTTGCTCGACCACATCGGGATCGAAATCGCCGACGACGATCAGCGTCGTCTTCGACGGCACGTATTCGCGCGCCCAGAAGGCCTTGAGCGCGGGCGCGGTGGCGGCGTTGAGCGTCTCGACCGTGCCGATGGGGAGGCGCTTGGGGTACGTCGCGTCGGGGTAGAAGAAGGCGAGCTGGTCTTCGAGGTTGGTGCGGCTCCAGCCCTGCCCGTCGCGCAGTTCGGACAGGACAACGCCGCGTTCGCGGGCCACGGCGTCAGGGTCGAAGGTCAGTTCGCTTGCCGTCTCGCGCATCAGCATCAGCGTCGTGTCGACCAGCTTGGCATCGTTGCGCGGCAGGTCGAGCATGTAGAGCGTCTGCTCGAACGAGGTCTGGGCGTTGGTGTCAGCGCCGAACGACAGGCCGTTGCGTTCGAGCAGCTTGACCATTTCGCCCTCGGGCACATGGGTTGAGCCGTTGAACGCCATATGCTCGACGAAGTGGGCAAAGCCGCGCTCGCCCTCGCGCTCGTCAAGCGAGCCGGTGGCGATGTCCATGCGGACCTGTGCGGTGCCGGCCGGCGTGGCGTTGCGGCGGATGATGAAGCGCATGCCGTTGGGCAGCTGGCCGTAGCGGTAGGCGGGATCGGGCGGCAGGTCGCTCTGCTGGAAGGCCCACGTTGGCTTGGGAGCGCTGCTTACGGTCGCGGGCTGCGCGGCGCAGGCGGCGAGGGACAGGGCGGCGGCGAGGGGGAACAGGCGGCGCAGGATCATCGCCGAGTGGTGTGCCCGGTTGGGCGTGAACGCGCAACGAGGAGTTAGGACAAACAAAACCCCCTCCGTTGCCGAAGGGGGGCGTTTGTGAGGGAAGCCCCTCCGTCAGCCGCTTTGCGGCTGCCACCTCCCCATTTGTGCTTCGCAAAAACGGGGAGGATCTTGGTTTTACTTCTTGCCGCGCAGCTTGCGGTGGGCGCCGAGGTCGAAGACTTCGCTGGGGCCGCCGTCGTTTTCGAGCAGGCCGAGGCGGCGGGCGACTTCCTGGTAGGCTTCTTCCTCGCCGCCGAGATCGCGGCGGAAGCGGTCCTTGTCGAGCTTTTCGCCGGTGGTCATGTCCCACAGGCGGCAGCCGTCGGGGCTGATTTCGTCAGCCAGGATCACGCGGCTGTAATCGCCATCCCAGATGCGGCCGAATTCGAGCTTGAAATCGACGAGGCTGATGTTGATCGCCGCGAACATGCCGCAAAGGAAATCGTTCACGCGGATGGCCATCGAGGAGATGTCCTGCATTTCCTCGTTCGATGCCCAGCCGAAGCAGGCAATGTGCTCTTCGGCGATCATCGGATCGCCCAGCGCATCGTCCTTGTAGTAGTATTCGATCAGGGTGTGCGGCAGCGGCTCACCCTCTTCGATGCCGAGGCGCTTGGAGATGGAGCCTGCGGCGATGTTGCGCACGACCACTTCGATCGGAATGATCTCTGCCTGGCGCACGAGCTGTTCGCGCATGTTGAGGCGGCGGATGAAGTGGGTAGGAATGCCGATGTGGGCGAGGCGCGTGAACACGTACTCGCTGATGCGGTTGTTGATCACGCCCTTGCCGTTGATCGTGCCGCGCTTCTGCGCGTTGAAGGCAGTGGCATCATCCTTGAAGTACTGGATGATCGTGCCCGGTTCGGGGCCTTCATAAAGGATCTTGGCCTTGCCTTCGTAGATCTGGCGGCGACGGGACATGATAACGTCTTCCTGCACGGCGCCGGGCAGCGGCCCGGCCAGAATACAAAACCCCGGCATCGCGTTGGAGGCGAATCCATCGCAAGCGCCGGGGCGTTCTTGCCGCCCATAGGCCAACATGCGCCAAAGTGCAATTGGATGCGCCTGTGCAATGGAGCCTTGCAGGGCGGGGCGCTGGAATGGTGCGGCAGGGGGCGCTAGACCGACTGACAAAGGAGACCGACGCATGACCAGTCCTGCTGCCCGAACTGACGCGATTGCCCTGCTCGCCCGCTATTATGCCGCGTTCAATGCGGGGCACTGGGAGGGCATGCTGGAATGCCTGAGCGAGGATGTGGCGCACGACATCAACCAGGGGGAGCGGGTTGTCGGCAAGGCGGCCTTTGCGCAATTCCTGGGGCACATGGAGCGCTGCTACAAGGAGCGGCTGGAAGAAATCGTGCTGATGGCCAGCGAAGACGGCACACGGGCGGCTGCGGAGTTCGTGGTGCACGGGCAATACCTCGCGACCGACGAGGGACTGCCCGAGGCGAAGGGGCAGACTTATGTGCTGCCGGCGGGGGCTTTCCTTGCCATCGAGGAGGGCAGGATCACGCGGCTGACAATGTACTACAACCTTGGCGACTGGACGAAGCAGGTGGTGGGAAGTTGAGCATCGCGGTCCGCCCGCTGACCGGAGAGGAGATTGCGGCGGCGCTCGATGATCTGGCGCAACTGCGGATCACCGTCTTTGCGGCCTATCCTTACCTTTATGATGGCGATGCGGCCTATGAGGCGGAATACCTGACCGAATATGCGGCGGCGCCCGATGCGGTGCTGGTGGCGGCGTTCGATGGCGCCCGGATCGTCGGCGCGGCGACGGCCGCTCCGATGATGCACCAGAAGGCGGAGTTTCGTGCGCCGTTCGAGGCGCGCGGCATCGACACGTCGCGGCTGTTCTATTTCGGCGAGAGCGTGCTGCTGCCGGATTATCGCGGGCACGGGATCGGCCATGCCTTCTTCGATCACCGCGAGGCGCAGGCGGTGCGCTGCGGTGCCGATGCCGCGTGCTTTGCTGCCGTGGTGCGGCCTGACGACCATCCGGCCAAGCCGCAGGGCTATTCGCCGCTCGATGCGTTCTGGGCGCGGCGCGGCTATGCCGTGGTTCCGGACCTGACCACCGAGCTTTCGTGGAAGGAACATGGCGACGAGGCGGAGAAGATGAACGTGATGCAGTACTGGATGCGGCGATGGTAAGCGGCTCTGATTCGCCTTGCGGCGAATGCCCACCCCCAACCCCTCCCGCCTGCGGGAGGGGGGAATGACGCGGTTTGTTGTTGCTGCCGCGCAGTATCCGATTGACCGGCTGGAGAGCTGGGATGCCTATGCGGCCAAGCTGACGCGGTGGGTGGAAGAGGCTGCGGTGGCGGGGGCTTCGCTCGCGGTCTTCCCGGAATATGGGGCGATGGAGCTGGCGAGCCTTGATCCGGCGACCATGGGCGGTCTGGCCGGGTCCATCGAGACGGTTTCGGCGCTGCTGCCGCGTGTCGATGCGCTTCATGGCCAACTGGCGGCCCGGACCGGGATGCATATTCTGGCCGCTTGTGCACCGCGCAATGATGCTGACGGGCGGTTTCGCAATGCCGCGCGGCTGTTTGCGCCCAATGGCAAGTC
>JBEQCK010000095.1:0-13776 GCA_041639335.1 Novosphingobium sp.
GATCAGCTGGGCTTGCGCTTCAGGAAGTCGCGCGCCATCCGCCGGTCGAGCGTCGCGCAGACCTCGACCCAGAATTCCACGCGGCCCGGCTCGCCGCTGCGTTCTGCAATGACCGCAGCATCTCGTGCGCGCGCGGCCGCCGAGAAGCCATGCGCCGCAAACAGCCGCAATGCGGTATCGAGCGCCTCGTCCTGACAGATCGAACCCGACCCGTTATCGTTTACCGCCCGCAGGTGCCGCGCCTGGATCTTTCGCGAAAGACAGGGGGAAATGATGCCGTAACGGGGCGCAAAACGCAGCATGGTGACTCAACTCTCTGACGGCGCCGGGGACAATCGGTGCCGTTCTCCACGACCCCGTCCTAGACCCACCAGCGCTAAGAGTGTGTGTGACGACACGGTAAAGGAACGAATAACCACCCGTCCTGAAACAGATTTGCGACGGATTGAGAACACGCAACCAGATCCTCCCCGTTCTTCCGCAGAGCAAACGGGGAGGGTAGCCGCCAGCAAAGGTGGTGGACGAGGGGGTGTTTGCAAGCTCTGAGCGCGGAATTGCTCACGCTGAGACGCGGAGGAGAAAAAGGAGACTCAGAGGAAAAAGCGGCGGCAAAACCGCCTTCACGCGTCCGAGACCGTCCCCATCACACGCCCTAACTCGGAGCCAGATGCGCTGCGAAGTATGTGCATACCAGGGCAGAACGAAATCCCAGTCGAACCGAGCGAAGCTAATAGTTGGCGCAGTTCGGTGCTTGAAGAGGTTTGGCTGAAAGCATCTTGTCCACCCAGATTTCGGATCCAAAGATGCCCATATGACCGCGCCCGTCTGGGCTGCGCCTTCCGATGAACTCGATTTCGAACGCGTGAAGAGGATAACACGAGCGCGCGACATCATAACTGTCGTAGTTTGGCCTAGGATCGATGATGGCGGGATCATAATCGAGCCAGGCCACCTCTTTGTACGAAGGGCGCTTGGCTGGCACTGAAGCCGCACCTTCAATAAACATCGACCCCTCAAACTCATAGAGCCAGACGCCTTTGAACCGTCGTGGTTGATCGAAGCGCAAACAATTAGGACTGGTATCGTGGTAAACTACGCCGTCTTTGGTAACTGTGCACGGCTCTCCAAAGAGCAGCGCAGCTGGCACTGAAGTTCTGATCCTATCTTTTGCATGAATGAAATTGGCTGGATTGCCCAACCACGGCCAAAATGCCGGGACTGCTGCAAATGCGGCGACAATCAGCGCGATCCGCATTTTCCCTTTCATGCGATCAACATAACGGGCCGGTGCTCACCGTCAATGTTTACAGAGGGCCAAGCCAGGCCGTTACCATTCCTGCCGACTCTGCCTACAGCCCAACCAATCAAGCCCCCGGCTGCGCAATCCACTTGTTGGCATTCTCATACCCCGGCAACACCGAGCCGCTGCCTGAAACCGGCGCTCCGGTAGCACCCGCCTTCACCCCCGGCAGCACCTGTGGCCGAACAAGGCTCTGCTGCGCCGCAGCTTGCGGAACTGCTGCCACCGGAGCAACCGTCGCCGCAGCAACTGGCGCCACGATCCGCCCTTCCTCGAACGCCTTCTCCAGCGCCAGCGGATCGGCAATGTCGACAGGCGAGGGGGCCCACGTCCGCGGATGCGGCGCGGCCAGCGGCTCGCCGCCGAAGTACCGCGCTGTAAACGCCGCCGGACGCCCTGCAGCACCGGCCCAGCGATAGAAGCGGTGCGCCCCGATCGTGCCGATGAACGATAAGCTCGGCGCCCAGTAGGGATGCACTGCCGTGGTATGGTAATGCGTCGCCAGCCCCACCGGCGCATAGACGTATCCGGCCAGCGCATCGGCAGCCACGCGCCGAGCCCGGTCCCAGAACGCCTTCATTGGCTTGCGCGCCAGCGAGCCATCGCAGGCGAACGAGAACTGGCACCCCGGCCGCTCCGATCCCTGATAGACCACGCCGCACACCGTGTTTGGCCAGGCCGGATGCGCCACGCGGTTCAGCACCACCTGCGCCACCGCGCGTTGCCCCGCATCAGGCTCGCTCGCCGCCTCGTAATAGATCGCCGAAGTCAGGCACTGAAGTGCCCGCCAGCGATCCTCGCTCGATCCCGCCGCCGAGACCGGACGCGCCGACAGGATCTCGGCATCCGAATGGCTCTTGTCCCACTGCGCTTGCGCTTCGGTCGGCGCAATCAGCCCGCTGTCGCTGGTGTCGAGCCAGTAGAACGCCGAACCCGGAAAGCTGTCGCCCCCGCGCTCGAACGGCTGCAGCCCTGCCATCTGCGCCCGAGCGACCGCGGCATGCACGCCCCCTGGCTCTCCCCACCCGGTCGGCCCGAGCAACAGCCCGAGCACACCGAACATCGCCACCCCGCCCAGCCGCTGCCGCAGCAGCGAAGGCGCGCGCAGGGCCTTGCGGATCGAACGCATGTCCCGCCGCCGGATACGCGCCGCAAAATCGCGCGGGCGCAGCTCGCCAGCCATCATCCCTGCCGCCAAGGGCAGTTCGATCGGCTGATAGGCAAGCTCGAGAGGCATGGGGCTGGGCTGAATCCTGAAAATCCTCAATTGCGCTAACCCTTTGCGCGCCCTTGCGCACGGCCGCATTTCCCGCTGTCCCGATGCGGCACAAGCTCCTGCGATCCGGTTAACCTGCCAAGCCGACCTGCACCGAAGTACGTAGTTCCTCTTGCAGCGCAGCAAAGTTCCCGCTAGTTGCCCGCGCCGACGCCAACGGTGCCCGGTAACACGGGCTAAGAGGGAAGCCGGTTCAAATCCGGCGCTGCCCCCGCAACTGTAACCGGAGAGCGCGCTGTCCAGTGATGCCACTGGTGCCGGATTCGATCCCCGGCGCTGGGAAGGCGGGCAGCGGGCGATGACCCGGGAGCCAGGAAACCTGCCATTGGTTGTCGTTCCGCGGCCGGGCGGGGTGGACCGGGCGCACGCGACGAGGCGCGCCAGATTTATGGCCCAGCGCACCTCTCGCCATGGACGGCATCAACCGTTCGTGGCCGGAGTTGTGTCCTGTGAAGAAGTACCTGCTTTCCGTTTCCGCCCTGGCTTTTGCCGTGCCTGCCTTTGCACAAGGCGCCGATGATGTCGTCGTCGCAGACTACAAGGTTGATCCGGCATCGATCACCGTCATCGCCACCGGCAGCGAAACCCCGCTCGCCAAGACCGGCCAGCCCGTCACCGTCATCACTGCCGACGAAATCCAGTCGATCCAGGGGCCAGACATTACCCGCGTGCTCGAACGCGTTCCCGGCCTGACCATCACCCGCAACGGCGGCCCCGGCAGCTTCACCGGCGTGCGCCTGCGCGGCTCGGACGCAGAGCAAGTCCTCGTCCTCGTCGACGGCGTCCGCCTCGAAGACGTCTCGGCGCCCTCGGGCGGCTTCGATTTCGGCACGCTCACCCCCGGCGGCATCGAGCGCATCGACGTCCTGCGTGGCTCAAATTCGATCGTCTGGGGCTCTGCCGCAATCGGCGGCGTCATCGCCGTCCAGTCGCGTGACCTGAATGGCATCGAAGCCAGCGCCGAACTTGGCGCCAACGACAGCTACCTTGCGGACGCCGCCGCTGGTCTGTCGTCAGACTTCGGCGCGCTTACGCTGAACGGCGGTTACAGCCGCAGCGATGGCGTCTCGACCGCAGCCGCAGGCACCGAACCCGACGGTTTCCGTCAGTGGCGCGTCGGCGGGCGCGGGCGCGTCAACCTCACGCAGGACCTCGCGATCGTCGCCACTGCCCGCTACGCCGACACTCGTACCGATATCGACGGCTTCGGCCCGCCGACCTACCTCGTGTTCGGCGATACCCCGGAATACCAGACCACCCGCCAGGCCTCGGGCCGCGTCGGCCTGCGTTACACTGGCAGCAACCTCACGCTGAACACCGGCTTCGCCCTGTCCGACACCAAGCGCGACTACTATGATCCGACCTTCGGGACCGATCCGTCCTACGGCTACAAGGGCCGCTCGGAACGTGTCGATCTGACCGGACGCCTGAACCTTCCGGCAAGCTTCACGCTCGATTTCGGCGGCGACAGCGAGTGGACCCGCTTCTCCAGCACTTTCGACGCCGAGGCCAAGGCCAACCTGACCAGCGGCCACGCCCTGCTCGGCTGGAGCAGCACCCGTGCCAGTCTCGCCGCCGGCGTTCGCGTTGACGATCACAACCGCTTCGGCACGGCATGGACCTTCGGCGCCAACGGATCGTTCGAACTGGTCGAGAACCTCCGCCTGCGCGCCAGCTACGGCGAAGGCTTCAAGGCCCCGACGCTCTACCAGTTGCTTTCGAACTACGGCAACGCCGCGCTCAACCCCGAACGCAGCAAGAGCTATGACGCCGGACTCGAATGGGGCGCGCCCTATGGCAAGCTCCACGCCGCCGTCACCGTCTTCCGTCGCGACAGCCGCAACCTGATCACCTTCGTCTCCTGCGCCAGCCTCAACGCCTGCGCCACGCGCCCCTACGGCCTTTACGACAATGTCGGCTTCGCCCGTGCACAGGGCGTCGAAGCCGAACTCGGCGCTCGCCCCACCGATACGCTGCACCTGCAGGCCGCCTACACCTACCTCGAAACCGAGAACCGCACGCGCGGCACCGCGAACTTCGGCAAGGATCTCGCCCGTCGTCCGGCTCATGCGCTGACCCTGTCGAGCGACTGGACAACACCGCTCGCAGGCCTCACCCTCGGGGCCGACTTGCGCCTCGTGGGAGACAGCTTTGACAATGCGTCGAACACCCGCCGCCTTGATGGCTACGCGCTGACCACCGTGCGCGCGAGCTTCCCCCTTACCGAGAAGGTCGAACTCTACGGCCGCGTCGAGAACGTGTTCGACGTGAATTACCAGACCGTCGCTGACTACGGCACCTGGGGCCGCTCTGCCTACATCGGCATTCGCGCAAGGTACTGATGCAACGGCTCGCGCCACAAGCAAAAGCTCTTCGCCCCATCTTCGCTCGAGGATGGGGCCGGGGGGTGGTCTTGCTCGCAGCGCTCCTTACCGCCAGCTGCATCCCCCAAGGCAAGGCCACTCCCGGATCTCGCGCGACCGCGCACCCCACCATCGTCAGCCTCAATCCCTGCACCGACGCAATCCTCGCCGAAGTTGCCGACCCGGCGCAGATCCTCGCCATATCGCACTACAGCAAGGACCCGCGTTCCGCCTCGATGGACACGCGCCTCGCCAGCGCGCTGCCCGCAACGCGCGGCACGGTCGAGGAAGTGCTCGCGCTCAAGCCTGACCTCGTCCTCGGTAGTACGTTCATCGATCCCGCCACTGCCAGCGCCTACCAGCGCCTCGGCCTGCGCCTTGAAACGCTGGGCATGGCCAGCACAATCGAAGCCAGCCGCGAGCAGATCCGCCAGGTCGCCGCGCTGTCCGGCCACCCCGACCGCGGCGAAGCGCTGATCGCCCGCATCGATTCCGCACTCGCCGAAGCCGCCCCGCCACCCGGCGCAAGACCGATCCAGACCGTCGTCTGGCAGTCGGGCGGCATGGTCCCTGGCGACAGCACGCTGATCGCCGACCTCCTGCGCCGCACCGGCTTCACCAACTTCGCTGCCGCCCGCGGCCTCGGCCAGGCTGACCTGCTCCCCCTCGAGAAAATGCTGGCCGACCCGCCGCAACTGATCCTCGTCGCCGGCCAGACCGCCGAGACCGGGAAGGGCGACGACCGCGTCCTCAGCCATCCCGCGCTCAAGGTCCTGCGCAGCACCCAGCGCGCCACCCTGAATCCCAAGCTGCTCTACTGCGGCGGCCCCACCCTGATCGCCGCTGCCCAGCGCCTGGCGGAAGTCCGCAATTCCTCCCCGGTCCGGGGAGGGGGGGCAGCGCAGATGGTGGAGGGGCACCCGCGATGACCCGCCCCGTCATCCTCCTCCTGGCCGCCCTGGCCATCGCCCTCCCGCTCTCGCTCCTCGCCGGGCAGGTGTGGATAGACCCGTTCGGCGCCCCGGTCCCCAACGCCACCGCGATCCTCATGGAACTGCGCCTGCCCCGCGCACTCCTCGCCCTGACGCTCGGCGCCGGTCTCGGCGCCGCCGGTGCAGCCATGCAGGGCTATTTGCGCAATCCTTTGGCCGACCCCGGCCTGTTCGGCATAGCGCCTGCCGCCGCCCTCGGCGCGGTCCTGTCCTTCTACACCGGCTACGAAACGCAAGCCCTCACGCTGCCGCTCTTCGCGCTCACCGGAGCCGCCGGAGCCATGGCCCTGCTCGCCCTGATCGCCGGGCGCAGTGGCGGCATAGCGCTGTTCACGCTGGCGGGCATGATGATCGCCAGCCTTGCCGGCGCCATGACCAGCCTCGCCATCAGCCTCTCGCCCAATCCCTTCGCCCTGTCCGAGATCGTCACCTGGCTCATGGGAGCTCTGGCCGATCGCGGCTGGCACGAGGTCCGCCTTGCCGCGCCGCTGACCGTGCTGGGCCTCGCCGCCCTCTGGCGCGCCGCCCCCGCGCTCGATGCATTGGCGCTGGGTGAGGCCGCCGCCCGCTCGCTCGGGGTCGAGCCTGCGCGCCTCCTTGGCATCATGATCGTCGCCATCGGCCTGATCGTCGGCAGCGGCGTCGCGGTTGCGGGCATGATCGGTTTCGTCGGCCTGATGGTCCCGCACTTCGTCCGCCCGTTCACCGACCAGCGCCCTTCGGCCACGCTGCTGCCCTCGGCCCTTGCCGGAGCGCTGCTGCTGCTCGTCGCCGATTGCCTGTGCCGGGTGCTTCCGCTGCAAGGCGGGGAGCTGCGGTTGGGCATAGCGCTCAGCCTTGCCGGAGCCCCGTTCTTCCTGCGCCTGCTCCTCAAGCTGCGGCGGGAACTGGCATGATGCTCGAAGCACTCGGGGTTTCTATCCCACACCGCCTGCATGGCGTGACCGCGCAACTGCGCGCAGGCGGTGTCACTGCCATTGTCGGCCCGAACGGTGCAGGCAAGTCCACGCTGCTCGCCACGCTTGCCGGCCTGATCGAGCCTGGCACCGGCACTGTCACCCTTGCCAGCCAGCCGCTTGCGCAGATGCTCGCGCAGGAGCGTGCGCGCCGTATCGGCTACCTTCCGCAATCGGGCGAGGTCGCGTGGAACCTCGCGGTCCGCACGCTCGTCGGCCTCGGCCGCTTGCCGCACCGCGCCAGCCCTGCAGAGGATGCCGAAGCCGTCGCGCAGGCCATCGCGACGATGCAGCTCGAACCGCTGGCCGATCGCGCGCTTTCCACCCTGTCAGGAGGCGAACGGGCCCGCGCCCTGCTGGCCCGCGTCCTTGCCACGCAGCCGCACTGGATACTCGCTGACGAACCGCTTGCCGCGCTTGATCTTGCACACCAGCAGGCCTTGATCCGCGCCTTGCGCGGGCTAGCGGAAGAGGGCCGGGGAGTCGTGCTCGTCATCCACGATCTCGCTCTGGCGATGAACCATGCCGATCACGTCGTCGTGCTCGACAGCGGCCGCATCGCTGCACAGGGCAAGCCGCGCGATGCACTCTCGCAAGAGGTCATCGCCCGCGTCTGGAATCTCGATGCACGGTGGCTGGGTGAGCCTGGCCACATGGCGCTGGCGATGTAGAGAATATACTAGGGTCAGGACCCATTACTCGCACCTTCGAGGCGCCGGAATGGCGAACATATCGGGCGGAAATCTGCGCCGGAAAGGCTAGTTGCCTTTTCAAGCGGATTTCTGTTCGAGATGGAAGCCATTCCGGCGTCCCATAGGGATTTGACCAAAATGGCCCATCGCTATGTTGGATGGGCTTGAAATAGAACCACTATTCCCGCACCCATCCGCCTTGCGCTGGGCCATTTTGCCTCAAACCTCGAAGGTGCGAGTAATGGGTCCTGACCCTAAGCCGCGGTCGGGGCGATCTGGTCGTTCTCGTGCCGATGCTCGGTCATCGCCGCAGCGAAGTCGGCCGCGAAATAGGCCGCAAAGCTTTCCCGCACCCGCATCGAAATCACCGGGCGGTCCTCGCGCGCGCTCGCGCTGCGGCAGAACAGGCTCTGCGCTGGCGGGTTGGCTGGAACTGTAGTGTCGGCGCTCATGCTTGGTGGCCCTGAAACCCTGACTTTGGTTAGCAGGCCCTAGCAAAGTTTCGTCACGCGCGATTGTATGGTTTCGACAAAGTTACGTAGTTTCCCGACGAAAATTGGCCCCAGCATGACGACTATGCACCTCTGCGCACGCAAGGATTGTGATAAAAATCACATGCTTGGCCGGTCTTTACGGTCGCACCCTTAAGGGTTTGCTTCTAGTCCTTGTCGTCACGTTGCCCGGAATGGAGATTCGGGCGGCAACAGAGGGCAACATGATCACAACGCTGCGCAACACCACTATCACCCTTTCGCTCGCAACCTTGCTGGCCTCATGCGGTGGCGGCGATGGCAGCGGCATGGCATCTGCGCCCCCGCCGGTCACTTACAAGACGCTCGCCGAATTGACCGGCGACCAGACCTTCCAGTCGGGCGGGATCACCGGTGTCCCCGTCGGCCCGGAACTCAGGAACGAAAGCACCCTTGCTTTCGGCCAGGGCGTGGAGATCAGGTATTCGGCTGCGACCGATACCTACAACCTGAACAATGGCAGCGGCCTCGTCGTCGAATTCACCCCGGCCAACGTGACCCAGCGTACCGACACCACGGTCACCTGGCAGAAGCCCAGCGGCAACGGCAACCTTGATGTGCTGTCGATCTCCAATCCCAGCGTGAACGGCGTCAAGCTCAGCTATACCCTGCTCGGCAACTGGACGCATTTCCAGCCGGGCGCTGACCGGAACTACGGCCTCGTCGGCGGCGTGCCCACGCAGGCGTCCGACGTTCCGCGCAGCGGCAGCGCCACCTATTCCACGCAAGTCGTCGGGCTCGCGGCCAAGGGCGGCCAGCCCTATATCCTGTTCGGAGAGTCCACCGGCACGTTCTCGGCCAACTTCGGCAGCAATTCGGTCAGCACCAGCCTTGCCCTTGCCGGAAAGCTGCCCGGCAGCGCGACGGTGACCCAGATCGGCAACTACAACGGCACCGGCACGATCAGCAGCTCCGGCCCGGGCTTCACCGGCACGCTTTCGGGAAGCAACGCTTCGGGCGCGTTCAGCGGGGCCTTCTTCGGCCCGCGCGGGATCGAGGCCGGCTACACCTTCTTCCTCAACGGCACCACCGACACCACGCTCAGCGTCCAGGGCGCCCTCTTCGGCAAGAAGAACTGAGCACGACCGCTTCCCTGTAATGGGGAAGGGGATGATCCGAACGAAGGCGCAGCGACACCAACGCGAAGAAGCGCCTGCTCGGAAAAGGGCGAAAACCAACCGCTTCCCCCCTCCCGCAGGCGGGGGGGGGCAGGGGGTGGGCCTTTCTTCTTCGGCCCCGTTTCCACCTCAACAAGCTTCTGAGAATGTGATGAAAATCACATAATTGAGCCGAATGAGCGTTCGCGATTAAGATCGCTTCTGGCTATTTCTTCCTCCGAATTGGTGTTCGAATACAGGGATTCGGACCAGAAACTGGGGCAACCGTGAACCGCAAGATTTTCGCCGCAACGGCCACCACGACGCTCGCCCTCCTGCTGGCTTCATGCGGCGGTGGTAGTGGCGGCGGTGTGAGCAGCACGCCAACGCCGGTTCCGACGCCCACTCCGACTCCGACGCCAACCCCGACACCCACACCCACACCCACACCCACACCCACACCCACGCCTACGCCTACGCCTACGCCTACGCCTACGCCTACGCCTACGCCTACCCCGGCGAACACCTCCTTGAACGATCTCAAGGTTTCGGAATCCTTCGCTAATGTTGCGGCAAAGTTGCAGACGGTGGTGAGTTCTGACACGGGCCAGACTACTCAGGCGAGCGCGGCCAAGACGCCCCTTTCTATCTCATACGACGGAGCAACTGGCGGCTATCGCATCTCTGGGGACGGGGTAAACCAGTCCTTCGCGCGATCGGATGTGATCTCTTCCGGACTTCGTCAGGTCGAGTTTCGCAAAGTGACGGGCAACACATCGGAAAACCTGTTCCTGACAAGCAACTCCGGCGGAACTTGCTGCAGTTATGTTGGCGGCGGCCTCTACGAAAAACTGATAAACGGTTCTGGCCAAGTGTCTGCCACCGATCTGGCCTTCACTTACGGCTACCCGTCGCGCCCATCGCAAGTACCGACGACCGGAAAGGCGCTTTTTGGCACTTTCTTGTTCGGCACGCTCGTCACGGATACAGCGTACCGGCTCAGGGGATCCGGCGTCGTCGTTGTTGACTTTGCGACAGGACAAATCAAGACGCAGGGGCTGGCTCGCCAGACGCGTATCTACGATAATGCCGATCAGGAAGGTCCCGAATGGGCCGGTAGTTCGCGCATCAGTTCCGGATCAAGCAGCTTTAACGGCGACTTCACCTTCGGCGGTGTTTCAGCAAAATGGGAGGGCGCATTTTATGGCCCGGACGGCAACGAAGTCGGAGCCACGTTCTACGGGCAGTCGCCTGACAGCCGCGCCGCTTTCGCCGGCTTCATGATTGGCAAAGCCGGACCGACAGCCGAACTCTACCGGTTCATACCAGACCTTCCCTACGATGTGCTGTTCGAGACACAGGGCGCCAAAGTGCAGTTCCGCGTTGCAGACGGCTCATACACCTACAAGCCCGGCTCGTCGGAACAGGTCAGCCTCGCTGCAAAGGACATCGTTTCGGCAGAGTCTGACGCGCGCTACACGATATACCGCAAGACCGTCGCTGATGGGACAGAGCAGCTCAAGCTGTTCAATCCCGGTGGCGCCAATCCCGATATCAAGCTGTCCTATACGACCTTCGGCAATTTCCTGAAGACCATAGCGTCCGGGTCGGGCACGATTGAACAGTCGTATTTCGCGGTGATGGGCGTTACCGGTCCTACCATCCTCGACAGCCCCCGGAACGGCAAGGCAACTTACAATGCCCAAATATATGGCGATGCCATGGCCGGGCTAAGCCCTCAGGTCCGGAAGGATTTGAGGGGGGCTGCCACGTTTCTCGTGAACTTTGACGCCAGCACCTTCGAAGGCTCGATGTTGCCGATCCTGATCAATCGCACCACCGGGCAATCGCTGGCATACGATCCCATACTCTTTACGAGCGGCTTCGCTTCAGGCCGCAGCTTCCTGTCGGATCTTTCTCAGAACAACGCGAAGGTGGGCTCCATGTCCGGGCTCTTTTATGGGCCGGATGGCGTTGAACTGGGCGGACAGTTCCAGTTCCGCATCACAGACGTTCACTTCAAGGATTCGTCCGGCTTCAATCCGGTGTTGTCGGCGCAGGGGGTAGTCGTGGGAAAACTCGTGCCGTGAACGCCTCGAGCCACGCTCACCGAGCGCAGTATTCGTACCGCCCGGCCTGGCACGCCGCCACCGCACGGCGCCATTCGGCCATGCGCTGCTCGTAATCGTCCTGGGCTTCGGCATAGGCGCGGTCGGCGTCGCGTCCTGAACGGCCATTGCGGGCACCATGCTCGCGCCACGCGGCCCAACCTTCGGCATAGCGGGCATCGCGTTCGCGCACCCGGGCCAGTTCCTGCTGGTTGAGCTTGCGGATGATCGCGCGGTCGCGTTCGCGCGCCGCTTGCGTGCGCATCTGCGGGTCATAGGGATCATCCGCCAGCGCCACGCCCGGCAAGGCCAGTACCCCAAGCGCCAGCGCGCTGCACACCGTCCGTACGTCCATTGCCTTGACCCTCATGTTCTGCGGCCTTGATCGCCTTGGGCGCGCATTGCCACAATCCACCTTGCGTCGAACCGTTTGCGGCCGGTCGCAATCGACCAACGCTCTATCTCAGGCGCCCCCGCCCCTCGACAAGCTCGGGATAAACTGCCCAAAGGGCAGGCGGGGGCCTCGGTGTTGTTACTGAACATTGCCTTCCACACACTGAGGTCCCCGCATTCGCGGGGACGCTGACGGGCTCCCCCAAAGCCCATATTGCACCGCGTCGTCCCGCTCCCCACATGGCCAGCATCACCGGGCCTCCTTCCCCGCCCGAATCCCTTGCGAAACCCGAACAAATATGGAACACCGCCGCGCATGTCTCTCACTACCATTTCCGGCCCCCATATTCGGGTGAGGGGCGCCCGTGAACACAACCTCAAGGGGATCGACGTCGATCTCCCGCGCGATAGCCTGATCGTCATCACCGGCCTGTCCGGCTCGGGCAAGTCGAGCCTTGCGTTCGACACGATCTACGCCGAGGGCCAGCGCCGCTACGTGGAATCGCTGTCGGCCTATGCGCGCCAGTTCCTCGAGATGATGCAGAAGCCCGATGTCGAACATATCGACGGCCTCTCGCCCGCCATCTCGATCGAGCAGAAGACCACCAGCCGCAACCCGCGCTCGACCGTGGCCACCGTCACCGAGGTCTACGACTACATGCGCCTGCTCTGGGCGCGCATCGGCATTCCCTACAGCCCCGCCACGGGCGAGCCGATCTCGGCGCAGACCGTCAGCCAGATGGTCGACCGCGTGATGGCGCTACCCGAAGGCACCCGCGCCTATCTGCTCGCCCCCGTCGTGCGCGGCCGCAAGGGCGAATACCGCCGCGAACTCGCCGAATGGCAGAAGGCCGGCTACACCCGCGTCCGCATCAACGGCGAGATCATGCCGATCGAGGACGCCCCCGCGCTCGACAAGAAGCTCAAGCACGACATCGAAGTCGTGGTGGACCGCATCGCCGTGCGTGACGGCATCCAGACCCGCCTGGCCGACAGCTTCGAACAGGCGCTCAAGCTGGCTGACGGCCTCGCCTACGTCGATCTTGCTGATGGCGTCGTCCCTGGCCGCGAAGAGGAAGCGGAGGCCAAGGGCAAGAAGGGAGCGATGAAGAAGACCGGCCTGCCCGCCAACCGCATCGTCTTCTCCGAAAAGTTCGCCTGCCCCGTCAGCGGCTTCACCATCGAGTCCATCGAACCGCGCCTGTTCTCGTTCAACGCCCCCCAGGGCGCCTGCCCTGCGTGCGATGGCCTCGGCGAAAAGCTGCTGTTCGATCCGCAGCTCGTCGTCCCGAACGAGAACCTCAGCCTCAAGCAGGGCGCCGTCGTCCCCTGGGCCAAGAGCAATCCGCCGTCGCCCTATTACATGCAGGTCCTCGCCAGCCTCGCCGCGCACTTCGGCTTCAGCCTTGATACGCCGTGGGACGCGCTTCCGGCCGAGGTCAAGATCGTCATCCTCTATGGCACCGCGGGCAAGGCCGTGCCCTTGACCTTCATTGACGGCAAGAAGTCCTACACCGTCAACAAGGCGTTCGAAGGCGTGATCGGCAACCTCAACCGCCGCATGCTGCAGACCGAGAGCGCGTGGATGCGCGAGGAGCTGGGCAAGTTCCAGACCGCGCAACCCTGCGAAACCTGCGAAGGCAAGCGCCTCAAGCCCGAGGCGCTGTCGGTCAAGGTCGCGGGCCGCGATATTTCCTCGGTCACCCGCCTCTCGGTCGCCGCCGCGGTCGAATGGTACGCCAATCTCGATAGCCAGCTCACCAGCCAGCAAAGCCAGATCGCCCGCGCCATCCTCAAGGAAATCAACGAGCGCCTCGGCTTCCTCAACAACGTCGGCCTCGATTACCTCAACCTCGATCGCACCTCCGGCACCCTTTCCGGCGGCGAGAGCCAGCGCATCCGCCTCGCCAGCCAGATCGGCTCTGGCCTCTCGGGCGTGCTCTACGTGCTCGACGAACCCTCCATCGGCCTCCACCAGCGCGACAATGACCGCCTGCTCGAAACCCTCAAGCGCCTGCGCGATCTCGGCAATACCGTGATCGTGGTCGAGCATGACGAGGACGCCATCC
>JBEQCK010000096.1:0-13644 GCA_041639335.1 Novosphingobium sp.
CCTCCCTGCCGCACCGGCAATGGCAGATCCCCCGCACTGGGCTCCGGCACACGGTCATCGGGCCAAGCAAGACCGCATATATGACAGCCGCGGACGTTATCTCGAGCCGCGTCGCATCAGCAGCCGCGACACGGTTTGGCGCGGTCGCGACGGGCGCTATTATTGCAAGCGCAGCAACGGTACGACAGGCCTGATCATCGGCGCAGCAGGTGGCGCTCTTCTGGGCCGTGCCATCGACACCCGCGGCGATCGCGCGCTCGGCACGATCCTCGGCGCAGCAGGTGGCGCACTGCTCGGTCGCGAGATCGAACGCAGCGGCGGTCGCTGCCGCTGAGCGGATTGCAGCCAGAAACATTGGGGCGGTTCTGCGGAGCCGCCCCTTTTGCTATTTGCGGACCAGTTCCTTGACCAGCGCCGGGGCCGGGTAGATCACTTCCAACGCATGCTGGATTGCTGCCGTACTGACGACAACCGTGCGGTTGACCGCGCCCTGATAGCCGTAGTTGCCACCGATCGAATGGATATTGCCATCAAACGCCGCGCCGATCACGCTGCCGTCGCGGTCGATTACCGGCGAGCCTGAATTGCCGCCAATGATGTCGTTGGTCGTGACGAAATCGAACGGCAAGGACTTGTCGATCCTGGCCTCGTTCGCCGCAAAAGCACTGGCCAGATCGAACGGTTCGGCGCCTGTCGCCCGGTCGAATGCGCCGCCGATGGTGGTGACCGGCGCAACGTCCTGCCCGCGCTCCTTCCAGCCCTCGACCTTCCCATAGCTGATGCGCAGCGTGAACGTCGCGTCGGGATAGACATTGTTGCCATAGGCCATGAACCGCGCATCGGCGAGCCGGGCTCCCGCCTCGGCCAGAGGTCCGGCATAGCGTTCGTCCACCAGCTTCTTCAGTTCCCGCTCGCGCGCGTCGATCTTGCGAGCATAGACGATCATCGGATCGGACGAGGCCTCGATCGCCTTGCTCCTGCCATCCCACAGCGCCTTGCGTGCGGCCGGATCGGCCAGCGTCGTGCCGCCAACCAGCCGCTCGGCCAGCCCCTCCGGCGATTCCTTGCCGAGCAGGAGCCGTGTATCGGGATCATCGGCGCCAAGATACTCGCGCGCCTTCGACAGGCTCCATGCCAGCTCCAGTTGCTCCATCCACGGATAGACCGGGGCCTCGTCGAGCAGCGTCTTGGCAGTGAGTTCGATGCTGGAATCGCGAAATTCCGGCAGGCGCTCGGCGTTGGGCTTCTCCCGCTCGGCGGCGCCCTGCACCAGCTTCATGGCCTGATCCATCAACGCCGAGTGCGGCACGATGAAGCGCCACGGCACATAGATGTCGCGATAGGCCTGCACTGCCTTGGCGGTATCCGCCCAGGGATCGCCGATTCCCGGCTTGCCCATGGTCTTCGCCTTCAGGTCCGCCTCGGCATCGCCGAGCATCTTGAGGAAAGCCGGATCGTTCAGCGCCTTCTGCCGCCCGATATAGACCTTGAGGCTGTTCTCGATTCCGAACAGTTCGTCAGCCCCCTCGCGCTTCTGCTGCGGGCTCTTGTCCATGGCCGCGATCAGGCGCCCGCGCAGTTCGGACAGGATCGTGGTGGTCAGCGGAAGTCCAACCTCACGCTGGAAGGCGATCTGGTCGGTGGTGAAAAGCCGCTGCGTTGCCCCCGGATTGCCCACCACGAACGTCGCTTCGCCTACCTTCGGCTCGCGAGAGTTCCATGAGAGATGGGCAGGAGTTGCAACCGGCTTGCCATTCTCGTAGGCGCGCAGGAACGCGGCATCGAGCGCATAGCGCGGGTAGTTGAAGTTGTCCGGATCGCCGCCGAAGAAGGCCGCCTGGAACTGCGGCGCCCACGCCAAGCGCACGTCCGAATACTTGCGGTAGGTATAGAGCTTGTACTGCCCGCCGCCGAACAGCGTCACCACCTCGCAGCGCGTGGTCTTGCCGTCCTTGCACCCGTCCTTCTCGATCCGCGCCACTTCGGCATCGCGCGCCTTGACCAGCGCCTCGCCAGTCGAAGTGCCGATCGCAGCCTTCACCCGCGCGGTCACGTCGGAAATCGCGGTGACGACCTCGGCCTGCTGGCCGGGGCACTTGAGTTCCTCTTCGCGCCGGGCGGGGACGAAGCCGTCCTTCAGGAGATCCCGCTTGTCGGTGGAGTTGTCCTGCGCGCATTCGACCACGCAGTGGTGGTTCGTCAGGATCAGCCCCTCGGGCGAAACGAAGCTGGCCGAGCACCCTCCGGTCAGGCGCACCGCGGCGGCCTGCACGCGGCGGAGCCACTTGGCGTCGGGTGCCCAGCCATAGTCCTTCTGCATCCTGGCCGTGGGAAAAGCATCGAAAGTCCACATGCCTTCATCGGCCAGCCCCTGAGAGGAATGGAACGACAACGACAGCAGCGCAGCGGAAGCAGCGAGACGGATCTTGGCCATGCACCCGGTCCTGAAAGTTACAATTGCAATCGCATTAACCATTGCACGCCATGAACGGATTTCAAAGTGACAATGTTACATGCGCTCTGCGTCAATAAAGCCTTGCGAGACGACCGGCTTCGCATAACCTGTTTGCATGTGGCTGCTAGACCAGATGCTCAAAAGGCTGATCCGCAAGGGTAAGCTTGTCGTAATCGATCATGATGGCAAGGAGTATGCCTATGGCGAGCCAACCGCCCCGCCCCTGAAGATCCGTTTCACGGACAAGGGCGCGGCCATGCACGTCGCCAAGGACCCGCGAGTCGGCGCGGGCGAGGCTTACATGGACGGACGCATGGTCATCGAACCGCCGCACGACGTGCGCGATTTCGTCCTGTTCGTCATGGGCAATGCCAGCAGCGCCGGCGGGATTGACCGCAAGGGCCCGGTCCGCAAGGCGCTATCCAAGGTCTTCTCGCGCATCGACCAGGTCAACCAGCGGGCGCAGGCCTCGAAGAACGTCGTCCACCACTACGACTTGACCCGCCAGTTCTACGAGCTGTTCCTCGACGAGGACCGGCAATACACGATGGCCTACTTCCGCGATCCGGGAAACACGCTGGAGCGCGCGCAGGTAGACAAGAAGGCGCTGATCGCCTCCAAGCTGCGGCTGGTGCCGGGGCAGAGTTCAGGGATGCGGGTGCTGGACATCGGCTGCGGTTGGGGCGGCCTTGCGCTCTATCTCAACCGTCACTTCGGCTGCGAAGTGCTGGGCGTAAGCCTCGCCCCCGACCAGATCAGGTTCGCGCAGGAGCGCGCCGAGGAAGCGGGCGTGGCCGACAAGGTCAAGTTCCAGCTGATCGACTACCGCGATGTGCAGGGCCAGTTCGATCGCATCACCAGCGTCGGCATGATAGAGCACGTCGGCGCGCCCAACTTCGGCGAATACTTCGCCAAGACCAACGAACTGCTCGATCCTGATGGGATCATGCTGACCCACACGATCGGCCGCAAGGGCGCGCCTGGCACGACCGACAAGTGGACGCGAAAGTACATCTTCCCCGGCGGATACATCCCGGCAATGAGCGAACTGGTCTCGGCGTTGGAGAAGACCGGCTGGGAAGTGGGCGACATCGAAGTCCTGCGCTACCACTATGCCTATACGCTGGCCGAGTGGTACCGCCGCGCCACCATGCACCGTGACGAGATCGTCGCGCTTTATGACGAGCGCTTGTTTCGCATGTGGCAGTTCTACCTTGCCGGTGCCGAGCAGAGCTTCCGCCACGGTAGCATGGTCAACTTCCACATCCAGAGCGTGAAACGTCGCAGCGCCTTGCCGATGACCCGCGATTACATGCAGCAGGAATGGGCGCGACTTGCGGCGCTGGACGAAGCGCCGGAGTGGCATCTGGAGCGCAAGGCGGCGGAGTAGGCGCGAAAGCGGCGTCCAAGACCGCAAATGAGAGATCACGTTAGCCGAGGACCCGGCAGTTCACCTCGTAAGCATCCGCGACCGGCTGAACCGGGTGCGCTCACCCTTCCGCACCGCCGAGCGTTTCGGCGTGGAAGACATCATCGATCCTCGCGACACCCGCCCCCTGCTCTGCGAGTTCGCCGATCTGGCCTGGCGGACCCTGACCTGAACCGTCAGGTGAAATCTGCTGCGTGGCAATGGAATGAAACGCGCCGAGACGTTGCCATCGAAGAGACTGTTCGTTAGCAAGACTAACGAACAAATCTCAGCAGGGTGCCTTTCGATGACCGCTCCTACCGCAGCCGACCTTTCCGCCGAAATCCAGCGCGTCTTCGCGCTCCAGCAGGCGCACATGTGGGAAGCAAAAGCCTCCAGCGCCGATGTGCGCAAGGAAAAGCTCGCGCGCCTCAAGGCTGCGGTCGAAGCCCACGCGGACGACATCGTCGCAGCCGTGCTGGAAGACACCCGCAAGCCGGTGGGCGAAATCCGGGTGACCGAAGTGCTCAACGTCACCGCCAACATCCAGCGCAACATCGACAATCTCGATGAGTGGATGAAGCCGACGGAGGTCCAGACCTCGCTCAACCCGGCTGACCGCGCCCGGATTGCCTACGAAGCGCGCGGCGTCTGCCTGATCCTCGGGCCGTGGAACTTCCCGCTTGGCCTCGCACTCGGCCCGGTCGCCGCGGCCATTGCGGCCGGCAACACCTGCATCGTCAAGCTGACCGACCTGTGCCCGGCCACCGCGAAGATCGCCTCCGTGATCATCAAGGAAGCTTTCGACGAAAAGGACGTGGCCCTGTTCGAAGGCGACGTATCGGTGGCAACTGCGCTGCTGGACCTGCCCTTCCACCATATCTTCTTCACGGGCAGCCCCCGCGTTGGCAAGATCGTGATGGCCGCCGCCGCCAAGCATCTCACGAGCGTGACGCTTGAACTCGGTGGCAAGTCTCCGGTGATCGTCGACGACAGCGCCGACATCGACCAGATCGCCGCACAGCTTGCCGCGGCCAAGCAGTTCAATGGCGGGCAGGCCTGCATCAGCCCTGACTACGTGTTCGTGAAGGAAGACAAGAAGGCCGCTCTGGTGGAAGGCTTCCGCGCGAACGTCGAAAAGAACCTCTATGACGAAAGCGGCGCGCTGAAGAAGGACAGCATCGCCCAGGTCGTCAACAAGGCGAACTTCGACCGGGTGAAGGCAATGTTCGACGATGCCGTTGCCAAGGGCGCGACCGTGGCCGTTGGCGGCACGTTCGAAGCCGATGACCTTACCGTCCACCCAACGATGCTGACCGACGTGACCCCGCAGATGACGATCCTGCAGGACGAAATCTTCGCGCCGGTCATCCCGGTGATGACCTACGACACTCTCGACCAGGCCATCGGCTACATCGAGGCACGTGACAAGCCGCTGGCGCTCTACGTCTACAGCAAGGACGAGGACAACATCGAGAAGGTCCTCGCCCGCACCTCGTCAGGCGGCGTCACCGTAAATGGCGTGTTTTCGCACTATCTTGAGAACAACCTGCCGTTCGGCGGCGTGAACACCAGCGGCATGGGCAGCTACCACGGCTATTTCGGCTTCAAGTGCTTCAGCCACGAGCGCGCGATCTACCGTCACATGTAAGCGCACCTTGCGCACTTCGGCTTATTCCTGATCGTCTGGGTTCGTCATAGCCTGCTCCGGCAAGCATGAGGGGCGATATGACGATCAGGAAACTCCTTTCGACGCTGGCGGTCATTCTCGCCAACATCGCCACCGCCCAGGCGGGCGAAGTGCGCGTCCTGCCAATCAATGATCACCTCATCGCTTTCTATGACGGTCGCCCGGCCGAGAAAGGCGTCGATCTGTCCAAGGCGACCTGGGCGGACCATGGCGCGAACTTTGTCGGCGTCGCCACTTATGCCGTGGTCGATGGCGCTGAGGCGCTGGTTTACGACACCTACCCGAGTATCGAGCAAGCGCAGCAGGTTCGCACCTGGCTGGAGAAGCGCGGCGTAAAGCACTTCATCGTCGTCAACAGCCACTGGCATCTCGATCACGTCGGCGGCAATGCGCTTTACGCAGACAGCACTGTGATCGCCGCGGAGCAGGCCCGGGCGCAACTGATCCAGCACAAGGCGCAGATCGAGGATGGCACCTTGCAAGGCCCGCCAGCCATCTCGCCGTTAAAGGTGCCTGAAGTCGGGATCACTGAACCGACAAAGGTCAGCGTCGGGCGCTACTTGGTCGAACTGCGTCCGGTAAACATCCATTCATCCGATGGCCTCGTGGCGTGGCTGCCACAGGACAGGCTCCTGCTGGCAGGGGATACGCTGGAAGATACGCTGACCTTCATCGCCGAACCGGAAAGCCTTGCCGAACAGTACCGCAATCTCGCCGCGATGAAGGCTTGGCGCCCCACCGGCATTCTCCCGAACCACGGCGATCCGGCGATCATTGCGCGGGGCGGCTATTCCTCGGCCCTGATCGACATGACGCGCAATTACATCCGGACGATGGCCGAACACGCGCACGACAAGGACTATATCTCCCAGCCCATCGAGCGCTTCATCTCGGCCGATCTGGCGGCGGGCACGGTCAGCCTGTGGTGGGCCTATCGCGAGGCGCATCACGAAAACCTGCAGAAACTGGCGAACTACTACAAGGACAAGCCGCTGCCCGACTTCGGCCCCTGAAGCCCGTCCGGCTCCAGTGGCAGGCCACATCGGGCAAACTCCGCCAGCCAGACATATCCCCGCAAACCTTGCACCCCTGCCCCCCGCCTGTTAGGCGCGCGGCGCGTTATTCAAGGGGAGTCGCTCCGCCCATGCCCGGTCCTGACAAGTCAGATATCAAGAAGGTCGTCCTCGCCTATTCCGGCGGCCTCGACACTTCCGTCATCCTCAAGTGGCTGCAGGTCACCTACAACTGCGAAGTCGTGACCTTCACCGCCGACCTCGGCCAGGGCGAGGAGCTTGAGCCCGCGCGCGCCAAGGCCAAGCTGATGGGCGTGCCTGACGAGAACATCTACATCGATGATCTGCGCGAGGAATTCGTGCGCGATTTCGTCTTCCCGATGATGCGCGCCAACGCTCGTTACGAGGGCGACTACCTGCTCGGCACCTCGATCGCCCGCCCGCTCATTTCCAAGCGCCTGATCGAGATCGCGCGTGAAACCGGCGCCGATGCCGTCGCCCACGGCGCGACCGGCAAGGGCAACGATCAGGTCCGCTTCGAACTCTCCGCCTATGCGCTCGAACCCGGCATCAAGGTCATCGCCCCGTGGCGCGAATGGGACCTGACCAGCCGCACCGCGCTGATCGCCTGGGCCGAAGCGCACCAGATCCCGGTGCCCAAGGACAAGCGTGGCGAAAGCCCGTTCTCGACCGACGCCAACCTTCTCCACACCTCGTCCGAGGGCAAGGTGCTGGAAGATCCGTGGGAAGAGACCCCGGATTACGTCTATTCGCGCACGGTCAATCCCGAGGACGCGCCGGATACTCCGGAATACATCACCATCGACTTCGAAAAGGGTGACGGCGTTGCGCTGAACAATCAGGCGATGTCACCGGCCACCCTGCTGGCTGCGCTCAACGAACTCGGCCGCAAGCACGGCATCGGCCGTCTCGACCTCGTCGAGAACCGCTTCGTCGGCATGAAGAGCCGCGGCATGTATGAAACGCCGGGCGGGGAAATCTACGCGCGCGCCCATCGCGGGATCGAAAGCATCACGCTCGATCGCGGTGCGGCGCACCTCAAGGACGAGCTCATGCCCAAGTACGCCGAGCTCATCTACAACGGCTTCTGGTTCAGCCCTGAACGCGAGATGCTGCAGGCGGCGATCGACCACAGCCAGGCCCGGGTCAACGGCACGGTCCGGCTCAAGCTCTACAAGGGCAATGCCTCGGTCGTCGGCCGCAGGTCGCCCGACAGCCTCTACTCCGAACGCCACGTGACGTTCGAGGACGATGCCGGTGCCTATGACCAAAAGGATGCGGCGGGCTTCATCAAGCTGAACGCGCTCCGGTTGCGCCTTTTGGCTCAGCAAGGCCGCTGATTGCTGCGCTTCGGCGCTGCACAATAGCTATCCACCGAAAGGTGCGGGGTTGTGGATAACTCCCGCACTTTTTGCTTGCGCGACTCAGGGATGAGGCGCAGCTTTTGCATGTCGAGAGCGCACAAACCCTCGGAAATCAGGACCTAAAGCCCTGAATTTTCAGGATTGCGTGCGCACCGGCACGAACACGGATAGTTTGCAGCGTAACCAACCGGCAGGCACCTTCGGGCTGATCTGCGGATGCGCGAAACTGCGGCTTTCGTGATCGGACAAGGAATGTGAAACGGCATCGTTTTCCACGGTGCAGTGCGCGGGCAGGCTTCGGTCTCCATCCGGCGCAATGCAGCGAAGACTAAGGTGACGGACAGCATTTCACCCCGCCGAACGGGGGTAACTGACCGGCCAGGCGACAGTCTGGACGAGAGTGAGCCACCGGACGAAGGGGAAACGCCCACGAACGGCTTTTCCGGATCGCTTGCAAGAGCAACCGGGACAGTCGCGGAAATGCGGAGCGACGGAGGAGTGCCTGCACTCGGCCGGCGCAGGCGGACAAAAGGACGGATAGCGGCGCGACCTTGTGCGAAAGCACGGATCGGCAGCAGCCCAGGGGCTACGCGCCCCGGACGGCATCCGCCTAGAAAACCACCTCGCGCAAAGCGCGCCCCGCCAGGCAAAGCCACGCAGCGTTTGGCCGTCAGCAATGACAGCCCAGCGCGGAACGGCCGAAACCAGCCGCGACCAGACGAGTCGGAACGGACGTAGAGTGGGGGCCGGCAGCAATGCTGGCCCCCATTTGCTGTTCCCCGCACACCATCCCAACGTCTGGCCAAACGTCTGGCCAAACGTCCGGAGCGAACAAGCGCGTCACTTCACCTCAAGCTGCCCCCGCACCGCACCCTTCGGGAAATCGGCGGTATGGACATTGACAAAGTAGCCTCCCGGCGCAGCGATGATCTTCTTGAGAAGTTCGGGTTCCATCGCGATGCAATCGTCGCTGTCCTTGCCGGTCACGTCGATCGTGGCGACCGGCTTGCCATCGTTGCCGGCGGTGCCTTCGTGGACATGGGCCATGGTCGGCTTGGCAATCTTGTCGGCCCACAAGGTGAAGCAGAAATCGCCAGTCTCGTCATCGGCGTCGGCCTTGAAGCCGCCGACACCATCGGAATCGCCGCCCGCCGTCTCGGCAGCACCGCCAAGCGTGGCAACGAGCGTTACAGTCTTGGCCATTGCCGGGCTGGCCGCTCCTGCGGCAAGGGCAATCATTGCGCCAATCGCTGCAAGGTCTGCATGCTTCATCGCGATCTCTCCCTGTTTCGGCCCGCTCGCCAGCGACTCCGCCTGGCTGCAGGGCACTCCGGCAGACTACACCCTCCCAACACTTGCGGAAATTGCCTATCACTTGCGGACGTTGATTGCGCGCAAGCCGTCAGTGCTGGCTCCGGTCAGCCACAGGGGTAGGCCCCGCCTGTTCCGGTAACCCCGGGCGTGAGGTTGCGGTTGTCGCGGATCAGGAATGCTCCCTCCTTGCGCATTACGGGATTGTCGACAAACAGATCACCCATCAGCCCCTCGTGCTGATAGTAGACTTCGACAAACATAACCGCACTGTTGGCCGAAGCCGTAATCTTGGTCGGCCCGCTTCCCATTCCGGCCAGCGCCGTACCGTTCAATCCGTTTCGCGTGCTGTCATTGCCATAGGCGGATTGCCGCGAGAGCCGCCCGTAGCAGCGCTGCCAGCGGATGTACTGCTTCCCCGTTGCGGCATCGCGTTCCAGGCTTGAGAGAATGATCCGGCCCCGTGTCGCGAAATCAAGGCCTGCCGCCTGCTCCTGCGCGCCACGCATGACCTCGTTGATATCGGCTTCGCTGACTGTCGGCGTGACCACGCTGTTGTCTGTCTGTCCGATGCGCGAAGCGTTGTCCGCCAGCGAAAGCGCGATCTCGCTGATCTTCATGTCGACAGAGTTCATGTAGGCCACTTCAAGCCCATAGAGCGCGATCGACAGGATGAACGGCGTGATGATCGCGAACTCGACGACGGAAACGCCCGAGCGATCCTGAGCGAGGCGCTTGGCGCAGTAGCCAAACTTGTTGCTGAGTGTCCTCAGCATACGCGCGGTGTCGATCCGTAGCTGCCGTCCTGCAGCGCGAAAGGCTGGTTGCGCTTCACCGCAATGGCGGTGATTTCGCGCCGGCTCCAGTCAAGCGGCACGATGGGCACGGCGAACACGGGGTCATATTGCACCCGCACCGTATAGACGATCACATCGTTCGCGCCGCCATTGCCGGTTCGGCCCAGGTCCTCGTCCCACGATCCGTTGCCGTTTTCGTCAGTATACCCCTCGCCCGGCGAGCACGCGCCATCGCCATTCCTGTCGTCGAGCGGCTCGCCCTTGTTGGTGCGGGCAAAGTCGTAATAGCTCTTTCGGGTGGAAGTCACCTGCGCGCCCGGCACGATCGGGTGCATGGCGCTGATGACTTTCGCGTCGGCAACGGAGGTGTCGCCGGTCTCCAGCGTGGAATCGCGTGCAGCCTTCTCGACCGCGCCATCCAGGACACCTTTGGCATAAACCATCTGGCCAAGGTCAAGGCAGCCCACGAGAGCCAGCAGGAACGCCGGAGCCACAATCGCGAATTCTATGGTGGTGACGCCGGCGTTCTCGCGGCGCAGGGTACGAAGTTTCTTCATTGATACACCCGCAATTCACCCACGTTCTTCGCAATTTCCTGGAAGGCGCTGTTCAGCTGTGTCGCATTGGTCGCCAGGAACGAGCTGTTGCTTGATGCGCAGTACGTCAGATCCGAAGTGAGGCTTGAGGCGAAGGCGATGACCCACACGCGAAAGCCCTTGTCCTTGGCGTTGTCGCAAAGGGCGCGGAAGCGCAGCGTGTGCCGGGCCGCCTGATTGCTCGTGCCATCGTCGGTGATCCGGCGGTCATGCCATTCTATGCCATAGCTCGACTGGATTGTGGTGCTGGGTTCCATCTGCCCGTCGGTCATGAAGATGATGTGGCGCGAAACCTTGCCGCCATTGGTCGGCGCGATGTTCACGGTGTCTGCCCATGGACCCTGCGGCGAGCTCAGCCGCAGTCCCCACAGCATGCCGAGATCGTGGTACGTCGAACCGGCAGCCGCCAGCGAGTCCGCATAGCTGTAGAACGCCGACTGGTTCATGGTGGACAGCAGTTGCGCCTGATAGGGGCAATATGACGAAGCCTTGCCCCCTTGAGAGGTCTGCACGGCATCGGTCAGGTAGGTATTGCCCCAGTACGTCGTCGTTCGATAGTAGGCCAGTTCGGGCCACATCGGCCCCCATTTGGTTTCGGCATCACCGTCCGGAACAAGATCCACGTCAAGATCCAGCGCGGTCGAGGGCGACATGCCGGTAACGCTGGAATAGCTGATACTTGCCGTTGCATCAGTCTCGCGCTCTTCGATGCAGCCTCCCCAGGTGTAGCTGACTGCCGTTCCGCTGCTACCGTTCGGTTTGCTGACCGCCGCAAATGTCTTGTACACGCTGGTATCGACATTGCTGACTTCGCGGTAAGCCCAGTTCGAGAATTCCTGACGGGTGCGCGTCTCGTAAATGGGATCCGAGGTGGCATAGCTGCGCGTGATGAAGTTGCGGGTCGTATAGTAATAGAACACGCGCCAGCGGTTGTTGTTCTGTTGCTGGCAGACATAAGTTGTCTTGCGTTGGGGCTGCGTGGTCGTGGTGGTGACGACCTGCTGCCCTGCCCCGTTCGTCGTCGTGCTGGACGAAGTCGATGCGCTCCCGTTGTTGGCCCACGCCACGTCGGCAGGGCGTGCCGCGTTGCACGTGGCCTGAGAGCTGTAGTTTGTCGAGCTGTGCTGCGAAGTGCTGCCGACTGTCTCGGTCGAGTAGGTCTGCTCGCTCGTGTTGACTGCGGCTGACCAGCCGGTGAAAACCTGCTCGGTGATCGTGTTGAAGACCGGTTCACGCGTCTGGATTGGCCACGTATCGGCAAGATAGGCCGGGTTCAGATTATAGATCAGGCGCCCGACGTTCACCGACGAGCTGTAAGGAACAAACGAATAGCGGATGCGGGCGTTCGACCCTTGCGTAGCTGTGGCAACCGTATCGTAGAAGTTCTTCATCGCCACCCGCAGCGCCTGGATGCGGGTCTGGCTGGTGCCGGACAGCGTGCTGCCCATCGAGCCGGTGGTATCGAGCACCATGGTAATGTCGCTGTTGCCCACGCCCATCGTGGCGCTGCAGGCCACGCTGACGGGGATGGTTTCCACGCCCAGCAGGTTCATCACTGCCGTCTGCACAGTCGTCGAGGCCGTGCCCGAAATCAGATTGCCGTTGTTGGCCGATGCCGTGGTGAACGTTGTTCCGGTCGCGCCAAGCTCACCTTCCACGAAGTTGGTACTGAAGTAGGCGTTTGCCTGGTTTCGGGCGGCCGTGTCATAGCCGTTGGTCGTCACGGCGCGTCGTCCGGCGAGCGTGCCGGCATCACAGGCCGTCTGCAACCGGTTGCGCGCCTTGTAGACCCGGTTGATATCAAGCCCACCGCCGATCAACGCGACGATGACCGGCACGCTGGCAGCAGCGATCGGCAGAACGCTGCCGCCGGTGCTCGCAAAAAGCCTTCTGATGAACTTCGCCATGCCGTCCCGCTTGCCCTTGCCATCGCTGACACTGGCTAAAGCGGCTCAAGACGGTTTCCAGAACCTTACCTTTATCGGGAATTCATAGGAGCTTTAGTCGTATTTAATCCGTAGTTTTATCAATAGAAACAAACAGATATTTTAACCATCCTTTGTGCCTGAAAAAGCCTGCCATCCGTGAGCCCTGACCTCCTTACTGTCGGCACCGGCCACCGGCGGGAAGAGCACCGGTTTACCATTCCCGGACACCGCAAAACGCACTGGAGCGGCCTGTTCGAAGTAGGCGCCCTCCATCGGGTGCTCGCGTCGGCGGAAGAACCCTGTCTCCTGCAGATGCGGATCATCCATCACATCGGCCAGATCGCGTACCGCTTGTGCGGGGATCTGGGCCGCATGGCACCGCGCTAAGATCTCCGCAGTCGGCAAGGCCGGGGTGAACCGCGCTATCGCCTGATAAAGTTCAGGCTGGGCCTTCAACCGAAGCTGAGGCGTCGAGAGGTGCTCCTGATGCAGAAAGTCCGGCTGCTCAAGCAGCGTGAAAATGCGTATCCAGGCATCGTCGGTGTAGGCAACGATGCTAATCCAGCCATCGGCCGTCGGGAAAGGCTGGCGATCGGGATCGATCTGCCGTGCATAGCCCGCGGGCCCGTTGGGTGGATCGAACGTCATGCCGCCGAGGTGTTCAAGCAGCATGAAGCTTGAAAACACCTCGAACATCGGCACTTCCACCCGTTGCCCTTCGCCTGTCCGCTGCTTGTGCACGATAGCGGCCATTGTTGCATAAGCGGCATGCAAGCCTGCCACCTTGTCGGCGATCAGCGACGGGAGATAGCGCGGGCGCGGGTTGCCATCGACACGAGGCAACAGCGTCGCCGTGCCGGTGGCCGCCTGGATCACGTCATCGTAGGCCTGCAGGTCTGCATAGGGACCGTCCTGGCCAAAGCCCACGCAATGGACGTAGATCAATTCGGGATTGATGGCCTTGAGCGCCTCGTAATCCAGCCCGATCCGCTCGAGCGCCTTGCCCCGCACGTTCACCACGAACACGTCTGCATCGCGCAGCAGGTCGAGCATGACGGCCC
>JBEQCK010000097.1:0-13623 GCA_041639335.1 Novosphingobium sp.
GGTTGCGAATCTCGTTTTGCCGATCATCCGCCAGTCTTTCCCAATTTCCACACTCGTCATCCTGAACTTGTTTAGCTGCGCTGGCCTACGGCTCAGGATCCATCTTGCCGATCAAGCAGCTGTTCGTGCCCAGAAATGGACCCTGAAACAAGTTCAGGGTGACGATAAAGGAAAATCGAGAAATCAGGCCTCGTCGGTCTCGTCGAGCAGCCAGTCAGGATCGCGCGAGGTGAGGTCGCGGCGGAAGGTCCACAGATCGCGGGCTTCGATCGCATCGTCGAGCGAGCCGGCGATGACGGTGCCCTCGGCGTTGCGGGTGACGGAGGCGATGTCAGCCAGGAAGCGGACGGTGATGCGCGCGGTCTGTCCTTCGATCGAGGCGGCGACGATGCGCGCTTCCTCGATGCGAATCACGCGGGCGTCGATCACTTCGCCGGCAGCGGCGCGGGCATCGATGGCCGAGCTGAAGCCTTCGTAGACGTCAGCATCGCAGAGCTGGCGCAGATCGTCCTTGTCCCCGCGCCAGAAGGCTTCGAGGATCATGGTGTAGGCGCCCTTCGAGCCGGCAAGGAATTGCGCGACATCGAAGCGGCGATCGGCCGAGATGATGGCGCGGACGCCGGCTTCGGCGCTGTTGTCGAACGTGCTGGGCGCGGGCGCTGTGAGTTCACGCGGGCGCGGCGCGGCGGAACCGCCCTGCTGCTGCACCGGCTGCTGCGCCTTGGCGGAAGGATCGGGCTGTTCGATCCGGCGGCGCATCGGCTCCTCGTCATGCTCGGGCCGGCGGCCGAGGACGGAGTAGAGGCGCAGGCCAAGGAAGGCCGCAATCATCGCCAGGATCACAATTTGAACAATCACGCGCAAGATTCCCGAACTGTCCATGGCCCCGGATCGGAAGACCTGAGCTCACGGCGTCATTCCAACGTGCCTCAAATAGGTACGGATTACAAATGAACAACGCGTGCATGACCCTTTGGGCTCATCCCTTGGCAAAGAATCTTGGCCAGTTGTGGCGCTGATGCGCCAGACGCTTGCGCAGGGCTTGACGAAGACAAGGCGGATTGCGGGTCTTTGGCCATGGTGCTAGTCGCGCGGCCAAGGGAAACCCACACAGAAAGCACGTCTACATGGCCGACGAAGGCAACATCATTTCGAATCTCAACGTCGATGGTCCCGTTCCCAACGGGGAAGACACTTCGCCCGCGATCGGCCTGATCTCGCAGTACGTGAAGGACCTTTCGGTCGAGAACCCCAATGCGCCCGAATCCTACCAGTGGAGCGAAGCGCCCGACATCGCCGTGGACTTCAACATCTCGGCCCGCGTGATCCAGCCCGAGATCCACGAGATCGAGCTGAAGATCAACGTGACCTCGAAGGGCAGCCAGGGCACCGCGTTCATCGTCGAGCTGGCCTATTGCGGCCTCATCGGCATGCGCAACGTGCCCGACGACCAGGCCCATCCGTTCCTGTTCGCCGAAGGTCCGCGCATCCTGTTCCCGTTTGCCCGCCGCATCGTGGCCGATGCCGTGCGCGACGCAGGCTATCCGCCGCTGATGCTCGAGCCGATCGATTTCAACGGCCTGTACATGCAGCAGCTGGCGCAGGCACAGGCGACTGCCGAGGCGACTCCGGCGGGTCAGGCCTGATTTCGTCCCGAACCCGCTCATGCTGAGCTTGTCGAAGCACCTTGGCCTTGGTGTCAGCGCCCTTCGACAGGCTCAGGGCGAGCGGGTCTTTGGTTTGAGGGAGGGCTAGCATGAACCTCCTCAAGGCCACCGGTTCGATTGGCGGGCTGACGCTGCTCAGCCGCATTCTGGGGCTGGTGCGCGACAGCCTGTTCGCGCGCTTCGTCGGCGCGGCGTTTGCTTCGGACGCGTTTCTGGTGGCGTTCCGGCTGCCCAACATGTTCCGCGCGCTGTTTGCCGAAGGCGCGTTTGCCAGCGCCTTCATCCCGATGTTCAACAAGAAGGTCGCCGATCCGGAAGGCGCTGGCCTGCGCGACGGGCTGGACTTTGCCGAGGCGGCGCTCGCCGTGCTGCTGCCGGTGCTGCTGTTTATGACGGTGGCGCTGGAGGTCTTTGCCTGGCCGGTCACGCTGCTGCTGTCGGGCAAGTTCAACGGGGTGAGTGCGGACCAGTTCTCCTATGCGGTGGAACTGTCGCGCTGGACGATCCCGTACCTGATGCTGATCAGCATTGTCTCGCTGTTTGGCGGGATTCTCAATTCGCTGGGCAAGTTCTGGGTCAACGCGGCAGCGCCGATCCTGCTGAACCTGACGCTGATCGTGGCATTGCTGGGCTTCCATTCCGACGATCCGCTGGTGACCGCGCGCAATCAGGCGATTGCGGTTTCGGTATCGGGCGCGTTGCAGCTGGCGTGGCTGGCATGGGCCTGCCGCAGGAATGGGGTGCGGCTGCGGCTGCGGCGTCCACGCCTTTCACCGGAAGTGAAGCAACTGCTCAAGCTGATCCTGCCGGCGGCGGCGGGCGCTGGCGCGGTGCAGATCAACCTGGTGATCTCGACGGCCCTTGCCGCATCGCTGCTCGATCATGGCTCGGTCACCTACATCTACATGGCCGATCGGCTGAACCAGTTGCCACTGGGGCTGATCGGCATCGGGCTTGGCACGGTGCTGCTGCCGACGATCTCGCGCCAGCTGGGCGGGGGCGAGGAAGCTGCGGCGATGGAGACGCAGAACCGCGGTATGGAGCTGGCGCTGCTGCTGACGCTTCCGGCCACGGTGGCGCTGGTGCTGTGCGGTGAGCCGATTGCGGCGGCGCTGTTCGGCTATGGCAAGTTTGACGCGCAGGACACGCACTTCACAGCTCAGGCGCTGGCGGCGTTCTCGATTGGCCTTCCCAGCTACATTCTGGTGAAGGTGCTGACGCCGGGATACTACGCGCGGCAGGATACCAAGACGCCGGTGCGCTATGCCACGATCTCGATGGTGGTGAACCTTGTCGGCAATCTGGCGCTGATCGTGCCGCTCAAGCACATGGGACCGCCGCTGGCGACCGCGATCGCCTCGACCGTGAACGTCTGGCTGCTCTATCACACGCTGGTCAGGCGCGGGCATTTTGCCGCCGATGCGCGATTGAAGCGGCGGGCGGTGCGGCTGGCGCTGGCGGCGCTGGCGATGGGGGCGGTGCTGTGGGCGGGGCAGGGGCTGGTCATGCCCTATGTCCATGGGACGTGGACCATCCGGATTGCGGCGATGGCTGCACTGGTCACCAGCGGGGTCGTCGTCTATGGCCTCGCTGCCGTCCTGACCGGGGCTTTCCGGGTGGACGATCTCAAGCTTCTCCTGCGGCGTCGCCGCTCCAACTGAAGGCACTGAAATGCGTATCGTTTCCGGCATCCAGCCCACCGGCAATCTCCACCTTGGCAATTACCTCGGTGCGATCCGGAATTGGGTGCGCATGCAGGACGAGTGGTCGGCCAAGGGCGGGCAGTGCCTCTATTTCCTCGCCGATCTGCACGCGATCTCGATGCCGCACTCCCCGGCAGAACTGGCCGCCAACACCCGCGAGATGGTGGCGGCGCTGGTTTCGTGCGGGATCGATCCCGACAAGTCGATCCTGTTCAACCAGGCGCAGGTTCCTGCCCATGCCGAACTGCAGTGGCTGCTGAACGGCACGGCGCGGATGGGCTGGCTGAACCGCATGACGCAGTGGAAGGACAAGGCGGGCAAGAACCGCGAAGGCGCTTCTGTTGCGTTGTTCACCTATCCCGTGCTGCAGGCGGCCGACGTGCTGCTCTATCAGGCGACGCACGTGCCAGTGGGCGAGGACCAGAAGCAGCATCTCGAGCTGGCCCGCGACATCGCGCAGAAGTTCAACAACGACTTCTGTGCCGAGGACGCGCCGCTGTTCACGCTGCCCGATCCGATCATTCCGCCCGAGGCCGCGCGCATCATGTCGCTGCGCGATGGCAGCGCGAAGATGAGCAAGTCCGATCCTTCGGACATGAGCCGCATCAACCTGACCGACGATGCCGATGCGATCATGCAGAAGGTGAAGAAGGCCAAGACCGATCCCGAGCCGCTGCCGGGTACGGTCGAAGGGCTGGCCGGGCGTCCGGAAGCGAACAACCTCGTCGGCATCTACGCCGCGATGGCCGGGATCACCCCGGCCGAGGTTCTGGCGCAGTTCGAGGGCAAGGGTTTCGGCCAGTTCAAGCCCGCGCTGGGCGAACTGCTGGTCGAGACGCTTTCGCCAATGGCGGCGCGTTATCGCCAGTTGCGCGAGGACGGCGAGGCGCTGGACGCGATCCTTGCCAAGGGTGCGCTGAAGGCGCGTGATCTGGCCGCGCCGACGCTCAAGCAGACCTATCAGGCATTGGGCCTTGTAAGGGGCTGATTTTCCGTCAGTTCGTTACAAAACATTACGTGCCTGCAACATATGTTGCAGGCACCATTCAACGTGCATTCAGCACTTCCCGTCCAAAAAGGCGGCATGCTATGCAGTGCGTGTGTCTGGCAAGGGGCGGCGGACGCATAACAGGAGTCGCAAGGATGAATTCCGTTTCGCAAGTGAAGCCCTCGTCTTCCGGCAAGCGCCGGCTTCTGGGGCTTTCGGCAGTTTCGCTGATGCTCGTCTCGCTCGCCGGGTGTGCCACGCCGTTCAAGGCTGACGTCAAGCGTTTCCAGGCGCAGTTGCCGGCACCCGCTGGCCAGACCTTCGCGGTCGTGGCCGATGATCCCAGGGATGCAGGCGGGCTCGAGTTCGCACAATACGCCTCGCTGGTTGGTCGGCAGATGGAGAAGCTGGGCTATCAGCCAGCGGCCCCGGAGAACGCCGACCTGCTGGTCAAGTTCGACTACGGTATCGATGGCGGGCGTGACCGCGTCCGTTCCACCGGCTTTGCCGACCCGTTCTGGGGCGGTTGGGGTGGCTGGGGCGGCTGGGGACCGGGTTATGGTCGCGGCTGGGGCCGTGCCGGCTTCTACGGCCGCGGCTGGGGCTGGGGCTGGAACGATCCGTTCTTCTTCGGCGGTCCCGGCTGGGGCAACAGCGTTGACGTCGTGACGGTCTATACCTCGGGCATGGACCTGAAGATTGACCGCCGTGCCGATGGCCAGCGCCTGTTCGAAGGCAAGGCCGAGGCAGCCTCGTCGTCGAATCGCCTGTCCTATGTCGTGCCGAACCTCGTCGAGGCGATGTTCACCGACTTCCCCGGCAACAACGGGGAAACGGTGAGGATCTCGATCGCGCCGGAAAAGAAGACGGTGAAGAAGGTCAACTGACCTTTAATGCGCTGAAATTCGGGAAGGGCCTCGCAGCGATGCGGGGCCTTTCTGCTTGTGCGGCAGGCGCGGTGTTGTGCGTTTGCATCAGGTTTGCGCCATGCTGCGCGCGATCGCGGATTGTTTGTGACAGCCCTTGGGGGATGCGCTATTCAGCCCGCGTAAACGTTGCCCGACGCGGCCTTGGGAGAGGATGCGACAACGTTCGCGCCGCGTCGGGCTTTCTACGTTCCCTCATCATCGAAGCGCCCGAACACCGCGCAGGTCACTGCCGGTGCGGGATATCGCGTTCGAGTTCGAGCAGTTCCTGCGGCAGGCGCAAGGAGCTGGCGGCTATGCGCGTTTCCAGCAGGAGATAGACCAGCGCAATCATCAGCAGCGCAATGGCGCCGAAGAAGGTGATGCCGGTAAGGTTGCGCAGCTCGAGCCCGGCCATTTCACCGATGAACAGCGATCCCACGGTGACGCCGATTGCGAGGCCGGACACGACCAGCAGCAGCAGCGCCCGGCCAATGAGATGGATGCGGCGATCGACATAGCGGATCTCGATCACGACAAGATCATGCTCCCGGCCCGAGGTCTGCGCGTGCTGGCTTTGCAGGGCGCGGGACCGGTCGACGATGCGGCCAAGCCGCGTCGTGAGGATGTTCATGATGTTGCCGATCGCCACGAGGACGAACACCGGGGCAAGGGCCAGCTGAATGGTCTGTGCGATCACGCCTGCATGGCCCGGATTCATGAAGATACTCGCTGCATCCCGGCTTTGTCGCACGTTGCCGCGCGGACGGGCAAGCCGGATACGAATTCAGAACCACATCCTTAAGCCGACCACGGCGCTGACTTGTGAGGGACTTTCGCCTTCGAGGCGCGCCAGTCGGGCCGTTTCGCCAAGCTTGCGCTCCCAGTGCACGCCGACATAGGGCGCGAATTCGCGCGCGAACTCGTAGCGGACGCGGGCGCCCAGTTCGACCTTCTCAAGGCCTGCGCCGATGCCAAGTTCCGGCACGTCCTGCGCTGCGGCGTCGATCTCGATCGAGGGTTGCAGGATCAGGCGCTGCGTCAGGCGCATGTCGTGTTCGGCTTCGAGCCGGAAGTGCACGTCGCCCTTGTTCGAGACGAAAGCGTGGGCACCGACTTCGAACCAGTAGGGGGCAAGGCCTTCAAAACCGATCACGCCGTAGGTGCGATCGGGGCCAGCGCCGAAGTCCTGCCGCGCGCCGAGTTCGAAGTTCCACCACGGATCGAGCGCGTGGCGCCAGGCGGCGCGGACTTCGCCGGTTTCAAGCGGTTCGCCGAATGCGCCTTCGCCTTCGGTTTCGACGGCGAGACGATCAATGTCGCCGCCGATCCAGCCCATGGCCTGCCAGGCGTAGCCGTCCTTGCCATTGCGCGGGCGATACTCGAAGCGATCGAGGATCAGCGCATTGCCGAAGAAGCGCCCTTCCCTGGAAAGGTCGGCGCGGGCCTGCGCCATGCGCTGCTTGTCCCAGAAGGCATCGGCGGGATGGTCGGTCGGGACGGGCGGAGGCGGCGCATTGCCGACTTCGCTGTCGGAAACGGTGGGCATGGCGTGGCCCATGTGGGCCGAGTGATCCATCGGCGCAGCGTCGGCGGGGGCGTCGGCGGGCGTGTCCGGCGCTGGCTGCTGGTGCATGGAGTGGTCCATGCCCTGCATCGCCGGTTGCTCGGCCGCCTTGGCGTCCATTGTGCCCATGTCGTGCCCGGAATGATCCATCTGGCCCTGCATCTGGCTCATGTCATGGCCGGCGTGCGGATCCTGCGCTTCCTGGGCGAGGGCGGCAGGCGCGGCGATCAGCGCGGCGCCCGCAAGCAGCAGCCGCTTCATGCCGCATCTCCCGAGCTGCGCACAGTCACGACGCGCATCATCCCGGCGTGCATGTGCAGCAGCATGTGGCAGTGGAACGCCCAGTCGCCCTCGGCATCGGCGGTGAGATCGAAGCTGGCCTTGCCGCCGGGCAGGACGTTGACGGTGTGCTTGCGCGGGCGGTTGCCCGGCTCGCCCGTGACCAGTTCGAAGAAGTGGCCGTGCAAGTGGATCGGGTGGGGCATCATCGTGTGGTTGATCAGGTTCACCCGCACCCGTTCGCCCGTGCGGAAGGGGATCGGCTTGGCGCCGTCCGAGATGGTCTCGCCATCGATGGACCACATGTAGCGCTCCATGTTGGCGGTGAGGTTGACGTCGATCTGGCGCGAGGGCGTGCGCCGGTCGGGGTTGGCATCGCGCGAGCGCAGATCGGCATAGGTCAGCACGCGATGGTCGACAACTTCGAGGCCAGTCGGCTTGTCGGCGAGGCGGTCTGCGGGTGTCGGGGAGATCGTGGCGACGCCCGGCCCCGGTTTCACACCCGGCGCAAGGCTGAGATCGCGCATCTTCATGGAATGGCCGGCCATGCTCTCGTTGGCGGGCTGGGAGAGGTCGATCTCGCCGCCCTGGCCCATGTCCATGCCGCTCATGTCCATGCCCATGTCGCGCATGGTCAGCACCGGGCGGGTGCGGCGGGCGGGGATGGCTCCGGCCATGCCGATCTGCGGGGCGAGCGTGGCGCGGACGAGGCCAGAGCGGTCGATCGCTTCGGCGATGATGCCGAAGGGGGCGCTCTCCGTTGGCTGCACGATCACGTCGTAGGTCTCGGCAATCGCGATCTGGAATTCGTCGGTCTCGACCGGCTGGACGTTGCAGCCATCGGCGGCGACGACAGTCATCGGCAGGCCGGGGATGCGGAAGTTGAAGTTGGTCATCGACGAGGCGTTGATGATGCGCAGCTTCACCCGCTCACCGGGACGGAACAGCGCGGTCCAGTTGGCGGCCGTATCGTGGCCGTTGATGACGAAGGAATAGGTCGCGCCGGTCACGTCCGAGATATCGGTCGCGTCCATGCGCATCCTGGCCCATTCGAGCCGGTCCTTGAGGCTCTGGTCACGGCCTTTCAGCAACCCGCCCACGGTCTGCCGCTGCCAGTTGAAATAGCCGCCCATGGCCTTGAGCTTGCGCAACTGCTCGTGCGGATTCATCGGGCTCCAGTCCGCCAGCATCAGCACGTATTCGCGGTCAAACGGGGCGGCGGTGTCGGGCTCGGCGGGGTCGATCAGGATCGGGCCGTAAAGCCCTTCGGCCTCCTGCATGCCGGAGTGCGAGTGGTACCAGAAAGTGCCCGAGTGCACGATCGGGAACTCGTAGGTGAAGGTCTCGCCCGGATCGATGCCGGGGAACGACAGGCCGGGCACGCCGTCCATCTGGAACGGCACGAGCAGCCCGTGCCAGTGGATCGAGCTCTGTTCAGCCAGCGTGTTGGTAACGGCGATGCGCACCTTCTGCCCTTCGCGCAGGCGAATGAGCGGGGCGGGGATCGAACCGTTGACCGCGATGGCGGGGGCCGAACGATCCCCCACCGCGAACTTCGCCGCGCCGATCGACAGGGCAATGTTCTCGCCCGAAAGCACGCCGCCGGTGTTGCGCCCGGCCATGGCGCCAGCCTTGAGCGAATGACCGCCGTGGCCAGATTGCGCCCAGGCAGGGACAAGCGGCATTGCGGCGAGGGCACCGGCTCCGAGGAGCAGGTTGCGGCGGTTGAGATGGAGCATGTCGGTCATTACCTGCGATTACGCAGGAAGACGGGTTATCCCTCAAGCATTTCCGACAATTTCTGCCGTGCCCGGTAGATCCGCGTTTCGACGGCCTTCTCGGTCAGGCCGAGAACGTCGGCGGCTTCGGCCATGCTCATCCCTTCGAGGCGGCACAGGATCAGCGGGTCCTTGAGATTGGCCGGAAGGGTGGCGATGGCTGCCGAGACGCGGGCGAGTTCGCGCCGCGAGATCGCTTGCGCCTCTGGATCGAGGCCCTGATCGGCAACGTCGAAGGCGTCCTCCAGAGGCCGCGCCATGCGGAACAGCCGCCGCACCGCACGGCGCCGCGCCCAATCACGACACTTGTTGACGGCAATGCGCATCAGCCAGGCGCGAAACGGGCGGGCGGGGTCAAACTTGGCCAGCGAGGCGAAGGCGGCGATGAACGCTTCCTGGGTGACGTCGAGCGCCTCGGCCTCGTCGCCGGTGTGGTGACGGGCAAGCCGGAACACCGCCTCGCGATGGCGGGCCATCAGCGTTGCGTAGGCGCTCTGCCGGCCGCCAAGCGCGCTGGCGACCAGCTGTGGGTCGCTTTCGTCTGGAGCGTCGCCCCCCGCCACCGGTTCAGCGGTGGCCGGGTGAAGGGCGGTCGGGCGAAGTAAGGGCGCGGGCGATCTCGCGGTCGAAGATGGCCTGCTGATCCGGGTTCAGCACCGCGCGCATCGCGAAGACATGGGCCAGCGTGGCTTTCTGCAGCTCGCCCATAGCCATGTGCGAGGCATCGACCGCGCCGGTCACCTTGGGGCCGATCTGGTGTTCGCTTTTGATCGCGCGGGCAAGATCTGCATTCGAAGCGCGCAGGCGCTCGTCCAGCGTGCGGCGCTTGTTCGCGAATTCCGCCTCGAGACGGTCGATCTCCTGGTTCTGCTGCGCCGTGAGGTCGAGCCGCTGGTGCATCAGCTGGTGGAGTTCGCTGCCGTGCTGCATCGGCATGAAGCCACGGGCAAAGTGGCTGGCGGCAAGGGCGACGGCGGCGGAGACCACTGCCACCACGACATAGCGCAAGGCCGCGCTCATCAGTCTGCCAGCAGGTGCGAGGGCGCGCCCGAGGGAACGCCGAACAGGGGTTCCGCCTGTGCAGGCGCTGCCGGGGCAACCGAGCCGACGATGCCGACGAGCGCGGCAATCGCCACGGCCATGACCATGCCGCGCCGTGCCGTGGCGCTCTCTCGCTTGCGGGCGAGGCCGCGCATCACCTCTTCATCGATGATGGAGAGTGAAGGCGGTGGTGCTTTGGCGGCAAGAGCGCCCAAGAGTTCGTCGATATCGGCCATTGCTGGCTGGGTTCCTTTTTCCACGCAGATGCCATTACGCGCGCACAGGCGAAATCCCTCAAGACAAAATTTGCGCTATGGCTTGAGGGATGGGCCTGCGCCTTGCGTATCACACTGCAGATCCCAACCCGAAAGGACTTCCCATGCGCCGTCTTGCGCTCCTTGCTGCTCCTGCCCTTGCGATGCTGGCCCTGCCAGGCGCAGCCTTTGCCCACCCCAAGCTCCTTTCGTCCAACCCGGCGCCGAACACGGCCGTGGCCAAGCCGACCAAGCTGACCCTGACGTTCTCTGAAGAGCTGGTCGGTCCGCTTTCGGGCATCGAACTGGTGATGACCGGCATGCCGGGGATGGCCAACCATGCGCCGATGCCGATCAAGGGCTTCAAGACCGCTGCTGCCGGCAAGGTCCTGACCATTACCCTGCCGCGCGCTCTTCCGGCGGGCAGCTATAACCTCAAGTGGCATGCGGTTGCTGCTGACCAGCACCGCATCGAAGGCCAGTACGCCTTCACCGTTCGCTGATACGGCCAAGGGGTCGTGGAAACGACAGGCCTGCTGACCGCGCGGGCGGCGGCGTATCTTGCGCTGCTGCTCGTGGCGGGCGTGCCGCTGCATGCGCTGGCTGCGGGGCAGGTGCTGGCTTTCCGCGCCCGCCTTGCGCTGGCGCTGCTGGCCATCGTCGCGGCCTTTGCCTCCGCTTGGTGGGCGCTGGAAAGCGTGGCCGCCATGGCCGGCATCAGCCTTGCCGAACTGGACCAGGCGACGGCAGAGGTCGTGCTGGCCCAGACGCCGCTCGGCAAGGTCATGGAAGGGCGGCTGACGGCGCTGGCCGCCGTGTTTCTTGCCTGCTTCATGCCGCTTCGCGTTTTGCGCCTGCCGATCCTGGCGCTGGCCGGGGGCATTGCGCTCGGTTCGGTGGCTTGGACAGGTCATGCCGGGGCCAGCGAGATGGCGCTTCACCGTGTATCGGACGTGGCGCATGTCCTTGCCGCAGCCACGTGGATTGGCGCTCTGGCGGTGTTCGTCACTTCGGCTTTCTCGCGCGAGGGGGCCGACATTGCCGCGCTCGCGCGGTTTGCCCGCACCGGCAGCGCGGTGGTGGCGGTCCTCATCCTGACCGGCCTGCTCAACACGCTGGCGATTGCCGGCTGGCCGATGGCGTTCGAGGCGCGCTGGTTCAGCATTCTTGCGGTGAAGCTGGCGCTGTTCGCTGCCATGCTGGCGCTGGCCGCCGGGAACCGCTGGCGGATCGTCCCGGCGCTCGAGCGGGGCGAGCCCGGTGCCGTGGCACGCCTGCGCCGATCGCTTGTGCTGGAGTTTGCGGCAGGCATCGGTGTTGTCGGTGCGGTAGCGCTGCTTGGCGTGCTTGATCCTTTGGCCTGAGGCCAAATGGCAACAAAGAATTCCCATCCGGGCGCTTGACCGCGCAAGCCAGTGGCTTAGCTCTCTCTGCGCTGCAACCTGTCAACGGGAGAGAGCTATGTTCAGCCATGTGATGGTTGGCGCCGACGATATCGACGCTGCCAAGAAGTTCTACGATGCCACCTTCGCTGCGTTCGGCGGGCCAGAAGCGATCACCGACCCGAAGGGACGCCTGATCTACATGCACAATGGCAGCATGTTCATCGTGACCAAGCCGATCAATGGCGAGCCTGCCTGCGGCGCCAACGGTGGCACCATCGGCTTCCGCATGAGCCCGGAACAGGCCAACGCCTGGCACGCAGCAGGCGTTGCGGCTGGTGGTACGGCCTGCGAAGACCCGCCGGGGCCGCGGGAAGGTTCGCCCTATTACCTCGCCTATCTGCGCGATCCGGCCGGCAACAAGCTCTGCGCGCTGGACATCATCGCCTGATGACACTCGAAACGGTCTCGACTTCGAAGGCGCACGGCGGAACGCTGGGCGTCTACAAGCATGAGTCCGCCGCGACGGGGACGGGGATGACCTTTTCGGTCTTCCTGCCCCCGCAGGCGGTGGCCCAGTCAACGGACGGCGCGAAGCTGCCTGTATTGATCTACCTTTCGGGGCTGACCTGCACCCATGCCAACGTCACCGACAAGGGTGAATACCGCAGGGCCTGCGCCGAACTCGGCATCGTATTTGTCGCGCCCGATACCTCGCCGCGTGGCGAAGGCGTGGCTGACGATGCGGAAGCGGCCTATGATTTCGGCCTTGGCGCCGGGTTCTACGTGAACGCCACGCAGGAGCCGTTCGCGCAGCATTACCGCATGTGGGACTACATCGCCGAGGAACTGCCTGCTCTGCTGGGCTCGAACTTCCCGGTCGATCTGACCCGCATGGGCATCACTGGCCATTCGATGGGCGGCCATGGCGCGCTGACGCTGGGGCTGACGTACCCGGAGAAGTTCAAGTCGCTCTCGGCCTTTGCGCCGATCGTGGCGCCGGGGCAGGTGCCATGGGGGCACAAGGCCTTGGGCGGCTATCTCGGCGATGACCGCGCGGCGTGGCGCAAGCACGATGCGGTCGCGCTGATCGAGGATGGCAAGCGTCCGGCGGGTGCGGTGCTGGTCGATCAGGGCGATGCCGACGGTTTCCTGGCCGAACAGCTGCGCCCCGAACTGCTGGACGCCGCGTGCAAGGCGGCAGGCGTGGACCTGACGCTGCGGCTGCAGCCGGGTTACGACCACAGCTACAACTTCATCTCGACCTTCATGGAAGACCACATCCGCTGGCATGCGGAGCGGTTGTAATCGGCAGGATCCTCCCCGTTTTCGCGGAACGCGCAAATGGGGAGGGCGACCGCTACCGAAGCTGGTGGTGGAGGGGCCTGAAGACCCCTCCGTCATTCGCTGACGCGAATGCCACCTCCCCGTTTGCGCTTCGCGAAAACAGGGAGGATTCAAATTTACCGCACGTCCTTCGCCACGGCATCCAGCACGCCGTTGACGAACTTGGCCTCGCGCTCTTCGAAGAAGGCGTGGGCGACATCGACGTATTCGGTGATCACCGTTGCCACTGGCACGTCCTTGCGGGCGAGGAGTTCGTAGGAACCGGCGCGCAGGATCTGCAGCATGGTCTTGTCGAGGCGAGCAAGCGACCAGCCCTTGGCGAGCTTGGCCGAAAGCAGCAGGTCGATCTCGTTGCGGCGGGCATCGACGCCCTTCACGACGTCGTCGAAGAAGGCGACGTCGGCCTTGAGGTACTCGACATCCTCGATCTCTGCGCCGAGCCGGTGCTGGTGGAACTCGTCCAGCAGCAGGTGCAGTGCGGTCTGCTCCATGTCGGCCTGATAGAGCGCCTGCACGGCTGCGAGGCGCGAGGCGGCGCGGGCCTTGCCCGAGATCGCGTTCACAGGCCGAGCCTCACTTCGATCGAGCGGGCGTGGGCGGCAAGGCCCTCGGCTTCGGCAAGGGCGATGGCGGCAGGGCCGACGGCGGCAAGCGCGGCGTCAGTCGCCTCGATAAAGCTGGTGCGTTTCATGAAATCCAGAACGGAAAGGCC
>JBEQCK010000098.1:0-13491 GCA_041639335.1 Novosphingobium sp.
GCCAGCGCCGCTTCGCGCTCGGGGCAATCGAGGCTGCACAGCACCATCAGCGCCCCTTGGCGGTCAGTCATGTTGGTGGCGGCATCGTATTGCGCCTTGGCGCGGCGCGCGGCTTCGGCGGGATCGGCCGCGCCGAGATAGACCAAGGCCTGCGTCTTGCACTTGCGCGCCCCCCGCGCCTCGGCGGAAAGGCTGTAGGGCACGGCGGATACGCGGTCGTGCAGCGCCAGCCACTTGTCCTTCAGCGTCTCGCCCAGCCAGCGCTTGAGGCCCTCGCGCTCGGCAAAGATGCGCGTCGGGTCGGCGCGGGTCAGCTGCTCGGCAAGGTATGCCTCGCCCGGCAGGATCAGCAGTTCGCCGCGCATCAGGTCATCGAGCGCGGTATCATCGAGGATTGCGCCCATCGCCGCGCCGATCGCCGCCTGCGACGCCTCGCGATTGTCCAGCGTCCCCGCCACTGCGCCCACCAGATGCCGCACGATCAGCTGCTGCATCGCCTCGTAGCGGGCGAAGGGATCGTCATCGTGGCGGGCGAGGAAGACGAGGTCCTCCGTCGTCACCGGCGCGACGATCTCGACCGGGGCGGAGAAGCCGCGGTTGATTGAAAGTACAGGCAGCGACGTGAATCCATCAAAGGTGAAGGACTGCTCGGGCTCGGTCAGGACGATCAGTTCCTCGCCGTGGTGCTGGCCGGTCTCGCGGTCGAACAGCGCGATGCGCAGCGGGATCACGAACGGCTTCTTCTCGGCCTGCCCGGGTGTGGGTGCAGTTGCCTGTTTGAGCGTGAGAGTTACCGCTCTGCCTCCGAGAGTTGCCTCTCCGCCTGCGAGAGTTGGATTTGCATTTTCGAGCGTCATGGCGACGCTGACGCGCGGGGTTCCGGCCTGTTCGTACCAGTTGCGGAACTGCTTCAGGTCAATCCCTGCGCCATCTTCTATCGCTTTTACAAAGTCTTCGCAGGTCGCCGCTTCGCCATCGTGTCGGTCAAAGTAGAGCGTGGTGCCTTTCAGGAACCGCTCCATGCCCGCCAGCACGGTCATCATGCGGATCACCTCGGCGCCCTTGTTGTAGACGGTCGCGGTGTAGAAGTTGCTGATTTCCTGATAGGAATCCGGGCGGATAGGGTGCGCCAGCGGACCCGAATCCTCAGGAAATTGCACGGCGCGCAGGATCCGCACATCCTCGATCCGCTTGACCGGAGCAGAGCCGCGATCGGCGCTAAACTGTTGATCTCTAAGGACTGTGAAGCCTTCCTTGAGGGAAAGCTGGAACCAGTCCCGGCAGGTCACGCGGTTGCCCGACCAGTTGTGGAAGTACTCATGCGCCACCACGCCCTCGATCGCGTCATAATCGCCATCGGTCGCGGTTTCAGGATCGGCAAGAATGTAGCGCGTATTGAAGACGTTAAGGCCCTTGTTCTCCATCGCGCCGGCGTTGAAATCACTGACCGCGACGATATTGAAATCATCAAGGTCATACTCGCGCCCATAGACGTCCTCGTCCCACTGCATCGACGCGATGAGCGAGCGCATGGCGTGCGTGGTGCGCTCCTCGTCGCCGGGGCGGACGTAGATCGCGAGGTTCACCTTGCGGCCGGATTTTGTCGTGAATTCATCGCGGTTTGCGACGAGTTCGCCGGCCACCAGAGCGAACAGGTACGATGGCTTGGGCCAGGGATCGTGCCACTCGGCCCAGTGGGTTCCATCGCCATTTTCGCCGGACGCGACAGGGTTGCCGTTGGACAGCAGCACCGGGAACAGCGCCTTTTCCCCGCTCATCCGCACCGAATAGACCGAGAGCACATCGGGCCGGTCGGGGAAGAAGGTGATGCGGCGGAAGCCCTCGGCCTCGCACTGGGTGCAGAGCAAGCCGTTCGAGGCGTAAAGCCCTGAAAGCTGGGTGTTTGCCGAAGGGTCGATCAGCGTCTCGATGCCGACGTCATGCGCATCGCCGGGCAGTTCGATGACGAGGTCCGCGCCGTCCATGTGCCAGTCGTTATGGGCATGGCCATCGACGGTGACCGCCTTGGGTTCGATCGCATCGCCATTGAGCCGCAGCAGCGATGTACCTGAACCTGCCGGATTTTTCGCCACTTTCAAGGTCGCCTGAACCTTCGTGGCATTCAGTGAAAGCGCGAAATCCAGAGCGATTTCAGGAACGAGCCATTCGGGCGGGCGGTAATCCGCGCGGTGAATGACAGTCGGGGCGACGACGGGCTGGCCGGAGAGATCGTTCATGTGCGTGAACTTAGGAACGCGTGCGCGGCGGGGCAATCGCGGTTATCAGGCTTTTCATGGGAAACTTGCTGATCTTCGGAATGGGCTACACCGCGCAAGTGATCGCGGCGCGGCTTCAGGCGCAGGGCTGGACGGTGCGCGGGACGGGGAGTGCGGGCGATATTGCCTTTGTCGACAAGGCCTTGGTCGAGGCCGCATTGGCGCAGGCGACGCACGTGCTGTCCTCGGTTCCGCCGTTGCGAGAGGGCGGCGATCCGGTGCTGCAAGCCTATGGCGAGGCGATTGCCGCCGCGCCGCTCGAGGCCATCGGCTATCTGTCCTCGACCGGCGTCTACGGCGATGCGGGCGGGGCGTGGGTGGATGAAGGATCAGTCGTCGGCACCGGGCGGCGTTCGGCGCGGACGCAGGCGGACCTTGATTGGCAGGCGCTATCGCCGAAGGTGCGGGTCTACCGCCTGCCCGGCATCTATGGGCCGGGGCGCAGTGCGCTCGAGCGCGTGGCCGAAGGCAAGGCGCATCGCATTGATATTCCGGGGCAAGTCTTCAGCCGGGTGCATGTCGAGGACATCGCCAGTGGCGTCATCGCCGGATTTGCGGGCCCTCCGGGCGTTTACAATCTTGCCGACGATCTGCCCTGCAGCCAGAACGCGGTGATCGAGGAGGCGGCACGGCTTCTTGGCGTTGCGCCGCCGCCGATGCAGTCGCTGGAAGAAGCCAATCTCTCGCCAATGGCGCTGGCCTTCTATGCCGAGAACCGCCGTGTGGCCAATGGCAAGGCCAAGCGCCTGCTCGGGTGGAAGCCCGCCTATCCGACTTATCGCGAGGGACTGCGTGCCCTCAGCGCCAGCACCAGCCCGAGCATCGCCAGCGCCGAGCCGGCCAGGGCCAGCACTGACCAGCGGTAGCCCTCGAACGCGGTCGACAGCAGCATTGCGACGACCGGCACCAGGACGCCGTTATACGCCCCGCGCCCTGCGCCGAGGCGCTGAAGCAGGCGGAAATAGAGTGGGAAGGTGAGGACAGACCCTATTATGCCGAGATAAAGTACGCCGAAGATGTAGCCCGGCCGGAAATCGAACTGCGGCGGTCCTTCCACGATCAAGGCAAACGCGGCGTCGAGAATCGCGCCGAACAGCAGGGCCCAAGCGAGCATCGGGATCATCGGAATCCCGCGCGCCATGCGGCTCGCTTGCAGGACGTTCGCCGACGAGGCGCTGAACAGCGCGGCAATAGTCAGGGCTATGCCGATCAGGACCTGGCCTTCGGGCGGGGCCATCCGGTATTCGTGTAGCAGCAGCAGCACAATTCCGGCTCCTGCCACTACCGATCCACCAAGAAAGGCGCGGGTTACCGGTTGCTTGAGAAAGGCCCAAGCCATCAGCGAATTGGGCACAACCAGCAGGCCGAAGACCACCGCAACGATGCCCGAAGTCAGATGGTGCTCGGCGCGGTAGACGAACTGGAAGTTCATCACGAACTGGAGCAGGCCGAGCAGCGCGGCAACCTTGAGCGTAGTGTTCGAGACGCGCAGGGTTTCCCGGCGAAACATGGCAACTGCGGCCATGCCGATGGCAGCGGCGACAAAGCGCCAGGTTACCGACCAGCTTGGCGGCACGCTGCCGATCTGGTCCTTGATCACCAGCCAGGTCGAGCCCCAGATCAGCGCGACGAGGAAAAAGGGGCCGGCAACGTCAAGTTGCCAGAACCGGGCCTGACCCGGTTGCTCTGCCTCGGTCATAGCGCAGAGATTGCCCGCGCCAGCGCGGAGGCGTGGGTCGGATCGGTGTTCCACGCGGTGACGAGCCGCGCGGCACCGGGGGCGCCTTCAGGCGCGGTCCAGTCATAGAAGTCGAAGCCCTGCGCGCGCAGCGTTGCCTGTTCTGCCGGGGAGAGCACGACGAAGATCTCGTTCGCCTCGACGGCATGGAACACGCGCGATCCGCAGGCCTGCGCGATTTCCTGCGCGGCGGCGTTGGCGGCGCGAGCATTGGCGAGCCAGAGGTCGCTCTCGATCATCGCAAGGACCTGCGCGGCGAGATAACGGCCCTTGGATTGCAGGTGCCCGGCGCGCTTGCGGCGGTAGCGGACGACGTCGGCGAGTTCCATGTCGAAGAACACCAGTGCCTCGGCGTTCATGCCGCCGTTCTTGACGCAGCCGAAGGTCAGGACGTCGACGCCGGCTTGCGCCGTCACTTCGGCGGGATGGCAACCAAGGTGGGCGACGGCATTGGCAAAACGCGCGCCGTCCATGTGCAGGCCAAGGCCGCGCCCTTGCGCAAGCGAGCCGATACGGGCGACTTCCTCTGGCGTATAGACGCGGCCATATTCGGTCGCCTGCGTGATCGAGATCGCATGGGGCTGGACCTGGTGGACGTCATTGCGGATCGGGTCGATCACCCGTTCGATTGCCTGCGTGGTGAGCTTTGCACCTTCGCCCTCGGCCAGCATCAGCTTGGCGCCGTGGGTGTAGAAGCCGGGAGCGCCGCCCTCGTCCATCTCGATATGGGCTTCGCGGTGGCAGACAACGCCGCCGTGGGGCGGGACCATCGCGGCGAGTGCGAGGCAATTGGCTGCCGTGCCGGTGGCGACCCATAGCGCTGTGCATTCGGTGCCGAACAGGTCGGAAAACGCCTCGTCCATGCGCCTTGATAGGGCATCGCCGTCATAGCCCGAATCGGGAGCGTCGGCAGCGCGCATGGCGTCCCAGACCCTGGGGTGGACAGCGGCGGTGTTGTCGGAGAGAAATTTCATCGGAAACCGCAATGTCGGCAGCGGCGTTTCGGGTCAAGCAGTCACAAAGGAACAGGAGCAGCCATGCCGGATATCGCCATCACCCACCTCGATCAGGGCGCACGCGGGGAATACCACGCCAGGGTCGAAGGCAGCGATGCGATCGGGCGGCTGACCTACAAACGCCAAGGCGACACGGTCGTGGCCGATCACACGCTGGTGCCGACCGAGATTGGCGGACGCGGCGTGGCGGCAGAACTGGTCAAGGCGCTGGTCAAGGATGCCCGCCAGTTCGGCTTCAGGATCGTGCCGCAGTGCAGCTATGTCGAAGCTGCGTTCCGGCGCCATCCGGAGTGGGCCGACCTGCGCGCCTGATCAGAGGTTTCGGGGCAGCGATAGCGTGGCCACGAGTCCGCTGTCGCGCCACTCGATAGCGAATGTGCCGCCACGGGCTGTGCAGATGCGTTCGATGAGCGAGAGGCCTTGCCCGCCTGCGCGCGATGTCGCGGAAACCGGTTGCGCGGATTGCTCCTCCCAGACGATGGTGTGGTGACGGCCAGTCGCGTCGCCTTCCACCACTGTGCGCAGTGCTATGCTGCCACCGTGACCGATGGCGCCGTGCTTGGTCGAATTCACGGTCAATTCGCCAACCACCAGCGAGATCACATCGGCCTCGCGTCGATTGATCTCCTGATTCGGCGCACAATCGAGTTTCACCTGCATGCCCTGAGCAGTGCGGAAGGGCAGGAGCAACGTGGACAGCAGCTCATGAAGGTCTGACTGCTCGGTTTCGCCATCGAACAGGGTCTGTGCCGTGGCGAGCGCAGATATTCGGGCCACCATGTCGGTGGCAAATGCAGTATTGGCCGCGTCTCCACGCGCCACGGTGCGCAGCATGGCGCAGACCATGGCGAAACTGTTCTTGAGGCGGTGGCGCATCTCGGCCAGCAGAACTTTCAACGCCTCGCGATCAGCGTGCAACTGGCTCACGTCCCGCGAAATGGAAATGTAGCCTGCATGTGCGCCTTCAGGCGTGCGAACGGCTGACAGGCTTACTTCCCACCAGCGCGGCGTGCCCTTGGCGGTGGGGCAGAACGCTTCGAGACGAACCACACCGGTGGAGCGGGCATCTTCGAGTGCCGAGCGGATCATCGGTTGGGCTTGCTGCGGCCAGAGGTTGGCCCATTCCTTCCCGTTAAGTTGTTCAAAGTCATCGATTTCCATGGCGCAAAGGCCGTTGGGATTCATCCACAAGAGATTGCCCTGAGGATCGACGAGTTTGACGCAGTCCGCGCTCTGTTCAAGAACGTGCGACAGGCTTTCAGGTGAGAGTTCTGCTTTCGAAAGCATCAAGGAGCCCCACGTACTTGCATCTGGCAATAAAGCCGCAACAGAACGTGAAGTTCCATATATCGAAAGTAAGATTTCACGGCAGACTATGCCGTGTCTGGGGGGAAATGGTGCTGCTGGGGAGGATTGAACTCCCGACCTCAGCCTTACCAAGGATGCGCTCTACCACTGAGCTACAGCAGCACACCATTTCCGCCTGGCCACTTTCCCCGGCGAACCGGCGGGGTGGGCAGGGGCGCGCTAATGACGGGGGCATGGGCCTTTGTCAAGCGACGTTCCGGCCTCATCTTCGACAAGACTTGCAGGAACATGGCGCAATCGGCATTCAGACCGGAATGAGCGACCCCAAATCCCCGACGAGCCGCGAAGAACGCCTGGCTGCCCGCCTGCGCGAGAACCTCAAGCGCCGCAAGGCGCAGGCGCGGGCAATGGGTACTGTTGATGTAATGGCAGCCGAATCGCCCGATTCGCCGGAAACCGGGCTTTCCAATCCGGCCGCCTGACGCTAGGGGCGCGGTTCCTTTTACAAGTCAGTTACAGGATGCCCCGATGCCCCGCCTGATCCTGATTCGCCACGGCCAGTCGCAGTGGAACCTCGAGAACCGCTTCACCGGCTGGTGGGACGTCGACGTTACGGAAAAGGGCGCGGCCGAAGCCTTTGCCGCGGGCAAGCTGCTCAAGGACAAGGGCGTGCTGCCGACGCTGGCCTTCACCTCGCTGCAGACCCGTGCGATCAAGACGCTGCATCTGGCGCTTGAGGCGGCTGGTCGCCTGTGGGTGCAGGAAGACAAGGACTGGCGCCTGAACGAGCGGCACTATGGTGGCCTGACCGGGCTCGACAAGGCCGAGACCGCGGCCAAGCATGGCGACGAACAGGTCAAGGTGTGGCGCCGCAGCTTCGACGTGCCGCCGCCGGTGCTGGAAGCGGGCAGCGAGTTCGATTTGGCGTCCGACCCGCGCTATGCCGGGATCGCGGTGCCCGCCACGGAAAGCCTCAAGGACACCATCGCGCGCGTGCTGCCGTGCTGGGAAGAGAAGATCGCGCCTGCGCTGCGCGCCGGGGAGACCGTGATCGTCTCGGCTCACGGCAATTCCTTGCGCGCGTTGGTCAAGCACCTGTCTGGCATTTCGGATGAGGACATAACCGGTCTCGAAATTCCGACTGGCCAGCCGATCGTCTATGAACTCGACGACAACCTCGCCGAGATCGAACGCTATTACCTCTCGGAGCGCTGAGCGCACGACAGCCTGAAGGGGGCGGGGAGATGTCTGAGAAGCCTTTGGTCGCCATCGTCATGGGCAGCCAGTCCGACTGGGAGACGATGAAGAACGCCTCGGCCGTGCTGGAAAAGCTTGGCGTGGCGCACGAGTGCCGCATCGTCTCTGCGCACCGCACGCCCGATCGGCTGGTGAGCTTTGCCAAGGGTGCGCACCTCGAAGGCTTCAAGGTGGTGATCGCCGGCGCAGGCGGCGCGGCGCACCTGCCGGGCATGGTCGCATCGATGACGCACCTCCCGGTGCTGGGCGTGCCGGTGGAATCCAAGGCGTTGAAGGGCATGGATTCGCTGCTGTCGATCGTGCAGATGCCGGGCGGCATTCCGGTCGGCACGCTGGCGATCGGCGTGCCGGGTGCGACGAACGCGGGGATTCTCGCGGCGTCGATTTTGGCGACGTCTGACGAGGCGCTGGCCGAGCGGCTGATCGCGTTCCGTACGGCGCAGACCGATTCGGTGGCGGAGCAGCCGGTCTGATGATTCGGCAGACGATCAATCCGGGCGAAACCATCGGCATCCTCGGGGGCGGCCAGCTTGGCCGGATGATCGCGCTGGCGGCGGCGAACCTGGGGTATCGCTGCCATGTCTATGCGCCGGAAGCGGATTCGATTGCCGCCGATGTCTGCGCCGCGTTCACGCAAGGCGAGTACGACGACGAGGCTGCGCTCGCGGCGTTTGCGGCGCAGTGCGCTGTCGTGACCTACGAGTTCGAGAACGTGGCGGCGGCGCCTTTGGCGGCAGTCACCGCCCATGCGCCTCTGCATCCTCCGGCGAAGGCGCTGGAAGTGGCGCAGGACCGGGTGAACGAGAAGTCGTTCGTCGAAGCGCTTGGCGGTCGGCCTGCGCCTTGGGCGACGGTCGATTCGATGGAGGACTTGCGCGCGGCGGTGGCCAGCATCGGCGCGCCCGGCATCCTCAAGACGCGGCGCGATGGCTATGACGGCAAGGGCCAGTGGCGGATCATGCAGCCGTCCGATGCCGAGGCTGTCGAGCTGCCCGGCAAGCCGCTGATCTACGAAGGCTTCGTGACCTTCGAGGCCGAGTTCTCGGTGATCCTCGTGCGCACGCAAGCGGGTGAAGTGCGCTTCTGGGACAGCGCCGAAAACGTGCATAAGGGCGGGATTCTGGATCGTTCGACGGTGCCGGCATCGCCGGTGATCGTGGCGCAGGTGGAAGAAGCGCGGGCGCTGGCGGGCAAGGTTGCCGATGCGCTGGGCTATGTCGGCGTGCTGACGCTGGAATTCTTCGCCACGGCGGACGGGCCGGTGTTCAACGAGATGGCGCCGCGCGTGCACAATTCCGGGCACTGGACCATCGAGGGCGCGCTCACCAGCCAGTTCGAGAACCATGTGCGGGCGATCTGCGGCTTGCCGCTGGGATCGACCGCGCTGGCGGCCAAGGGCGTGGTCATGGACAACCTGATCGGCGACGATGCGCACGATTGGCCCGCGATCCTGTCCGACCCCGCCAACCACCTGCATCTCTATGGCAAGGCGGCGGTGCGGCCGGGGCGCAAGATGGGCCACGTGACGCGGCTGGTGCTGTGAGCGGGGTCCGTACCGGACTTTTCCTGATCTATGCCCGCGCCGACAATGGCGTGATCGGCAAGGACAATGCCCTGCCGTGGCGTCTTCCTGCCGATCTCAAGCGGTTCAAGGCGCTGACCATCGGCAAGCCGATGATCATGGGCCGCAAGACCTTCGAGAGCCTCCCCGGACTGCTGCCGGGCCGTCGTCATATCGTGCTATCGCGCGATGGCGGGTGGCAAGCTGAAGGTGCGGAAGTGGCAACGAGTGTAGAGCAGGCGCTGGCGCTGGCGCTGGCGGGTGATGGCGAAGTAGCCGTCGTCGGCGGGGCGGAGATATACCGCCTGTTCATGCCCCTTGCCGAACGCGTGGAATTGACCGAAGTACGCGGTGCGTTCGATGGCGATACCATGATGGAGCCGCTCGGACCGGAGTGGGCAGAGGTATCGCGCGACGTGTATCAGGCTGAGTCTGGCAGACCCGCTTTCGATTTCGTCACTTATGTCAGGGCCGACGGAGCTGCTTCCGCATGATCCGGCTCGACAGCTTGCAACCGGTGCCGGAAGCCCTTCGCAACGGGATCGTGGCGTTGGGCAATTTCGATGGGTTTCACCTGGGCCATCAGGCCGTCGTCGGCGAGGCGATCCGCTGGGCCAGGGCAGAAGGACGTCCGGCCATTGTCGCCACGTTCGATCCGCATCCGGTGCGCCATTTCAAGCCGGATGCCGAACCGTTCCGGCTGACCACGCTGGACCAGCGGCAGGAACTGTTCGGTGCGGCGGGGGCCGATGCCATGCTGGTGATCCACTTCGGCGCGGATGTGGCGGGAATGACCGCTCTCGAATGGATCGAACAGGGGCTGGTCGGGCATCTCGGTGCGGTGGGCGTTGTCACAGGCGAGGACTTCACCTTCGGCAAGGGCCGCAGCGGCAATGCGCAAGTGCTGCGCGAGGATGGGCCGCGCTTTGGCCTGACGGCGCGTGCGGTGGGGCCGGTCACGCTGGAGGGCGAGGTCGTCTCGTCGAGCCGGATCCGCGATGCGCTGAAGTCGGGCGACTGCGAGACGGCGACGAAGCTGCTGACCCGGCCTTTCGCGATCCGTGGGTTTGTGCAGCATGGCGACAAGCTGGGCCGCACGATCAACTTCCCCACCGCCAATCTCGACATCGGGATGTACCTGCGCCCGCGCTATGGCATCTATGCGGTGACCGGGCGCTTGCCTGACGGGCGCTTGCCTGACGGGCGCTTGCTGAAGGGCGCGGCGAATCTCGGCATCCGGCCGACGTTCGATCCGCCCAAGGAACTGCTCGAGCCGCACTTCTTCGATTTTTCGGGCGATCTCTATGGGCAGGAAATCGAAGTGGCGTTCCACCACTTCCTGCGGCCCGAGGCGAAGTTCGACGGGCTGGATGCGCTGGTGGCGCAAATGGAGCGCGACTGCGACGAGGCGCGGCGATTGCTCGGTTGAGCGACTTTCTGTTTCACGCAGAGACGCGGAGAAGAAAGTAGAGACGCGAAGATGCGGCGCCGGGCCGTCAGGCCCTTCATGCCAGCATGCTCACGCCAATCGCATCGACTGAATCGAGAGAAGGCTTCGCCGCCAGCGCAACATCTCTGCGTCTCCCTTTCTTCTCCGCGTCTCTGCGTGAAACGGCCAACCTTTCCCGGCCCCACCAGAAAAATTGCGCAAAGGCCACGGCAGCGCTAAGGCCCGCCGGTCATGACTGAACCACGCGATTTCCGACCGACCGTCTTCCTGCCGAAGACCGATTTCCCGATGAAAGCCGGGCTCCCCCAGAAGGAGCCGGTGATCCTGCAGCGCTGGCAGGAGGAGGGGATTTACCGGAAGGTGCGCGAGGCGCGCAAAGGGCGCGAGAAGTTCATCCTGCATGACGGCCCGCCCTACGCCAACGGCGACATGCACATCGGCCATGCCCTGAACCACATCCTCAAGGACATGGTCTGCCGTACCCAGACGCTGCTGGGCAAGGACGCGCCCTATGTGCCCGGCTGGGACTGCCACGGCCTGCCGATCGAATGGAAGGTCGAGGAAGAATACCGCAAGAAGAAGAAGAACAAGGACGAGGTTCCGCCAAAGGAATTCCGCGCCGAATGCCGCGCCTATGCCCAGAAGTGGGTCGACGTGCAGCGCGAGCAATTGAAGCGCCTCGGCATCAATGGCGATTGGGACAACCCCTATCTGACGATGGATAGCCAAGCCGAGGGCACCATCGTACGCGAACTGCTGAAGTTCGCCGAAAGCGGCCAGCTCTATCGCGGGGCCAAGCCGGTGATGTGGTCGCCTGTTGAAAAGACCGCGCTGGCCGAGGCCGAGGTTGAGTACGAGGATATCGTCTCGACGCAGATCGACGTGGCGTTCGAGATTGTTGAATCGCCGATCCCCGAACTGGTCGGCGCTTATGCGGTGATCTGGACGACGACGCCGTGGACGATTCCGGTGAACCAGGCTTTGGCTTATGGGCCGGAGGTTGAGTATGTGTTGCTTGCGCGCGGCACTGGGTTTTCTCGGTTCGATGGCGACGGAGGAAGGTCGTTTGATTTCGCTTCCGATGACGTTTTGGATTCCAGCACGGAGCACGGTCTCAAGCAGGATGCTTGGGAATATCTGAATGCAGCCAATGCGAAGATTGAGCCAGCTTTGGAAGCGACCGGTATTGCGAATTGGCCGAGCCATATTCTCGTAGCGCGGGACTTGGTTTCTTCGCTGAATGAACGAGTTGGGAAAGTGGTCGATGCGATCGACTGGTCCGAACACGGACTGTCTGGAGTGGTTGTCGATTTTTCAGATGACGATGGTCTGATCATAAAAGGCTCCGACCTCGCCGGAACCATCTGCCGCCACCCGATGCATGCGCTCGGCGGGTTCTTCGCCAAGCCGCGTCCGATGCTGCCCGGCGATTTCGTCACGACTGACAGCGGCACCGGCCTTGTCCACATGGCGCCCGATCATGGCGAGGACGACTTTGCGCTGTGCAAGGCGCACGGCATCGAGCCGGTCTTCGCGGTGCAGGGCGATGGCAAGTATCGCGAGGACTGGGGCTGGCTCGGCGGGCAGGGCTCGGTCATCAACCCCAAGTTCAACGCGCCCGATGGGCCGATCTGCGAGGCCCTGCGTGAGGCGGGCGGGTTGCTGGCGGCGAGCGCGGACTACAAGCACTCCTATCCGCATTCGTGGCGTTCGAAGGCCAAGGTGATCTATCGCTGCACGCCGCAGTGGTTCGTGCCGATGGATCGGGCGATTACCCCTCCACCCCCGCCTGCGGCGGCGGTCCCCCTCCCCGTTTATCCTGCGGAGAAACAGGGAGGATCAAATCCTCCCCATTTTGTGGAACCAAATGGGGAGGTGGCAGCGCGTAGCGCTGACGGAGGGGCTACTTTGCGCGAGATCGCCCTCCAAGCCATCGCCGACACCCGCTTCGTGCCCGAAAAGGGCCGCAATCGCATCGGCGCGATGGTTGAAGGCCGTCCTGACTGGGTGCTTTCCCGCCAGCGCGCATGGGGCGTGCCGATCACGCTGTTCGTGGATCGCAAGACCGGGCAGTACCTTAACGATCCCGAAGTGAACGCGCGCATCGTTGCCGCCGTCATGGCCGAGGGCGTGGATGCGTGGGACGAGGAGCGGGCGCAGGAGTATCTGGGCGACAAGTACAAGCTCGAGGATTACGAGCGCGTCACCGACATTCTCGACGTGTGGTTCGACTCTGGCTCCACCCATGCCTTCGTGCTGGAATCGGGGCGCTGGTCGGACCTGCAGTGGCCTGCGAACCTCTATCTCGAAGGGTCGGACCAGCATCGCGGCTGGTTCCAGTCCTCGCTGCTCGAATCCTGCGCTACGCGCGGGCGGGCGCCTTATGACGCGGTGCTGACGCACGGGTTCACCATGGACCAGAAGGGCATGAAGATGTCCAAGTCGCTCGGCAACACGATCAGCCCTATCGACCTGATGCGCGATTACGGCGCGGACATCCTGCGGCTGTGGGCGCTTTCGGTCGATTTCACCGAGGATCACCGCATCGGCAAGGAGATCCTCCAGGGCGTTGCCGACCAGTACCGCAAGCTGCGCAACACCTACCGCTACCTGCTGGGCGCGCTGGACGGCTTCAGCGAGGCCGAGCGGCTGCCGGTGGCAGACATGCCCGAGCTGGAGCAGTACATGCTCGGCCTGCTCGGCAAGCTGGATGCCACGCTGAAGCAGGCGGTCGAGGACTTCGACTACAACACCTACGTCCGCGCGCTGACCGACTTCTGCAACGAAGACCTTTCGGCGTTCTTCTTCGATATCCGCAAGGACTGCCTCTACTGCGATGCGCCTTCGGACCCGAAGCGCCGCGCCTATCGCACTGTGCTCGACAC
>JBEQCK010000099.1:0-13397 GCA_041639335.1 Novosphingobium sp.
TGCTGGCAGGCCTGCTCGAGACGCAGGAAGCCACGGTGCGCGCGGCCTATCGCAAGGCGGGCTTGCGGCTGGCGGCGCGGATGGTGCGGGGTGACTGGTCGATCCTGTGGCTGCGGCGGCGGGCGGCGGGTGGCGTGCGCTCGAGCCGGGTGGGCGCACTGCCGGAATGGTCGAAGCGCTGGTAAGGCGCCAAGGGGCTTGTGCATCGCGCAGACGCGTTTAATCATCCGATTAAGCGGGGAGATGCGAGATGCAGTACGAAACCTTCACGGTCGAAAAGCGTGGTGCGGCAGACTGGGTAACGCTCAACCGGCCGGAGGTGCTCAACGCCATTTCCCTGCAGATGGTGCACGAGCTGTCGGATTATTTCGGCAAGCTGTTCCACGATCGCAACACCCGCGTGGTTGTGATGCGTGGGGCTGGCAAAGCGTTCTGTGCCGGGCTCGACATCAAGGAACGTGTCGAGAACCGCGAGGAAATCCCCTTCGCCGGCGGCTTCAGCTTTCAGGGCTATCTGGCAGACGTCTATATCAAGATGCGGCGCTGCCCCCAGCCCATCGTCAGCCTCGTTCATGGCGCAGCCTGCGGAGGTGGTTTCTCGTTCGTGATGGCTTCGGACATCCGCATCGCTGGCGAGAGCGCGAAGATGAACGCCGCCTACATCAAGCTGGGGCTTTCGGCCTGCGACATGGGCTGCAGCTACTTCCTGCCGCGCCTTGTCGGCACTTCGGTAGCGAGCGAACTGATGCTGACAGGGCGCTTCATCCATGCATCGCGGGCGTTGGCGACCGGGCTGGTTTCAGAGGTCGTGGCTGACGACCAGCTCGAAGCAGTCGGTCAGGCGTACGTCGACGATCTGCTGGCAGCTTCGCCAATAGGCCTGCGGATGACCAAGGAGGGCCTCAACCTCGCCATTGATGCGCCGAGCCTTGAAGCGGCAATGGCCATCGAGAACCGCAACCAGCTGATGACCTCGGCCAGCCCCAACTTCCGCGAGGGGATGCAGGCGTTTCTGGAAAAGCGGAAGCCGAATTACGTGCCGGAGTGAGCGGCCAGCGTATTGCGCAGGAGTTCCAGCGCGGCGCTGGTGAACGCCTGCATGTTGGCAAGGCGGTCGTCACTCTCCGTGGTCACTCGCACGGAGGCCTCGATCCCGTCAGGCCCGACGACGCCGATCGCGCTGGTGCCGGAAGCAACGCCCAGAGGGTGTGAGCTTCCGCCGGAAGCGCCAGTCTCAGCCATGCCCCAGTCGGAACCGTAACGCTCGCGGATCAGGCGGGCTTGCGCCAGAGCATAGTCTTCCTGCGCCGAAGTGTAGCCGCGCAGCGAGCCGGGCGCGTGGCCGAGCACCATTCGCCGCCCCTTGAGCGTGTAGATCACCCCGCCGCCAAGGTAGAACGCCGACGCGCCGGGCATGGCGAGCAGGCTTGCCGAGATCAGGCCTCCGGTTGAGCCATCGACGACGGCGATGGTTTCCCGCCGTTGCTTCAGCAGTGTGCCCGCTTCAGCACCGATTGCGGCCAACGCCTTCAGCATCAGCCCGCAGCCTTCACGATTTCGGCCCAGGCGGCTTCATCGATCACGTCGATGCCGAGTGCGGCGGCCTGCTTCAGCTTTGAACCCGCCCCCGGCCCTGCCACGACGAGGTCGGTCTTGGCCGAGACCGAGCCAGCTGCGCGCGCGCCGAGGGCTTCGGCCTGGGCCTTGGCTTCATCGCGGCTCATGGTTTCAAGCTTGCCGGTAAACACGATGGTCTTGCCGGCCACCGCGCTGTCCTTTGTCTCGACCACATAAGGCGGTGGGGAGACTTCCGAGAGAAGGTCTTCCCACACGGCGATGTTATGCGGTTCGTGGAAGAAATCTCCCAGCGCTTCGACGACGACCGGGCCGACGCCTTCAATGGAGAGGAGGTCTGCAGTCGCTTCGCCGCCTTCCCGTGCAGCGATGGCCGCCTCGCGCAGGGCGGGCAGCGTGACAAAGCGCTTCATCAGGTCGCGCGCGGTGACGGCACCGACGTGGCGAATGCCCAGGCCGAACAGCAGGCGCGCAGCGTCGGGCTGACGCTTGGCCTCGATCGCTGCCAACAGGTTGTCCACAGACTTGTCCTTCCAGCCTTCGCGCCCGACGATGTCGCTGCGGCGCTTTCTCAGGCGGAAAATGTCAGCCGGGCTTTCGAGCCAGCCGAGCTGGAAGAACTCGATAATGGTCTTCTCGCCCAGCCCCTCGATGTCGAGCGCGGCGCGGCTGACGAAGTGCTTGAGGCGTTCGACGCGCTGGGCCGGGCAGATCAGGCCGCCGGTACAGCGCACGTCGACCTCGCCTTCCTCGGCAACCGCTTCGGACTGGCATTCGGGGCAGTGGTCAGGGAAGTGGTAGGCTTCGCGCGTGTCCTCGCGGGTCAGGTTCTCGACCACCTGCGGGATCACGTCGCCTGCGCGCTGGAGCACGATGCGATCCCCAACCCGCAAGCCCAGACGCCCGATCTCGTCGCGATTGTGCAGCGTGACGTTGGTGACGGTAACGCCGCCGACCAGAACCGGCTTCAAACGGCCCACCGGGGTCAGCTTGCCTGTGCGGCCAACCTGGATGTCGATGGCTTCCAGCGTCGTCTCGGCCCGTTCAGCCGGGAACTTGTGGGCAATCCCCCAGCGCGGGGCCTTGGCGACGAAGCCGAGGCGTTCCTGCCAATCAAGCCGGTCAACCTTATAGACGACGCCATCAATGTCATAGGGCAAGTCTGCGCGCTGTTCGCCGATGCGGCGGTAATGCGCGACCATCTCCGCAGCCGACGCGCAGCGCACCAGCAGGGGCGAGACCGGCACGCCCCACTCGGCAATCTTGTGCATCATCTCATATTGCGTGGCGGCGGGCACCTCGCTCGCCGCGCCCCAACCGTGGGCGAGGAAGCGCAAGGGGCGGCTGGCAGTGACGCTGGCGTCTTTCTGCCGCAGCGAACCCGCGGCGGCATTGCGCGGATTGGCAAAGACCTTGTCGCCCGCTTCGGCCTGCCGGGCGTTGAGCGCGAGGAAGTCGGCCTTGGCCATGTAGACCTCGCCGCGGATCTCGAACACGGCGGGCACGTCGAACAGGCCAGCGCCTTTCAGCTCCTGCGGAATATCGGCGATATGCGCGACGTTGGCGGTGACGTCCTCGCCCACCTGTCCATTGCCCCGTGTTGCAGCGCGGACCAGCCTGCCGTTCTCGTAGCGCAGCGAGCATGACAGGCCGTCGATCTTGTCCTCGGCAGTCATCACCACTTCCGCGCTTTCCGGCAGCGCCAGAAAGCGGCGCACCCGCGCCACGAACTCCTCGACTTCCTCGTCGGTGAAGGCGTTGTCGAGGCTCATCATGCGAACCTCGTGGGCCACCTTACCCAGCGGCGAGGCTGCAATCTCGTGCCCCACTTGCGCGCTGGGGCTGTCGGGACGCATCAGGTGCGGAAACGCAGCCTCGAGCTCGGCATTGCGGCGCACCAGGGCGTCGTACTCGGCGTCCGAAATTTCGGGCGAATCCTCGGCGTGGTAAAGCCGGTTGTGCTTGGCGATCTGGCGCGCGAGGCGCATGAGTTCATTGGCGGCTTCGGCTTCGGAAATCTCGATCATCATTCAGGTCCAAGCAGCGTGGCGACCATGGGGCGGCGGGCGCGGAAGCCAAGGCTCTCATAAAGGCGGATCGCCGAGGCGTTGCTGGCGTAACTGTGCAGATAGGGCACTTCGCCCCGCGCTGCCATGCCAGCCATGACCTTCCGGATCAGGCGCGCGGCAAGGCCCCTGCCCCGGAACTCCGGCCAGGTACAAACGCCGCTGACTTCGGCTAGGTTGGCGGCCGGGCGCATGCGCTCGCCTGCCATGGCGGCAAGGCGGCCATCGATGCGTATCCCGTAGAACTGGCCGTAGCGCCATGTCCGCGAGGCCCATGGACCGGGCTCGGTCGCCAGCGCCAATTCGGCCATCTCGGCAGCGTCATCGGCACCGAGGGCAACGATCCCGAGATCTTCGAAAGGAGCAATCGGCCCGTCGGCGATCATCTGAAGCAGCGGAGCCGTGCGCAAGACTTGCAGTTCATGCGGTGCCGGAACCGCATCAGCTTCGACCAGCCAGATTTCCCCGCCGGTCAGATGGCGGACAAGCTCGCCTTCGCTCCCGGCTTCGGCGGCGGCAAAGGGGCCGTATGCCGGATCGAGTCGGCGCACGGCACCGCTCCCGACATCGAGCAACTTCTGCGGGCCGCCCAGCGAATGCCAGACAGGACGGTCAAGCACTTCGAATTCGACCATTGGCATCAGAACATCGTCAATGCTTGCCACCGGCAGGCTCCACTTCCGCCCGCGCGCCGAAGCCGGCGATGATCGGGCGGGCCTTGCGAATGGCTTCCCGGACCTGGGGCAGGCTGAGGCTGGCCTTGTGCGATGCTTCGTCCTGCCAGACCTCGGTTATCCAGATGCTGTTCTCGTCGGTCTTGTCGCGCCAGATCTGGTAGACAAGGTTGCCGGGCATGGCGCTGCTGCCCTCGGCCAGGTAACCGATCAGCTCCTCGCGCTTGCCGGGAGCGGACATCATCTGGCCGATGATCGCATAGAGCGCTTCGTGGTCGAGATCTTCCAAGGCCCATCCCTTCGTGGGTAGCAAAAGCACAAGAGCAGCACTGCCGAGAAACGTGCGACGCGCTATGATCATGCGCGTTCGAGCAATCTGTCGGCCTGCGCCCGAGCCTCGGCGGTGACTTCGGCGCCTGACAGCATGCGCGCGATTTCTTCCTTGCGGGCCGCGTCATCAAGCAGGCTGACCGAGGTGCGGGTGACCGTGCCTTCGGAGGACTTGGCGATCATGTAGTGCCGGTCGCCGCGGGCGGCGACTTGCGGGCTGTGCGTCACGGCAAGCAGCTGACCACCGCTGGCAAGGCGCGACAGACGATCGCCAATCGCGCTGGCCACGGCGCCGCCGACACCGCGGTCGATTTCGTCGAAGATGATCGTCGCTGCGCCGCCCTCTTCGGCGAGCGCAACCTTCAGCGCCAGAATGAAGCGCGAAAGTTCGCCGCCCGAGGCGATCTTGCCAAGCGGGGCGAAGTCCGCGCCGGGGTTGGTCGAGATCAGGAATTCGACGGCATCGATCCCGCCCGCGCCCCAACGATCCTCGGGCAGTCTCAGGACCGCAGTGTGGAACTTGGCGGCGTCGAGCTTGAGCGGGGCCAGTTCGGCCGCCACCGCCTTGTCCAGCCTGCGCGCAGCTTCGGCGCGCTGGACCGAGAGCGTCTCGGCCTTGGCCTGGTAGTCCAGCGCCGCCTCACGCGCGGTTCTTTCGAGACCGGCGATCTGGGCCTCACCCCCTTCGATAGCGTCGAGCGCGGTGCGCATTTCGGTTATCTTGTGGGGGAGCTCATCAACCGCACAGCCGTGCTTGCGGGCAGCGGCGCGCAGATCGAACAGCCGTGTCTCGATGCGGTCAAGCAGCGCAGGATCGTGAGCCAGCGCTTCGGCGGCGCGGGCCAGCTTGTCCTCGGCCTCGCTCGCCTCGATCACCGCCCGGTCCAGCGCTTCAAGTGCTTCGGCCAGCAGCGGGTGCTCGGTGGCGATGCGGTCAAGCCGGCGGGCAGCGCTGCGCAGCGTGGCAAGGGCGGAGTCCGAACCTTCCCACAAGCGCTGCAGTTCGACGAGATCGCCCGAAAGCCGCTCACCCTTCTGCATATCGGCGCGCTGGCCGGCAAGTTCTTCCTCCTCGCCGATAACCGGAGCAAGGGCAGTGAGTTCGGCCAAGTGAGCGAGCAGCAGGTCCTGCTCTTCGGCAGCGCGCGAAACTGCGTCACGGGCGGACTGGAGCGCGTCCTCTGCCTTGCGCCACTTGGTCCATGCCGCATCGACGCCTGCCGCATCGGCTCCGGCGTAACGGTCAAGCAGGGCGCGGTGGCCGCGCGCGTTGACGAGGCCGCGATCATCGTGCTGGCCGTGAAGTTCGACAAGGCTCCGCGCCAGTTCGCGCAGCAGGGCGACGCCGACTGGTTGATCGTTGATGAAGGCCCTGGAGCCGCCGTCGGCGCGCACCCGGCGCTTGATGATCAGCGGCTCACCGGGTTCGACCTCGATCTCGGCCTCGTTCAACGCAGCGCGGATCGCGGCGGGCATCCGGTCAAATTCGAACGTGGCCGTGACGCTGGCCTGATCTTCGCCACTGCGAACGAGGCCGCTGTCGGCGCGATCGCCCAGAATGAGGCCCAGCGCATCGAGCAGGATCGACTTGCCGGCGCCGGTTTCGCCCGTCAGCACGCCAAGCCCGCTGGCAAAGCTGAGATCGAGCGCCTCGATGAGCACGACATTGCGGATCGACAGGCTGGTGAGCATCGCACGATTCTCTAGCCGGTTGTGGCGCGCTCGTCCACGCACGCGAAGTGTTTCGTTCTCCACTTGTTTCATTCGAGTGACAGCATGCCACACGCCCGCAACGCGAATCCGCCAATGACCTGTGCAGATGGAGAAAGGTTCGCTCATGGCATCGCATGCGAAACTCGACGGCAAGACGCCGTTCAAATCCGCCGCAGATCTGATTTCGTCTGCTCCCGCCTGGCTCGACCTGCCCGAGCCGCGCGGCTTCCGGCCCAAGCGCCGCTTGCGCACGGTGTGGATTTCCGACGTCCACCTCGGCACGCGGGGGTGCAACGCCCCGATGCTGCTGGATTTCCTTGCATCCATCGAATGCGAGACGCTCTACCTTGTCGGCGACATTGTCGACGGCTGGCGCTTGAGCAAGGGGTGGTACTGGCCCGATGCCCACAATGAAGTGATCCGGCGCATCCTCAAGATGGCGCACCGCGGCACGCGCGTGATCCTGATAGCCGGCAATCACGACGAAATGCTGCGCCCCTATGCCGGCATGAGCTTTGGCGGAGTGGAACTGGCACTGGAGACGATTCACGAAACCGCCGACGGACGTCGCCTGCTGGTGACCCATGGCGACGGGTTCGACGGCGTGGTGCTTTACGCACGCTGGCTGGCGTTTCTGGGCGACAAGGCCTATTCGCTGCTGCTGCGGGCCAACGTGCTGTTCAACATCGCACGCCGGCACCTCAAGATGCCTTACTGGTCGCTGTCGGCCTACCTCAAGAAGAAGGTCAAGAACGCGGTCCAGTTCGTCTGCGACTTCGAAGAAGCCGTTGCCCATGCCGCGCGCGACATGGGTGTGGACGGTGTTGTTTGCGGCCACATCCACTGCGCCGAGATCCGCCAGATCGGTGACGTGACCTACTACAATGATGGTGACTGGGTGGAGAGCTGCACGGCCCTCGCCGAAGAGTTCGACGGCAGCATGTCGATCATCGACTGGGCCGAGGACACGCGCCGCGCAGCCGCAGTCAAGGCGGCGCTCAAGCCCATTCCGCAGCTTGAGGAGGAACCGGCATGAGAATCGCGATCTGCACCGATGCCTGGCATCCGCAGGTGAACGGCGTCGTCAGAACTCTGGCGGCAACGGTCGACCGCCTGATCGCCCGAGGTCACGAAGTCGAACTGGTAACGCCAAGCCAGTTCCTGACGATGCCGCTGCCGGGCTATAGCGAGATTCGCCTTGCCATGCTGCCCCGCTTCGGCATGCGGCGCACCTTGGCAGACTTCGCTCCCGACGTGGTGCACATTGCCACGGAAGGTCCGATCGGATGGAGCGCAAGGGGCTGGTGCAAGGCCAACAGCGTGCCGTTCACCAGCGCCTTCCACACCCGCTTTCCCGAGTACGCGGCTGTCCGCACCGGCTTGAAGCCCGAACGATTCTGGCCGGTGATGCGGCGCTTCCACGGTGCGAGCCGCGCGGTGCTGGTATCAACGCCAACCCTGGCGAAGGAACTGGCCAGCCATGGCGTGACTCAGACCCGGCTCTGGACGCGCGGCATAGATCGGGATCGTTTCCATCCCGATCATGAACCCCTGACCGAACTGGCGGATCTGCCGCGGCCGATCATGCTCAACGTCGGTCGCGTCGCGATCGAGAAGAATCTGACGGCCTTTCTCGATGCGGATGTAGCAGGCACGAAAGTGATCGTCGGAGACGGCCCGGCCCTGGCAAGACTGAAGGCGCAGTATCCTGCGGCCGTCTTCCTTGGCGCGCGCCATGGCGAGCAACTGGCACGAGCCTATGCTTCGGCAGATGTCTTCGTGTTTCCGAGCAGGACCGATACCTTCGGCCTTGTCATGATCGAAGCTCTTGCCTGTGGACTGCCGGTCGCTGCCTATCCCGTGCCGGGGCCGCTCGATATCGTCGGGCGTGATGGCCACGGCCCGTCCTGCGACCTGCCGATGCAGATCGGCGCGCTGGACGAAGACCTTGGCCTGGCGATCCAGAAGGCCTTGCGCTGTGACCGGATCGGGGCGGCCGTTCAAGGTGCGCGATACAACTGGGACCGCGCAACCGATCAGTTCCTCGAGGCCGTGGGCGATGCCATACGCGAGCCCACCGCATATGCGTTCACCTGAAGGCATGTAATCAGACAAAAGGCGGTGGCATCGATCGAGGATGCCATGCTAAGGGCGCGGCCACGGAGACCCGCCCCAATGCTTGCAGATGCCCCGCCCCAACCTGTTGTAATCGCATCGGAAACGCCAGAAGCCGCAGCTTCACGCGAATTGCCGGCCGGTGTGGCGGATCTGATTGACGCAACACTGGCGTCAGGCAATGGCGCCGATGCCGAAGCCGTCATCCGTGCTGCCAAGCTTGCATTCCCGAGTGCCGCGGAAGCGATCGACGAGAGAGTAGCGACGCGCAAATCGTCCGGCTTCGCCGTGGCTCCGGTACGAGCCAGCAGGCCAAGTGAATCCAAAAGGCCAGAAGCCTCGGCGACACCGGCGAAAGAACCGAAAATTGCCGGCGAAGGGGAAGCGGGTGCATTTGCCAACACCGGCAATGCTCCGGGCATCGGACTGGTCGGCGGCTTCAAGCTGCTGGCCGAGGGCGCCAACTGGCGTATCGCCACGACTGCACGTGCAGATTACCAGGAAACGGCGGACGTGGTCACCCGCGAACAATATCGCTTCTCTGCAGAGCCCAACTACAAGTTCGACAGCCGAGGCTATCTCTACGGCCTCGGCCAGTTCGAGCAGGACCGCTTTCAGGGCTTTGCCTCGCGCTACAGCATTTCAGGCGGGCTGGGCTACAGTCTGCTCAAAGCCGATGATACCAAGCTGAGCATCAAGGCGGGACCGGCATGGCGCGTGACGAACCCGGTGGAGGGCGAGCGTGAATCCGTCGTGGCGGGGCTGGCATCGCTGGAAGCCAAGATCAAGCTGACACCGAGTCTGGAGTACAGTCAGGATGCCAGTGCCTATTTCGATGCGCAGGGCAGCACGTTCTATACCCTTGCTGCTCTCGACTCACGGCTGATCGGCAAGCTCAAGGCCCGGCTGTCGTACATGGTGCAGCACGAAACCGCACCCGAACTCGGCCGGCTCGGCACGGATACGACGAGTCGGCTGACGCTGGTCTACGGGTTCTGAAGCGCGGTCAGGCGGCGGTGGTGCCTGGCGCGTGCTTGTTCATCAGATCGTACGAGCGCTCATACCATTTGCTGCCCGGATAATTGGTGCCCAGCACTGAAGCCGCCTTCTGCGCCTCTTGTGGCAAGCCAAGCGAGAGGTAGCTCTCGACCAGACGGTAGAGCGCTTCAGGCGTGTGGCTGGTGCTCTGGTATTTTTCCACCACGGTACGGAAACGGAGCGTCCCGGCCAGCCACTTGCCGCTGCGCTGGTACATGCGACCGATCTCCATTTCCTTGCCGGCAAGGTGATCGTTGATCAGGTCGATCTTGAGCCGTGCATCGGCAGCGTAATCGGTGTTGGGGTAGCGGCGAACCAGCTCGTTCATGGCGGTCAGCGCCTGCTGGGTTATCTTCTGGTCGCGCGTGACGTCTGAGATCTGCTCGTAATAGCAGAGCGCGACAAGGTAGTAGGCGTATGGCGCGTCCTTGTTGCCGGGGTGAATCGACAGGAAGCGCTGGGCCGATTGAACCGACTTCGAATAGTCACGGGCGACGTAATAGCTGAACGCGCTCATCAACTGGGCGCGGCGTGCCCATGGCGAATAGGGATGCTGGCGCTCGACCTCGTCGAAGAGGGCAGCGGCCTGCTTCGAATCGCCACGGTCAAGCCGGTCCTTCGCAGCGGCGTAGAGCGTATCGACGTCGCGCGCGACGTAAGCCACGTCCTTCTTCTTGTTTCCCCCGCCCGCGCAGCCGGCAGTCACGCCCATGGCGACGGTAGCGGCGGCGAGGACGGCGAAGCGCAACGGGCGGCGCATATCGAGGACGGTCATGCCGACCCTATAGCCAGCCGGTTCCTGAACGCCAAGTGAAGTTGCGGTCTTTTACGCCTCAGTGAAAGGAGGCTCGACCGCAATCGGATCGGCCAGCGTCATGCGATCGAGAATGGCTGCCGTTTCGTCGCGCAATTGGAGCATCAAACCGCGCAACCGGCACTCGGCTTCGGGCAGGCAGTTGGTGCAAGTTTCGTGAGCGTTGCGCGCGGCGCAAGGCACCAGCGCCAGGCTGCCGCGTGTGAGCCGGATGATGTCACCATAACGGATATCGACCGGCGGAAGTGCCAGTTCGTATCCACCGTCCCTCCCCCTGTGGGAGATGACGATCCCTTCCCGCGCCATTTCGGAAAGGATGACGGTGAGGAATTTGCGCGGGATGTTCTGCGCCTCGGCAATCGCATCGAGACGCACGGGCCCCTGTCCGAACGTGTCGGAGAGATGCTGGAGCGCCCGGATCGTATATCGCGTCTTTTGCGAGAGCATGAGAAAGACATGAACACTCGAACGCGAATGTCAACGCGCTCGGTAGAATTACTGGTGGGGTCTTCCGCACTTTACCGATAGTCCGGCCGTCAGAAGAGCAGCGCGAGGCTCACTTTGTCTCGGCAGTGCTTTCCACGAAATCAAGCCGGGCACGATAGGGGTCTTCGACGTGCTTCGCGCCCCCTTCGGCGATAAGCATGACCTTAGTATCGTCAGAGGTGGCAGCCGGCCACGCCGGTCCGGGCGTTCCGTGGCTTGCGAAATCGATCCACAGCTTGTGCGTGGCGGTTGCGACCGCTTGCTCGCCAGGGACCATCTTCCATTGTGTGCGGGCCGCAACAGTGTCGAAGACATAGGGCAATTCGCTGGCATGCGGCGCTCCCCCCATCGTCTTGCGGAAATCCGGATGGGCATAGTCGAACCGATACAGGAAAGCCGCCTGCCCCCGCTTTGCCAAGGCCCTGGCCACGGCACGTGCAGGTTCAATGAACGTGCGATCAGCGCTGGTCATGACCGCGACCTGCAAAGGTGCGCCGTCGCCAGTCGGATCATAGAGCTTTCGCGCCTCTGCTTCCCGCTCGCCGTAGCTGGCAAAGATCTTGCCCTTATCGGTACCGAAGGGAAGCCCGTCAGCTGAGTTTGCGCCGACCATGATCGGAACCTTGGCATAGAGTCCGGCGGCGATTGCCTCGACCGGACTGCCGAAGATGGTCCGGGCATCGACCATCGGTCCGGAATAGGAGGGCTGCGACATGGTCATCATTGAGAGATCACCTGTGACCTTCTCCGCCGGCAAGGCCCGCAGTGCTGCAGCGTCGAGACCGGAGGCGAAAGCCTCACCAGCCTTGGCTGCACCTGCAATCGTCGGAGTCGGCAAGGAGCGTTCGCGCCCGGCACCGCTCTCTATGATGACCTTCTGGAACAGCCCACGCGCCTCGGGCGCCTGCAGCAGCATATGCATCGACATGCCACCTGCGCTTTCTCCGAAGACAGTGACGTTCGCCGGATCGCCACCAAATCTCTCGGCATTGGCCTTCACCCAGCGGAGCGCCGCGATCTGGTCGAGATAGCCGAAATTGCCGCCGTACCCTTCTGCGGCCAAGGCCGGGTGCGCAAAGAAGCCGAAGCGACCAAGGCGATAGTTCAGGCTGATCAACACCACGCCGTCGCGCGCGAAGTTCTCGCCCGAATAAACCGCAGGCGAGGAGCCGCCGTTGACGAATCCGCCACCGTGGACCCAGACCATCACTGGCAACTTGGCCCCAGGCTTTGCCGATGTGGGTTTCCAGACGTTGACGAAGAGGCAGTCTTCCGCAGGCGTAGTACGGATCGGTGCCGCATCGGGCGGGAATGGCGCCTGGAGGCAATCCGCCCCGTATCTGGTGGCATCGCGCACCGAGGTCCATGGCGTCGGTGGCTGCGGCTCGCGCCAGCGGTTGTCCCCTACCGGAGGTGCAGCATAAGGGATACCAAGGAAGGCCGAGACGCCGTTTGCAGCCTCAGTGCCGCGAACTGGCCCTGACGCGGTTTCAACGACGACCTCCTTGGTTACAGTCGAAGACGGCTTGGCAGCATGGCCGACACCTGAAGACAGGGCCATCGTTCCTGCACCCAACGCCAGCGTTGCAATGACACGCATCCTCAATCCTTCCACGTCTTGGCTGGCAGCTTTACCTTGACCGGCGTGCCCAGCGTTTCGGCATCCTTGCCAAGGGCGAAGGTGTATTCACCTGCCGGCATTGTCCAGCCGCCGTCCTTCCAGTCAGCAAGGATGCGCGGGTCGATGGTCAGGCTTACGTTTTGCGAAGCGCCTGCGGCAAGGTTCACGCGCTGGAAGCCGGCGAGGCGGCGCTTGGCCTGTCCCGCGCGGTCGACGAGGTAAAGCTGCGCAACTTCAGCGCCCTCGCGCTTGCCGGTGTTCTTCACAGTGAAGCTGGCAGTCATACCCTTCAGCTTCAGGCCTGTGCTCTCGAACGTCGTGTAAGACAGGCCGTGGCCGAACGCGAACAGCGGCTTGGCGCCCTTTCGCGCGAACCAGCGATAGCCCACGTCCGAGCCTTCGATGTCATAATCGGACACCAGCTTGTCGCTGCCCGACGAGGGATTGCCCGAGAAGTCGGGCTCGACCCAGTCGCTGCCATCGAGCTTGGGACGCGGCAATTGCGCTTCGCTGGCCGGGAAGGTCAGCGGCAGGCGGCCCGAGGGATTGGTGTCGCCGAACAGCACCGAGGCAATCGCCGGCCCGCCGCGTGCGCCGGGATACCAGGCCTCGATGACGCCTGCGACCTTGTCGAGCCACGGCATCTTCACAGGGCCGCCCGTTTCCAGCACGACGATGGTGTTGGGATTGGCAGCAGCAACCGCGGCAATCAGCTCGTCCTGGCCATCGGGCAGCGACAGGTCGGGCACGTCGAGGCCTTCGGTCGTCCACTGCGTGGCAAAGACGATGGCGACTTCCGATTGCTTTGCCTTCTCCACCGCGTCGGCAATGTAGCGCCCGTCACGGAAGACGACCTTGGCGTCCTTGGCCAGCGCCTGGATCGCGTCCATCGGGCTGGAGCGGTGGTACTGCTGGGCGATGAAGCCGGCCCACACGCCCTTGCCGCCGATCGGACGGGTCACGGC
>JBEQCK010000100.1:0-13246 GCA_041639335.1 Novosphingobium sp.
AAACCACCATGCCATTGCGCACGCCGCCGGCCTGCGAGGCGACCTGCTTCCACCACGGGAACGGCGAGTTGGTTGCCCAGGCCCATGCTGCCGGGAAGTGGTTGTAGAGCTTGGGCCCACCGATGTCTTCGATGTGCGCCATCTTCTCGGCCATGCTTTCCTTGCGGCCGGTGATGGTCGACTGTTCGTAGAGCAGCCCCTCAGGCCCGCCTTCGGCGCTGCTGCCGTTGTCGCCCTGGATGTAGACGATCAGCGTGTTGTCGAGCTCGCCCGTCTCGCGGATCGCGTCGATCAGGCGGCCGGTCTGGAAATCGGAATAGGAAACGCTGGCGGCATAGGCCTCCATCAGGCGGGCGTAGAGCTTTTTCTGGTCGGCGCTGAGAGAATCCCACGCGGGCAGAGAGGCCGGACGCGGTGACAGCTGCGCGTTGGCCGGGATGATGCCCATGCGCTTCTGGCGAACGAAGGTCTCCTCGCGCAGCTTGTCCCAGCCCTGGTCGAACTTGCCCTTGAACTTGTCGAGCCAGTCCTTCGGCGCATGGTGCGGGGTGTGGGCGATGCCCGGCGCGTAGTACATGAAGAACGGCTTGTCGGGCGCGGCGGCCTGCTGGGTGCGCATCCACTTGATCGCGTGATCGGCCATGTCCTTCTCGAAGAAGTAGTTCGGATCGTCGTGCGGCGGCTCGACCGGCAGCGTGTTCTCGACGATGCTCGGCTGCCACATCGAGGTGTCAGCTGAAAGGAAGCCGTAGAAATATTCGAAGCCGAGGCCGGTCGGCCACTGGTCGAACGGCCCCGCCGCGCTCGTCTGCCACTCCGGCGTCAGGTGGTTCTTGCCGAACATGGCCGTGTTGAAGCCGTTTTCCTTGAGCACTTCGGCCACGGTTGCGGCGGAATCCGGGATCACCGTGGTATAGCCATCGTACCCCGTCGGCAGGTTGGTGACGTTGCCCATGTCGACATTCTGCGGCAGGCGCCCGGTCAGCAACGACGCGCGGGTGGGCGAGCACAGCGCCGTCGTGTTGAACCGGTTGTAGCGCAGGCCGGTCTGGGCGAGCGCGTCGAAGGTCGCGGTCGGGACCGGACCGCCAAACGCGCTGGTCACGCCGAACCCGACATCGTCGGTCAGGATGACGAGAACGTTGGGCGCGCCCTTGGGGGCCTGCGGCTGCGGAGGCCATGTCGGGGCATGGCTCTCCTGCACGGTCTTGCCGACCTTCCCGGCCAGCGGGTCGGCCGCCGCATCCTGTGCAAGGACGAACGACGGCGCGAGAAGAGCCACGATGGCGGAAGCTCCGCAGAGCCGGCGCTTGTGGGCGGACAAACCGAGAGCGGAACGGATTACGCGCATCGCGGGAACCTCTTCGCGTGAAATCTGGAAAAAGTCCCGGTCGCACAGCCCTCAACAGAAGGGAGCGCGACCGGGCAAGGGAGGATCTCAGTACTTGAAGGTGGCCTGGACCATGACCGTCCGGGGCAGCGTGGCAAACCCGATCTGGTCGGCCAGAACCCCGGTAGTGCCACCCGTGCCAGAACCGGTGTTCGGCGCGTCGGTGCCGCCGGTGGCGTACCAGCGGTTGGTCAGGTTCTTGCCGATGACGGCCAGTTCCCAACGGTCATTCTCGGCCCGCAGGCGCAGCGAGGCATCGAGGTTGACGTAGCTATCCTGCAGCGTGGCCGGGTTGCCGAAGGCCGTGGCGATGTAGGAGTCGCTGTAGCGGGCATCCACCGCCATCCCCAGCGTCAGGCCGCCGGGCAGCTTGGCGTCATAGTTGACGCCCAGCGTGCCGACCCATTCGGGCGCGTTGGCCGTGGGCTGTCCCTTGAGGTTCTGGCGATTTGCCACCGTGTCGGTGCCGGTCACGAAGGGACGGGCCGTGCCGTTCGGCGTACCATCGTTGACGTAGACCAGGTTGCAGCCCTGCGCGCGGGTCTGCCCGGCATAGCACGGCGCGCCGATCGCATTGCCGTAGCGGGACTTGTTGTAGTTGATCGACCCGTGAATGTCGAAGCCGTCGAGCCCGCGCGGCGCGAACTCGAAGTCCACTTCCACGCCCTTCGTCCGGGCCGATCCGGCGTTGATCGTGGTGAAGGCGAAGATGTCCGACCGGAAGAAGTCGAGCTGCAGATTCGTGTACTTGTAGCTGTAGGCCGTCACGTTGAAGCGCAGCTGGCGGCCCATCAGCATCGTCTTGATGCCGCCTTCGAAGCCGCGCGCCTTTTCGGGATCGAACTCGAAGTCAGGCAGTCCGGCGCTGGGGCTGAGAATGCCCGAGTTGGAGAAGCCGCCCGACTTGTAGGCCGTCTTGTAGGCGCCCCAGATGTTGATGTCCGAAGTCGGCTTGAAGCTGAAAGTGACTTCCGGCGACCAGTCGTTGAAGGTCTCGTTCGAACGGATCGTCGTGCCCGGCAGGAAGATTCCTTGCGCAACGCGCACCGGATGGCTGTAAGGCTGGAGGAAGTAGCTGTCCTTGGTCTCGTGCGTGTAGCGCACGCCGCCAGTCAGTTCGAGCCGGTCGACCGGCTTGTAAACCACCTGCCCGAACCCGGCGATCGTTTCGCCCTCGGTTTCCGAATCCTTCGAGTTGGCCAGATAGCGCTGGAACGGCTGCGGGGCGTTGCTGTTTTCAAGGCCGCCCGACGCAGTCCAGGCAAGATAATCGCGCTTGGTCTTCTGGTAGTAGCCGCCAACCATGAGGTTGACCGGACCGTCATACGAGGTGAGCGCGCGCAGTTCTTCCGAGAATGCGTGGAACGTCGACCATTCAGTTGCGAACACGCCCGGTGCGCCCGCCCGCGAGACACTGTCACCATCGAACTGGAAGATGTTGCGGTTCCAGTTGTAGTTGGTGACCGAGGTCAACGTGACGTTGTCCATCTCGTAGGCAAGGTTGGCGTTTACCGCCCAGCTCTTGTACTGGTTGCCGGTCTGCCCGTCCTTGTTCGCGTAGGGAACGGTTTGCGCGATTGCAGCGGGGAAGCGGTTTGCCGAAGACTGAAAAGCGCGAGCACAAGCGATCGCGGGATTTGCGGCCAGCTTGCCGGTGGGGCAGTTGTAGACCACGGAACTCGCCGCGGGATTGTTGGAGTTGTTGGAGCCGTAGTTTGCCTTGATCGTTGCGGTGAACTGGTCGGTCGGCTCCCACTTCACAGTGCCGCGAACGTAGAATTCGTCGCCTCGTCCATCACCAGCAGGCCCCGAAACGTGGTTGGTCGGTGTCACGACTTGCGCAGTCGAGGTGCGATCCAATGTCGGGTAAATCTGGTCCGTGCCGAGCTGCCTGTAGTATCCGCGGTTCATCTTGCTGCCGCGAATGGCCAGGCGCACGCCGAGCGTATCGGTTACCGGCGTCGAGATGATCGCCTCGCCGACTATCTGGCGGGCGCGGAACTCGTAACCTGCTCGCGCGATGACTTCCAGTTCGTCACCCGGATCGGCCGTCGTGATCGACACCACGCCTGCGGTAGCGTTCTTGCCGAAGAAGAGCGCCTGCGGGCCCTTGAGAATCTCGAGGCGACCAAGGTCGAAGAAGCCTTCGTTGATCGTCCGGCCCTGTCCGTAATAGGCGCCATCAACGATCACGGCGACCGACTGCTCGAGGCCGATCGAGGTGGTGTTCGAGCCGATACCGCGCAGCACCAAGGTGGCGCCGGAACCCGAAGGCGCACGGCCGACCACGAAGGACGGCGTGCTTGCGGCGATCCGCTCAAGGCTGGTCAGGTCGTATTTCTGGATTGTCGCCGCCGAGATTGCGGTGACCGCCACGGGAACGTCCTGGGTGGTTTCAGTGCGTTTGCGCGCTGTAACCACAATGTCCTGGATGCCGCCCTGATCGGTAGCTTCGCTTTCAGCCTGCGGCCCCCCTTCTTGTGCCTTTACCTGTGCCTGCGCGTGCGCGCCGCCGGACAGTGCGAGCGCCGTTCCAGCCATCAGCAGTCCGATTGCACCACGCCCGATGCGTTCACGCGTTCTCATTTCCAACACTCCCCTCTTCCCAAACTCTGCGGAGCGATTCGCGGTCGCTCTTGTTGGCACCATATGTCCAGACGCAGGCAATTAACGCACCTGACTTTTATAAGAGCATGCATTCTGCCGTATTCTCGAAGATTCCCGCGGAATTCCCCGGTTTCAGACCGATTTGCTTAACGCACTAGTCTTAATCTTTCCGAGAGACACTTCCCGATCAACCGCAGTCGCGTTACGCTTCACGCATGAGCGCACTCGAGGAAAACCACCCCGCCGACACGGTGGACAGCAAGGTCCAGCTCATTCTGGCGGGGGAAAAGCTCTTCGCCGAACAAGGGGTCGAAGCAGCTTCGCTGCGCGAGATCGCGGCGTTGGCGGGGCATGGGAACAATAACGCTGTGCGCTATCATTTCGGGTCCAAGCAGGGCCTTGTGCAGGCGATCTTTCGCCACAGGGTGGCGCAGATGGAGCCGGTTCGTGCAAGGCTCCTCGAAAGACTCGAGGAGTTCGGACTCACCACCGACGCCCGCGCGCTCCTGGAGGTAATCTGCCTTCCGTACTTCACGCTTCGCAGCCGGGACGGCACCTTTTCCTATCCGGCATTCATGCTCCAGTACCTGCTGTACTATCGCCCGAAGGGGGTGCGCCACATAGCCGACGAAGCGGGCGCTTTATCGCCCGCCCTGAACAAGGCGCAGAAGTTATTGCGTGCAAGGATCAGTTACCTTGACGCCGAAACATCCGACCGCCGCATTCTTCACGCCATGCTGACATTCATCACGGCTGTCATAGGCGCCGAGAATGTCGCCCCTCGATTGCCCGAATTGACTTATCAGAAAGTAATTGATGACACGCTTGACCAAATGGTGGCTGCACTCACCTTGCAGATCAAGAATGGGATGACGTTCAGTCAATCTATTTTTGAGGAAATTATCAGTACATTCAATAGATAGAATGTCATAATAACTTTGTACCATTACAAAGTATCTTCGCCACGATCTGACGCTCGGCCCGCAATAGTTCGGGCAAGAATCGCATTCGCAATTGGACCGGTTGCTGAATGATTTGCCTCGGCCGGCGCCGGGCCAACCGGGAGTTGCACTACGAAGTTATCGAAAACGCGTCGGCAGCGCGAACCCGTTTCGAACTGTAGGCCACTTTTGCCGGCAACGTCAGCCGGATCTCGGTGCCGAACCCTTCTGCGCTTTCCACTCTCAGCTTCCCGCCGATTGTCAGCATCCGCTCACGCATGCCGAGAACGCCAAAGTGACCTTTCGGCGAACCTTTTTCGAGGATTTCTGCGCTCATGCCTATGCCATTGTCGCGGACGAAAGCAGAGAACTCCCAGCGGCCATAGCGCAGGCCCACTTCGATGCGTGATGCCCTGGAATGGCAGGCCGCATTGTTCAGGGCTTCCCCCAGCACAGCCAGCAAATCGTCGAACAGTCCGTCGGAAATCGCACGAGGCCGCCGCTGGACGCTCAACGGCGCGATCAGGTCCTGAGGATAGATTTCGCTGCGCATGAGCTTCGCGAGTTCTTCCTGAAAATCTCTGACGCGAGAGCGCCTCAGGCCCGATACGCGCTCGCGGCCCTCGACCAGCATCTCTTCGGCGCGTTCGAGCGCCGGGTTCAGCAACGCCTGTACCGCTGCATCATCGGCAAAGCGGTCTGCCACGGCCTGAAAGCGCAGGATCAGACCCTGCACGCCCTGGATCATGGTGTCGTGCAGTTCGCGAGCGATCCGCTCGCGCTCTTCGTTTCGTGCTCCCATGCGGTTGCGGATGCGGCCGCTCACCTGCTTCAATCGCAGGTCATAGATGAGGTACAGCAGCCCAAGCACAGCGCTTGCAGCCAGCACGCGAAACCACCACGTCTGGTGAAAGGCATGTTGTATGGTGAATTCGGCAACTGCCGGACGCGTGCTCCAAACGCCGTCTTCGTTCGCCGCCTGCACCTCGAAGCGGTAGATGCCGGGGCCAAGCCCCGGAAAGGCCGCCACTTTGCGACTGCCCGCATTCATCCATGCCGAGTGGATGCCCTGCAGGCGATAGCGGAAGCGTACCCTGTCCAGCGTGGCAAGACTTGTCGCGGTGTACTCGATTTCCACCTGGCTTGTGCCGGGCGGTATCGTTGCCCTCGCGCCCGGTACGAAACTGTTCGGTTCGGTACGGATGCCCTTTATGACGATGTCGGGCGGGCGAAGGTTCGGGCGGATCGTGGCAGGATCGATGCTCGACACGTTGCCGCGTGTGGCGAACCAGATCCGACCGTCACCCCCGGCAACGATCTGCAGCCCAGAAGACTTCTGCACGAAACTGGCCAGACCATCACGGAAATCGAACACCCGATAGGCCAACGGCGTGCCCGGCCGCGCCATTGCCTTGTTCAAGTCCTCCGTGCGCATTCGAGATACGCCCTGATCGCCAATGGCCCACGTATCGCCCGCGGAAGTCTGCACAATGCCATTGAGCGAACTCGCCCACGGGTATTGCACCGCTGAAAGGAGCGGCTGCCCCCGCAGAAGCGGTGCAGCGAGCCCGGCAGCGCCGCTGGTGTAGAGTGTGTCCCGCCCCGCCAGCAGGCCTTCGACGCCGTCACTGGGCACGGACTTGTCGGTCAGCGCGAGAAATGGCAGCGCCGCACCGGTCGGCATTTTCCCGCGAAAGTGAATTGCCGCTCTTCCATCGGCCATGATCGCCACGTTGCCTGGCAAATGATCTTTTCCGGCAACGCCTGCAACGGCTCGCGTAACGCTGCGCTCCAGCACGAACAGGCCCTTCTGCAATGCAGGCAGCCACAGGCGTCCACTGCGATCCTCGCCGCAGGAATTGGCAGCGAAAGTCTCGGGCAAGGCAAAAGTCTGCTGGACCCGGCCGGACCAAAGCCGCAGCGCCCTGCCGCGCTGGATGACCCAGATGCCCTCGCCCTGTGCGGCGCAGATCGCTTCGATGATGGGAACCGATTTGAGAACACGCGCAGGATCGGCTTTGGCGCGAACCATGTAAAGCGCATGGTCATCGGCAATATAGACCACGCCCTCCCGGTCTGCAGCCAGCATATGGTTGGTTGCCGGGTCCGATGGAATGCCTGCCGCTGTCACCACCGGCACGCGGCGGAGCATGTTGAGGCCCATCTCGCCACCGATCCAGATGTTCCCTTCGCGATCCTCGAACAGGGCTCGCACGGGATCGGACAGCAATCCGTTGCCGGTGTTCAGGCGTTGCAGTGAGCCGCCGTTCCCGGAATGCATCGCCTGTTCAGGGTGTTCCACACGAAAGACGCCATCGCTCCAGGTCGCGCCCCACAAGTGACCATGGGAATCGAACAGCGTGCGGATGCCAAACGGGGTGGCAAAACGCGGCCCATTGGCAATCAGACGGCCCGCCCTGGCTATCGCGCGGGTCTGTTCCTTTTCGGTCAGCCAGATCGTGCCATCCGGCCCTTCGGCCAGCGTCGCGCGCGGCAAGGTGACGATCCCGGTGGGTTCGAAGCGGTCTTGGCCTGCAACTTTGCGATAGACGGCCTCCTCGGTGGTCAGCCACAGCGTTCCATCACGCGCAAAGAGCGGATTCCAGACAGGTTTTTCCGGCAAGCCGGAGCGTGCGTCGAACTCGGTCCATTGTCCGTTGTGCCACCGGGCAAGCGACTTCTCGCTGCGCCCCCCGCGACTTACCCAGATCGCACCGTCCGGCCCCTGCGCGATGTCATTCACCTCGCGCGAGGGATTGGGCATGCCGGGGTCGACCAGCTTGCCGCCACGCCAGACCAGCATGCCGCGGCGACGGGCAAGGCCGATCCAGATCGTGCCATCGCGCGCCGCCAGCAGGCGGGCGACAACGATACGATTTGGCGCGGAAGGCGCAGGTCCGATGCGTTCGAAAGTCAGTCCGTCAAAGCGGAACAACCCGTCCACGCCGCCTAGCCAAAGGAAGCCGTCTCGAGATTGGGTGATGGCGTTGATGCGGCTTGGCGCCCCCTCTTCGACCGACCAGTGACGCAGCTTGAAGCCGCGCAGCGGCGCGCCGGGTGCATCCGGGTGTTGTTCGGAAACTGCACCCGAAAGCGGCGCGACAAGCAGTGCGAACAGCACTGCCAGCGCCAGGCGCCACACCTGCCAGATTCTGAAGTCAAAGCTCAATGATGCCCCGCTTGGCCGCAGTGGTCACGGCATGGGTGCGGTCGCTGACATGCAGCTTGGCAAAAATGCTCTTGATGTTTGACTTTACGGTCTCGTCGGCCACGCCAAGCCGCCACGCCACTTGCTTGTTGGAATGGCCGCCTGCGATCATCTGCAGGATTTCCACTTCGCGCGGGCTGAGCGGGTCCTCGATGGCGTGCAGCGCTATCTCCTGCGCAACATCGGGGTGGAGATGGCGCTGCCCGCGATGAACGACGCGAATCGCGTTGAGCAACTCGCGGCGCAGACTGCTTTTCAGCAGAAATCCCGCAGCCCCGGCCCGCATCGCCTCCAGCGCCTTTGCATCCCCCGAATAGGTGGTCAGCACGATGATCCGGGCATCGGGATGTGCAGCGCGGATCTTCACGATGGCTTCGACGCCCGTCATTTCAGGCATGCGCAGATCCATCAGGACCACATCGGGGCGCAATTCTTCGTAAAGGCTTACGGCCTCGATGCCGTTTGCCGCTTCACCCACCAGTTCCATGTCAGTCTGCAAGGCGATGATCGCACAAATGCCTTCGCGCAGGATGGGGTGATCATCGGCAATCAGGATGCGGATCGGGGCAGAATTCCCGGCTGACATGCGCGTTTCTTGCCCTCTGGCAGCGTTGCCCGAGCCCCACCGGGCAGCGGCAAGTATTTGTCCTTGTGCGGAAGATTACCACGACGCGGCGGTGGTGGGTAGCCACCCGAAAGCGGGCCGTCACGCACCCCCGACCGGGTGTATCCGGCGCGGCAAATGCGGATCATTCTCGTGAGGTAACGAGGGGTGCCGGACATGACCGACAGAGCGGACCAAGCAGCTATCACTTTGCCAAGACGCGGATTTCTGGCTGCCGGCACGGTTGCGACAGCACTGACTGCGCTGCCTGGCATCGCCTTTGCCACGAATACGCCCGCTTCAGGAGAACGCAGGATGGGTACGATCACCACCAAGGACGGCACGACTATCTTTTTCAAGGACTGGGGCCCGAGGGATGCGCAGCCGCTGGTGTTCCATCACGGCTGGCCGCTGAGCGCAGACGACTGGGACAACCAGATGATGTTCTTCCTGCAGCAGGGTTTCCGCGTGATTGCGCATGACCGGCGCGGGCATGGCCGTTCGACCCAGACCGACACGGGCAACGAGATGGACACATATGCCGCCGACGTTGCCGCGCTGACCGACCATCTCGATCTGCGACGCGCCGTCCATATCGGCCATTCGACTGGCGGAGGCGAAGTTGCCCGCTATGTGGCCCGCGCCCGGCCCGGCCGCGTGGCCAAGGCCGTGCTGATCGGCGCAGTTCCGCCGATCATGCTGAAGACAGCCGCTTATCCAGGCGGGCTGCCAATGGAAGTGTTCGACGGCTTCCGTTCCGCGCTGGTCGCCAATCGGGCGCAGTTCTTTCAGGATGTTCCGAGCGGACCGTTCTACGGCTTCAACCGTCCCGGTGCCAAAGTCAGCCAGGGGCTGATCGACAACTGGTGGCGGCAGGGCATGATGGGTGGTGCCAAGGCGCACTACGATTGCATCAAGGCCTTTTCGGAAACCGACTTCACCGAAGATCTCAAGGCTATCGACGTGCCGGTGCTGATCATGCATGGCGAGGACGACCAGATCGTGCCCATTGCCAATTCGGCACACCTCGCGATCAAGCTGGTCAGGAAGGGTACGCTCAAGACCTATCCGGGCTTGCCTCACGGCATGGCCTCGACCCACCCGGATGTGATCAACGCCGACCTGCTCGCTTTCATCAAGGCCTGAGGCGATGAGCTACTCCAGCCGCATCGACCTTTCGGAACACGTGCGCAAGCAGGCCTGCGGATTGCTGCAGGCCCGCCTGTCCGACGCGCTCGACCTCGAGGCGCAGGCCAAGCAGGCCCACTGGAACGTCAAGGGCCCGCACTTCCTGCAGCTGCACCAGCTGTTCGACGCCGTGCACGACGAAATCGAGCAGTTCGTCGATCTGCTGGCAGAACGCATCACCACGCTCGGCCACGTGGCCGACGGGCGCGTGACCACCACCGCCGCGGCGACCACGCTTTACGGCTATCCGCTGGAGGCCACGGGCGGCGAGGCGCACCTCAAGGCCCTCAGCGCAAGCCTTGGCGCCTTCGGCAAGGCGGTGCGCGAGGCGATCGATCAGGCGGGCGTCATCGGCGATGCCGATACGGCCGATCTGTTCACGCAAGTCTCGCGCGAGACCGACAAGCAGCTCTGGTTCCTCGAAGCGCATCTTCAGGCGCACTGAGCCCCCAAACACCCTCAGGAGAAATTCCCATGTCCTTCCGTTCCCAGAAGCTGATCAACGCTGACGATACGCTGTTCATCTTTATCGACCACCAACCGCAGATGGCGTTCGGCGTGACCAGCATCGACCGGCAGACGCTCAAGAACAACACCGTTGTGCTGGCCAAGGCAGCCAAACTGTTCAACGTGCCGATCATCCTGACCGCAGTCGAGACCGAGAGCTTCTCGGGCTACATCTGGCCCGAACTGCTCGACGTGGTGCAGCAGAAGCCGATCGAACGCACTTCGATGAATTCGTGGGATTCCGACGAACTGGTCGCGCAGGTCAAGGCGAGCGGGAAGAAGAAGCTGGTCATTGCCGCACTGTGGACCGAGGCCTGCCTGCTGTTCCCGACGCTCTGCGCGATCGAGGAAGGCTTCGAGATCTACATCGTCACCGACGCCTCCGGCGGAACCTCGCAGGAAGCACATGACGCTGCCGTGCGGCGGATGGAGCAGGCTGGCGCACAGTCGCTCACCACGATCAATGCCCTGCTCGAACTGCAGCGCGACTGGGCGCATCGCGATACCTACAATGGCGTGATGGACATCGTGCGCGAGCATCTGGGGGCCTACGGCATGGGCGTCGATTACGCCTACACCATGGTCCACAAGGCCCCGCAGCGCGGCGCTTTCCCGCACGAGGCGCCCCACCCCGAAGGCCACTGATCCCTCACCGGCCCAATCGGGAGCCTCCTGCCCATGAAACCCTATCTCGCCGCACTCGGCATCGGACTGCTGGTCGGTGCCCTCTACAGCCTGCTCGGCACGCGATCGCCCGCCCCTCCCGCGATCGCGCTGCTGGGACTGCTCGGCATGCTGCTGGGCGAACAGGCCGTGCCGCTGGCGAAACGGGTAATCCATGGGCAGGAGGTCGCCTTGTTCTGGAAGACCAGTTGCGCCGAGCGGGTCACTGGCCTGCCCCCTGCCCCGGATGACCAGCCATGAGCGCGAGCCGCCGCGAGACCCTGGCCGGAGCGCTTGGCGCCTCGGCCCTGTCGCTGCTCCCCGGCCTTGCCCGAGCCAAAGACAGAAAGCCTGTGCCAATGCGTGACGACCTTATCATCGTGAACGCCCTCGTCACCACGCTCGACCGCGAGAACCCCCGCGCCGAAGCCGTGGCAATCCGCGACGGCCGCTTCCTTGCCGTGGGGTCCGAACACGAAGTCAGAGCCGCGGCGCCCGACGCGACGGTCATCGACGCTCGTGGCCGGCGCATGATCCCCGGACTTATCGACAGCCATATGCACATCATCCGGGGCGGGCTGAACTTCAACATGGAACTTCGCTGGGACGGCGTGCCGACGCTCGCCGATGCCATGGCGATGCTGAAGGCACAGGTTGATCGCACGCCTGCGCCGCAATGGGTGCGCGTGGTTGGCGGTTTTACCGAGCACCAGTTCGCCGAGAAGCGCCTGCCGACGCTGGCCGAACTGAACGCGGTGGCGCCCGATACGCCGGTGTTCATCCTCCACCTTTATGACCGCGCCCTGCTCAATGCCGCAGCGCTGCGTGTGGTCGGCTATGGCAAGGACACGCCCAATCCTCCGGGCGGGGAAATCGTGCGTGATGCGGCGGGCAATCCCACCGGCCTGCTGCTGGCACAGCCCAACGCCACGATCCTCTATTCCACCCTGGCCAAGGGGCCGAAGCTCCCCGAGGACTACCAGATCAATTCCACCCGCCACTTCATGCGCGAGGTGAATTCGCTTGGCGTGACCAGCGTGATCGATGCAGGCGGCGGCTTCCAGAACTACCCCGACGACTACCACGTAATCGAAAAACTGCACGACGACGGACAGTTGACCGTGCGCATCAGCTACAACCTGTTCACCCAGAAGCCGAAAGACGAACTGGCGGACTTCGCCGGGTGGGTAAAGCAGGTCACCCCGGGTCAGGGCGACGATACCTATCGCCACAACGGCGCCGGCGAGATGCTGGTCTATTCCGCCGCCGACTTCGAGGACTTCCGCGTGGCGCGGCCGGATATGCCGCCGTCGATGGAAGGCGATCTCGAGCCGGTGATCCGCCTGCTCGCCGAGAACCGCTGGCCCTGGCGCCTGCATGCGACTTACGACGAGACCATCGGGCGCGCGCTCGACGTCTACGAGAAGGTCAACCGCGACGTGCCGCTCACCGGCATCAACTGGTTCTTCGATCATGCCGAGACGATCAGCGAGCGCAACATCGACCGTATCGCTGCGCTCGGCGGCGGCATCGCCGTGCAGCACCGCATGGCCTATCAGGGCGAATACTTCGTCGAGCGCTACGGCGCCCGCGCCGCTGAACGCACCCCGCCGATCGCGCGAATGATCGCAGCCGGCATTCCGGTCGGCGCGGGCACGGATGCGACGCGCGTTGCCAGCTACAACCCGTGGGTTTCGCTGTCATGGCTGGTCACCGGACGCACCGTGGGCGGCCTCGCCCTCTATCCCGGTGCAAACCGCGTGAGCCGCGAAAAGGCGCTGGCGATGTGGACCCATGAGAACACGTGGTTTTCCAGCGAAGTGGGAAAGAAGGGCCAGATCAAGCCGGGCCAGCTTGCCGACTGCGCGCTGCTGTCGGCAGACTACTTCGCAGTGCCCGAACGCGACATTCCGCATATCCGTGCCGTGCTGACGCTGCTGGGCGGCAAGGTGGTGCATGGCGAAGGCGACTTCGGCTCGCTGGCCCCTGCCCTGCCCGCGCCAATGCCTGACTGGTCGCCGGTCAGGACCTTCGGTGGCTACTACCGGGAACCCGAAGCGGCAGCGAAGCTGGCCAGCGCTTGCGGCTGTGCATCGGCTTGCGACGTCCACGGGCACGATCATGCCTCTGCCCTTGGG
>JBEQCK010000101.1:0-13227 GCA_041639335.1 Novosphingobium sp.
GGACCTTCATGTCGATGTCGATGCCGAAGGTCTCGCGGACATCGATTTCGGTGTCGGGCGCGGCGAGCAGCGTCGTCGCGTGGCTGTTCGGAAGTTCGCTCATCGCTGCCTCGCCTATACGGGCGGGCGCGGCGCTGCAATAAGGTTTCACGGAACCTGTCCGTTAGAATGGGAGAATTTCGATGAAGCTCTACGGCGCGATGCTTTCGCCGTTCGTGCGCAAGGTGGCGGTTGTCCTTACGGAAAAGGGCATTTCCTATGAGCTGGCGCGGGGCGGGCCGGGCAGCAGCGATCCCGAATTCCTCGCCTGCAGCCCTTTGGGCAAGATTCCGGCGATCGACGACGACGGCTTCCAACTGGCCGATTCGACCGCGATCGCGATGTACCTTGATGCTCAATACCCCGAGCCGCGCCTGATCCCGGACGATGCCAAGCTGCGCGGCAAGGCAGTGTTCTGGGACGAGTTTGCCGACACCGTGCTGGGCGCGTCGGGCCTCAAGATCCTGTTCAACCGCCTCGTCGGTCCTAAGCTGATCAAGACCGGTGGCGACGAGGCGATTGCCCTGCAAGGTGAGGCCGAACTGCCGCGGTGGGTGGACTGGCTGGAAACGGCTGTGCCGGACGAGGGCTGGCTGCTGGGCGATAGCTTCAGCCTGAGCGACATTGCCGTCGCCTCGATGTTCCGCACGCTGGCCTATGTTGGCCACGGTGTCGACGCAGCCGCGCGGCCCAAGACGGCGGCGTGGTATGCGCGCGTCACCGTGCGCCCGGCTTGGGTGGCGGTGGCGGCGCAGGAAGAGCCGATAGCGCAGCGCATCATGGCCATGTGACCTCGGGGTTCCGGGAGGGCGGGCTGCGTCCTCCCGGAAACGCTTCATCGCTTTGCGCTTGCAGCATACCGACTGGTCGGTATGCCTGTTCAGGTGATACCGAATCGACCCTTTCGACCTCCGGCTGTGACCGCGAAGGACAAGCTGCTTGAGGCGGCGGTGAAGCTGATCCGGTCGAACGGCTTTGCGGGGACCTCGGTCGATCAGCTTTGCGCCGAGGCCGGGGTGACGAAGGGCGCGTTCTTCCACCATTTCTCGTCGAAGGAAGCGCTCGGCGTCGCGGCGGCGGAGTATTGGTCCGCGAGCACTGGCGGATTCTTCGCCGAGGCGCCTTTTCACGCGCTGGCCGATCCGGTCGACCGGGTGCTGGGCTACATCGATCTGCGTATCGCTCTGATCGGCGGGCCGCCCGAAGCGTTCTCGTGCGTGGCGGGGACGCTGGTGCAGGAAGCGTTTCGCTCGAGCGCGGCAATCCGCGTTGCGGCTGAGGCCAGCATCATGGCCAATGCGCGGGCGCTTGAAGCGGATCTCGACGCAGCGGTGGCACAGTGCGGCGTAGCAGGCACGACAGGAGCCAGCCTTGCGCGGCATGTCCAGGCAGTGATTCAGGGCGCGTTTATCCTGGCCAAGACCCAGCCCGAGGAGACCGCCGCAGAACTGGCGCGAGAGCAACTGGTGCACCTCAGGCGCTACTTCGCGATGTTGTTCGGGAGAGAAACCGGAGAGGAGTGAAGGCCCATGTCCTATGTAGACGGGTTCGTACTGGCGGTGCCGACCGCCAACCGCGAGAAGTACGAGGCAGTCGCCCGCAAGTTCGACGCCATGCTGGTCGAGCATGGCGCGCTGCGGGTGGTCGAGGCTTGGGGAGACGATGTGCCCCATGGCAAGCGCACGGATTTCCACCGCGCCACGGAGGCGACAAGCGAAGAGACAATCGTGTTCAGCTGGGCGGAATGGCCTGACCGGCAGACTCGCGATGCCGCCCATGCCGCAATGGAAAAGCTCATGTCCGAAAGCAGCGAGCCGATGGACATGCCCTTCGACGGGGCGCGGATGATCACCGGGGGCTTCACCACGATGCTGGATCTGGGGCAGAGGGTGTGAGCCGCCCTGTTCCGTTCTGCTGGTACGAACTGATGACCGGCGATGCCGATGCTGCGGCGGAGTTCTACGGCGCGGTGGTCGGCTGGAGCTTCAGCGCGCCCGATCCGCAATCGTCGGTCGACTATCGCATGATCCTGCGCAGCGATGGCGGTGGCAATGGCGGGGTGCTGCAATTGACCGAGGCCATGCAGCAAGGCGGAGCGCACCCGGCATGGGTGCCCTATCTCGCCGTCGCGGATATCGACGTGGCGCTATCGGCGATCGAGGCGGATGGCGGCCGCGTGCTGATGCCCCGGACCGATATTGCCGAGGGCAGCTTTGCCATGGTCACCGATCCGCAAGGCGTGCCGTTCTACCTGATGCAGCCGCGCCCTCCTGCTGACCGGCCCGATGCGCAGAGCGATGCGTTCAAGGCCGATGGCGTGCAGCACGTGCGCTGGCACGATCTGGCAACGCCTGATCCCGCTGGCGCCAAGGCTTTCTACGGTCGGCATTTCGGCTTCGAATTCAACAACGTGATGCCGATGGGTGAACTGGGCGAATACGCCTTCATCGACTTTGGCAGCCAGGCGCTGGGCGGCATCATGCCCTTGGTCAGTGGGCGTAGGCCAAGCTGGCAGGTCTATTTCGGCGTCCCGTCTGCCGTGCAGGCCCGTGACGCCATCGTCGGCGCAGGCGGCACGGTCCTGACCGAGCCGCATCAGGTGCCGGGCGGCGACTGGGTCGTCATCGCGCAGGACCCGCAGGGCGCGCAGTTCGGCGTGGTCGGCCCCAAAGGAGAGTGAAGATGAGCAGGTTCACGTTCTATACGAACCCGATGTCGCGCGGTCAGATCGCACGCTGGGCACTGCACGAAGTCGGCGCGACTTATGACACCGTGCTGGTCGACTGGCAGGCCAAGCCCGAGGGATTCCTTGCCGCCAACCCGATGGGCAAGGTGCCGACGATCGTGCACCATGCCGACGAGGGCGATCACGTGGTCACCGAATGCGCCGCGATCTGCCTGTACCTGGCCGAGGTCTTTCCGGAGTCCGGCCTCGGTCCGCAGGATCACGAACGCGCGGCCTATCTGCGCTGGACGTTCTTTGCGGCGGGACCGGTGGAGCAGGCGGTCACGGCGCGCAGCCTCGGCTTTGACCCGAAGGACCCCCGACAGCAAGGCATGGCCGGTTTCGGCAGCTACGATCGCACGGTCGATGCGCTTGCCGGGCATCTGGCGCAGAATGCCTATGTCTGCGGCGATCGGTTCACGATGGCGGATGTCTATGTCGGCAGCCACGTGGATTGGGGCGTCGGCTTCAAGTCCCTGCCCGAGCGGCCGGAGTTCCTGGCCTACCTTGACCGGGTGCGGGCACGGCCAGCCTATGCCGAGGCCAAGGCCATCGACATGAAGCTGATTGCCGAGATGCAGTCGTGACCGTCCCTCCGCTCACGCTGAGCCTGTGGTACAACGGCGATGCCGAGGAAGCGGCCAACTTCTACGCCGCGACCTTCCCCGACAGCGAGGTCAGGTCGGTCCATCGTGCGCCCACCGACTTCCCCGGGGGCTCTGCCGACACTGTGCTGACGGTCGAGTTCACGGTTCTCGGCACGCCCTGCTTGGGCCTCAACGGTGGGCCACAGTTCCCGCACAGCGAGGCGTTCTCGTTCCAGGTGGCTACCGACTCGCAGGAGGAGACCGATCGCTACTGGAACGCCATCGTCGGCAATGGCGGTGCGGAAAGCGCCTGCGGCTGGTGCAAGGACAAGTGGGGTCTGAGCTGGCAGATCACCCCGCGGGTCCTGACCGAAGGCATGGCCCATCCCGACCCCGATGTTCGCGCGCGGGTGTTCACGGCCATGATGACCATGCACAAGATCGATCATGCCGCGATCGCGGCAGCGGCGCGAGGTGATGCCTGATGCTTGCACTCTATGGCCACCCGTTCTCGTCCTACACATGGAAGGCGCTGATTGCGCTCTATGCCAATGGCACGCCTTTCGTGTTTCACAGCCTCGATGCGGAGAATCCGGAGTACAAAGCCGCTTATGCTCGGGTCCAGCAGGCCAGCCCGTTGGGCAAGTTTCCGCTGCTGGTCGATGGGCAGCGGGAGGTGTTCGAAGCGACCTCGATCATCGAGTACCTTGCGCTCCATCATCCCGGCCCTGCGCCGCTCATTCCTGTGGGCGCAGACGACGCGATCCGGACGCGCATGATCGACCGGGTGTTCGACAACTACGTGATGAACGCGATGCAGGACAGCGTCGACGATGCGATCCGGCATGGGTCGGTCTCGGCCGAAGTGCAGGCGCGGGTCGAGGAGCGTGTGACGCGCGCTTATCGCTGGATCGACGCGTGGCTGGCGGGCTATGCGATGCCCGCGACGATCAGCCTGATCGAATGCGCCGCCGCGCCTTCGCTGTTCTACGCAGACTGGGTCGTGCGCATTCCCGATGACTGCGCTCGCCTGCGGACGTGGCGCGCCCACCTTCTGGCATTGCCGCCGGTCGCGCGCTGCGTCGAGGACGCCCGGCGGTTTCGGCATTACTTCCCGCTCGGCGCGCCCGATCGCGATTGACCTTGAAAGGAGACATACATGCACGAGCTTTCGATCAGCCGTTATATCGCGGCCAGCCCGGTCAAAGTCTGGGACGTGCTCGCCAACCGGCAGGAGGAATGGTGGTGCCCGAAGCCTTGGCACATCACCATGATCGCGCAGGAGCGTCGGCCCGGAGGCCGGTCGGCGATGGTCATGCACGGCCCCGATGGCGAGGAGATGCCGCAGGAGGGGTTATTCCTCGCCTGGGAAGAAGGCCGGCGGTTCATCACGACCGACGCGGTGACGCATGACTTCGAGCCATCCGGACCTTTCATGATCGGTATCTGGGAAGTGGCGCCAGAGGGCGATGGCACGCGCTACACCGCCAGCGCTCGGCACTGGACCGAGGAGGCCATGCAGAGCCACGCCGAGATGGGCTTCGAAGCCGGGTGGAACGCCTGTGCCGACCAGTTGCAGGCCCTCGCCGAGGCAGATTGACGTTCAGGCGGGGCAGGCGCAATCTCTGCGGATGGGAGAGAGAGCGCAGGCACCGGCGCAGCTTGCCGGGTTCGATCGCGAGACTTGGGCGGCACTGCTGGGCAATGCCTCGCCGTTCGCCGTCGGCGCGGGGGAGGTGCTGTTCCGGCAAGGCGATCATGCCGATGCACTCTATCTTGTCGAAGCGGGCCTGCTGGAGATAGCGGCGCGCATTCCTGGTGACGACAACGCAGTGATCTCGGCGATCCGTCCCGGCGAAGTCGTCGGCGAGTTTGCCCTGTTGGACGATGGGCCCCGCTCGGCCCGGGTCAGGGCGGTGGAGGACACCCGCGGGCTGGTGGTGTCAGGCCGCCGCTTTCGGGCGCTGCTGGCCGATGGCTCGGACTGGGCCATGCAACTTGGCCATGCCTTGCGCCGCCTCGTGGCCGCGCGCACCCGGCAGACGCTCGAGCGGATCGTGGCCGAGGGGCATTTTGATCCTCTCTCGCTGCGGCAATTGCATTCGGGTCCGGGACCGGTCCCGTCGCGTGTCGATGCTGCCGCGCTGGCGCGTGGGCTTGCGCGCCTGAAGGGCATCGAGGATGTCGTACAGGCGGGGGTACTGCTGGAAGCGCGGCGGGGCGCTACGGTCGCTGCTCCCGGGGACAGCCAGGACGGCCTGTTTCTTGTCCTGCGCGGAGCAGTCCGTGCTGCAGTCCCGCGGGGCGCGATGGCGGAACAGGTCTTCGTGTTCGGGCCCGGCTGCTTCGTCGGCCTGACCGGCCACAGCGACGGCGGGCCGCAGCCCCTGTTGGTGACGGCGGCGGAACGGGCGCAACTCGTTCATCTTCCTGGACGTATGCTGGCCGCGCTGGAGGCAGAGGCGCCGCCGTGGCTGCCCGCGCTGCACGCCGCATTCGGGCGACAGCTGGTGCAGGACCAGCGCAAGGCCAATCGCCATCTCGGCCGCTCGCTATCCTTGGCGCGGTTCAATCATGCCGGGGAACTGGGCTGATGTGCCGCATCCTCAGCTATCTCGGCACGCCGGTCCTGCTCGACGACCTGCTCTATGCACCCGATTCCTCGCTGCTCAACCAGACCATCGGCGCGCAGATGCTGCAGATGCTGAACCTGGCAGGCTTCGGCATGGCGGCGTGGGACGAAGCCAGCCATGCCCCCAACGTGCCCTTCCGCTATCGCACGACGCAAGTCGCGTTGTTCGACCGGAACCTGAAGGCGCTTGCCGGCAAGCTGCGCTCATCGGCACTCCTCGCGCACATTCGCGGCGTGCCCTACAACTCGACGGTCCAGATCAACGAGCAGAACTGCCATCCCTTCCGCTTCGATGGGGTGCCGTTGTCCATGGCGCACAACGGCGATCTGGCGGGTTTTCGCGACATGCGCTTCGATCTTGCTCCGCATATCCGGCCGGAGTTCGCCAGGCAGATCCAGGGCTCTACCGACAGCGAATGGATCTATGCGCTGGTCGTCTCGGCGCTGCCTGATCCGGGCGGGATCAACGAGCCGGACGCCATCCTCGCCGCGATTCGCCATGCCTTGAGCGTGCTGCGCGAGGCGCGGGCGCGGCATGGGATTACGCGGTCGAGCTCGACCAACCTGATGTTCTGCGATGGCACGAACCTTGCTGCCGTGCGCTTCACTTTCGACTTCGGGCACTTCGATGCAGGCGCGCTTCAGGGCAGCTCGGAGTATCTCTCGATGTGGTACACCTGCGGGCGCGACTACGGGCTGCACGAGGGCGAATGGAAGCTGACCGGCGGCGCCATCGACGCCGACAGCGTGATTGTCGCCTCCGAACCGCTGACCCGCGACTTTGCGACGTGGATCGAGGTGCCGGAGTATTCGGCGTTGCTGGTGCGGCGCGATGGGGCAAGGCGGCGGGCGGAAATTCACGCTCTGGAAGTCTGACTGCCAACTGTTACGCTGTGCGCGGCAGAGAAGGGGATTTTCAATGAGCCTGTTCGATTCGATCCTTGGCCAGGTGGCTGGCAACGTCGATGTGAAGAACCTCGCGGCAAAGGTCGGCATCGATCCCGACATGGCCGAGAATGCGATAGCGGCGCTGGCTGCGGGGCACCAGTCGAAGGGCGATACGATCGAGACGGCAGCCGCAAATTCCGGCCTCGATGCCGCGAAGCTGCAGGAGATCGTCGGCCACATTGGCGGCGAGGGCGCGCTGGCCAGCTTTGCCTCGGCGCTTGGCCAGAACCCCGATGCTCTAAGCAAGGTTTCGGCCTTCCTCGACAGGGATGGCGACGGCAATCCGCTCGACGATCTTGCCGATATGGCCAAAGGCCTGTTCAGCCGCTAACGGATTCTGATTGGCGGCACCGGGGGAGTGGGCCGGTGCCGTATTCAAGGAATCCTGCATGCTTGATGCTGCGCTATCGTTGATGATGCTGGCCGCCATCGCCCTTGTCGGCGGGGCCGTGTTCCTGCTGCGCCGGGGTGAGCGCAAGCGGCCGGTGCTGATGCTGACGCTCGCCGGGATCATGGTGGTGAATCTGATTATCTGGACGCTGCCTGACCGTAGCGGCGCCACGCTGAAAGGCGCGGCCGAGGCGGGGCCGAAGCAATAATCAGCCCAATCGTCAGCCCAGTTCGATGCACCCGCCATCGACGCTGAGGTCCACGCCGTTGATGAAGCTGGCTTCGGCACTGGCGAGGAACAGCACGGCGCGCGCCACTTCCTCCGACGTGCCCATGCGGCCGATGGGCACTACTGACGAGAGCATGTCGCGCATGCTCTGGATTTCACCAGGCGTGGCGTCGCGCTTGAAGATTTCGGTGTCGGTCGGGCCGGGGCTGACCATGTTCACGCGGATGCGGCGCGGCAGCAGTTCCTTGCCGACGATGCGCGCCATGGCCCTCAGGCCAGCCTTGGCGGCGGCGTAGGCAACATTGCCGGGCACCGCTGCGGTCGATCCGATCGAGCCGGTGATGACGACCGACCCGCCGTCGCGCATCAGCGGCAATGCCTTCTGGATCGCGAAGAACGCGCCGCGCAGGTTGACGGTGTGGATCTGGTCCCAGAACTCGGGCGTCACGTCCGGCACCATGGCAAAGCCGCCCACGCCTGCGTTTACGAACAGCACGTCGATCCCGCCCAGCGCTTGCTCGATCTCGGCCAGCGCCGCTTCCGTCTGCACAAGGTCGCCCATGTCCGAGCGGATGCACAGCGCATCAAGTTCCTCGGCCACCGCGCGCAGGGTTTCGGCGTTGCGCCCGGTGATGGCGAGTTTCGCGCCCTCGGCGGCGAACATCCGTGCTGCGGCAAGGCCGATTCCGGCGTTGCCGCCCAGAATTGCCACGCACTTGTTGTCGAACCGCATATCCGCTCCTCGCCTGACTCATCATTGCCCCGGCGCAGGCCGGGGCCCATTGGTTCTCTATCCTGCACGACTCTGCCGTTATGGATCCCGGCCTTCGCCGGGATGACGGGCAAGCAGTTTCAAAACATCGTGTTGGTATTGGCCGAAGCCTCCGGCACAGGCGAAAGCACGTCCCAGTGCTCCATCACCCGGCAACCTTCGACGCGGAAGATGTCGACCACCGCGAAGCCGCGCCTGGCCGCTGCGTCGCCGTTTTCCATCCAGCCGTGGCTGTGGACCGCGACCAAGTTGCCATCGGCGATGATGCGGTGGATCGTCGTGCGCTGGCCGGGGTTTTCGGCCACGAACTTTTCGAGGAACCCGATCGCGGCTTCGCGGCCGGTGGCGGCATAGGGGTTGTGCTGGATGTAACCGGGATCGACCCAGCGCTCGAACGAGGAGCGGACCTTCTTCTGGATGTAGAATTCGTCCATGAAGTTGCTGACCACCTGCTTTGGCGCAAGCTTGCATTCCTCCGCCTGCGCGGCAGTAGCGGTGAGGGCGAGGGCAATTGCTGCGAATACGAGGCGCATCGTTCTTCTCCCTTCAAAACATGCTGTTGGGGTTGACCGGCTGGGCCGGTACGTCCTGGATCACGTCCCAGTGCTCGACGATCAGGCCGTTTTCCACCCGGAAGATATCGACCACGGCAAGGCCCGGATCGTCCGGCCAGCGCACCACGTGGGTGTGGGTGATGACATGATCGCCATCGACGAAGCTGCGGTGGATGGTCTGCGTGGCATCGGGTGATTCGGCCCGCACGCGGTCGAGGAAGCCCTTGAGCGCCTCCACCGTCGGTTCGGCCAGCGAGGAATGCTGGACGTAACCCGGCGCGATGTAGCGGTCGACCGCGCTGCTATCCATCGCGATCAGGACCTTGTGGTACATCTCCAGCACGAGGTCGTGGTTGGCCTGTTCGGCCTCGGTCCGCGCCATGCGCCTCTCCCCCTTTATTTATAACAATTGGTAGAGTATGCCTTGCGACGAGAAGGCCGTCAAAGCCTCAATTTGTCTTGGGAGAATCGATGACCCGCGCCGAGCTCTATGCCGTCCTTGACCGGTTTCTCGCCGCTCTGAACGCGCGCGACCCGCACGCGCTCGACTGGGCGCCGAACGCGCATCACAGCGAGAACAACGTCATGCTGGAGATTGGCGACGGCGTGTGGGGCACGATCGACCGGCTGGGCGACTACCAGTTGCGCTTTGCCGATGTGAAGACGGGCCAGGTTGGCTATTTCGGCACGGTGATCGAGCCGATCGAGGAATCCGCCTTCACCCTGCGGCTGGGGCTGAACGAAGCAGGGCAGATTGCGGAGTGTGAGATGCTGATCGTCCGCCAGTCCGACAGTGGCATCAAGTTCGAGAATTGCCGCTACTGGGACAAGCCGATCCTGCACCGCGAAGCGCAAGCGCCGGTTACGCGCGAGGAAATGGTGCGCCTGTCGAACGGCTATTTCGACACCCTCCAGCGCAATGACGGGACGATCCACACCAGGTTCCACCCCGATTGCAACCGCGTGGAGAATGGGGTGCAGACAACGCGCAATCCCGATTTTGCCAAGATCGTGCCGGTCTCGGCGCTCGGCTGCGAAGAGCAGTTCCGCATGGGCAATTATCGCTACGACGACGACTTGCGCGCCCGCCGCTTCCCGCTGGTAGATGAAGAGCGCGGGCTGGTGCTGGCGTTCGGCTTCATCGACCATTCGGGGCGCTTGCGCGAGTTCCATCTGACCGACGGGCGCACCGTGAAAAGCCCCGTGCTGCGCCCGCACAGCTTCTATATTTCCGAGCTGTTCAAGATCGACCACGGCATGATCGAACAGATCGAGGCGAACTTCATCACCGTGCCCTACCGGATGCCCTCGCCGTGGGACGCGCTGTGATGCGCCAGATCCTTGCCAGTCTCTTCCTTGGCCTTGCGGCCTGCTCCCTGGGCGGTGCAACGGCGCTGACCGAGGGCGCCGGGCGGGAATGGCTCAGCCCCGGCGGCGATTCCGGCAAGACGCACCATTCGCGGCTGACGGCGATCAATGCGCAGAACGTCGGCCAACTCGGGCTCGCGTGGTCTGCCGAACTGGACACGTTTCGAGGGCAGGAAGCGACGCCGGTTGTCGTCGATGGCGTGCTCTATACCTCCGGCACCGCAGGCCGCGCCTATGCCTTCGATGCGGCGACCGGCAAGGCACTCTGGCGGTTCGAGCCTGAGGTCGACATGCAGGTCAACCGCACCGTCTGCTGCGACATGGTCAATCGTGGCGTGGCCGTGGCGCGGGGCAAGGTGTTCGTCGCGTCGCTCGATGGCTGGATGTATGCGCTCGATGCGCGGACCGGCGCGGTCGTGTGGAAGAGCGACTTCATCGAAGACCGCGCCAAGGGTGATAATTCGACCGGCGCGCCGGAAGTGGCGGGCGATGTCGTGGTCATCGGCATGGGCGGCGCGGAATACGACGTGCGCGGCTATGTCACCGCGCTCGATCTCGACACGGGCAAACTGCGCTGGCGCTGGCATGTCGTGCCGCACGATCCGAAGCTGGGGCCACAGGAGACCCCTGAACTTGAGGTGGCGCTCAAGACCTGGGATCCGAACAGCCGCTGGGACATCGGCGGCGGCGGTTCGCCGTGGGATGCAATAAACTACGACCAGGAAACCGGGCTTGTCCTCGTCGGCACCGGCAACGGCGGGCCTTACGCCACGTCGAAGCGCTCGCCTGCGGGCGGGGACAATCTCTATCTCGCCAGCCTTGTCGCGCTCGACCCGAAGACGGGCAGGATGAAGTGGCATTATCAGGAAACCCCGGGCGACAACTGGGATTTCACTGCCACCCAGCCGATGATCTTCACGCGGATGGACATTGACGGCGAGAACCGCCCGGTCGTGCTGCACGCGCCCAAGAACGGCTACCTCTACATTCTTGACCGGCGCGACGGAAAGCTGCTGCGCGCCAATCCCATCGTCCGCACCAACTGGGCCAAGGGCATCGATCCGAAAACCGGGCGCCCGATCCTTGATCCCGAAGCGGCGGACTACACCACCGGCCCGAAGATCGTGTTCCCCGCCACCACCGGCGCACGCAACTGGCATCCGGCCAGCTTTGATCCGGAGACCGGGCTCTACATCGGCGCAGTGCTCGACATGGGCAACCTCATCTTCATGACGCCGGGGGCCAAGCCGCTGAAGGCGCGGGGGCTCAACAATGACGCCGCGCTGATCTTCACGCCCGATGTGAAGGAAGCGCTGGCTGCATTTCCGCCCGAGTTCGGTGACGCGGTGCGCAAGTTGCCTGCCTATCAGGAAGCGCTGCGGCAACCGGCCACTGCCCAGATCCGCGCGATCGATCCGCTAACCGGCAAGACCGTATGGTCGGCCGATACCGCTGGCTGGCAGGATCGCGGCGGCGTGCTGACGACGGCATCGGGCCTCACCATCTATGGCGGTGTGACCGGCAAGCTGTTCGTGCGCGAAACGAGGACCGGCAAGCTGCTCAAGGAAATCGATACCGGCACGCCGATCATGGCCGCGCCAATGACCTACGAGGTCGGTGGCGTGCAATACATCGCGGTCATGGCCGGATGGGGCGGGGGCGGCTATCCGTTCGTGCCGCGCTATTCGGCTGCCTACACACGAGGCAACATGAACCGGTTGCTGGTGTTCAAGATCGGCGGTGGCAAGGTGCCGATGCCCGATCTGCTGCCGCCACTGGAAGTCGCACCCGAGCCTCCTGCACAGTCTGTCGGCGTCACCGCTGCGACCATTGCCAGGGGACAGGGGCTGTTCTTCGGCAACTGCGCCATCTGCCACGCCAACCAGCCGCGCTCGATCACGCCCGACCTGCGCCGGATGCAGCCGGGCACGCACGAGGCGTTCCGGCTAATCGTGCTGGAAGGGCTGCTGACGCCGAACGGGATGCCGCGCTGGGACGATATCCTCTCGCCCGGCGATGCCGATGCGATCCACGCCTATCTGATCGACCTGCAGGGCAAGACCCGCGCCGACGAACTTGCCAAGCAGAAGGCCGGCAAGCCGCTCGACGGGCCGAGTCTGACGATCCTCTCGAACTACTGAGGCACACTATGGACTTCTCCACGCTCGACAATCCGCGTCTCGAATTCGCGTTCGCGTGCCGGTTGCGCTTCACCCGCGTGCAGATGGTGCCGGATCTGCCTTCGGGCGGGATGCGCAGCGCTGTCTACGTTGACGAGGGCGAATTCGAAGGCCCGCGCCTGAAGGGCAGGGCTGTGCCCAATTCGGGCGGCGACTATGCCTTCTTCCGCCCTGACGACACTGCCGTGTTCGACGCGCGTTATGTCCTTGAAGTCGATGATGGCACGCTGATCTACATGCAGAACAAGGGCTTCCTGTGGGGACGCGAGCCCGGGACGATGGACCGCCTGCGTGCCTGGGCTTTCGCCGGTGGCGAGCCGGTCTCGCATGCCGAATACTATCTGCGCGCCCAGCCCACCTTCGAGACCAGCAAAGGCAAGCACGACTGGCTGACACGGCACGTGTTCATCGGCGTGGGCGAACGCAAGCCGGACGGGAATTACGTGAAGTATTACGCGCTGACGTGAGGCTTGACGCCCGCGCAACGCTCGCGCATAACAGTAACAATTGTTAGAAAAGAAGTGACGGGAGAGTCCACGCCTTGAAGCTGCACCTGCCTCCGCGCGTCAGTCCCAAGCAGTTCCAGGCGGCGATGACCGCCTTTGCCGGCGTGGTCGGCAAGGACTGGGTGATGGACTCCGACGCCGACCGCGACGCCTATTCGGATACCTACGCTCCCGGCAGCACCGAGGAGTGGCCCGCGTCTGCCGCAGTCGCGCCCGCCTCGGTCGAGGAAGTGCGCGCGATCGTGCGGCTGGCGAACGAGCACAAGACGCCGCTCTGGCCGGTCGCACGCGGCAAGA
>JBEQCK010000102.1:0-13182 GCA_041639335.1 Novosphingobium sp.
GTGTGCTCTTCCGATCTAACGCACCGGGCAGTTCGGTCGTCCAGTTCTCGCCCATGCGCGTCATCGCCGCGCGCTGTTCGGCGTCGCCGTCAAACAGGCAAAGCGTCAGCGCTTCGGCACGGGGCGAGCGGACGGTGAAGCGGGTCTTGCCGTCCGCGATCTCGACGCCCGGCTTCACGTCACCACATCTGGCGCGGTCCGTCCGGTGTGCCGCGCAATCCCGGCGATGGCATCGGCGGCCGCGATCAGGTCGGCCAGCATGTCCGGTGTTTCGCGGTCCAGATCGCCGCCGACTGGTTCATAGCGTTCGAGATAGACGCGCAAGGTCGCGCCTTCGGTGCCGGTGCCGGAAAGGCGGAACACCACGCGCGAGCCGCCCGCGAACATCACGCGGACGCCTTGATTGCTGCTCGTCGAACCGTCGACGGGGTCGAGGTAGGAGAAGTTGTCGGCTTGGGCGACTTCGAGCGATCCGAAGGACTGGCCGGGAAGGTTTCCGAGTGCAGCCTTCAGTTCCGCCATCAGCGCGTCGGCCTTGTCGGTCGCCAGCGCTTCGTAATCGTGGCGGGCATAATAGTTGCGGCCGAACTTTGCCCAGTGTTCGCGCGCCAGCTGGTCGACGCTGATCTTGCGGACGGCGAGAATGTTGAGCCAGAGCAGCACGGCCCACAGGCCATCCTTTTCGCGCACGTGATCGCTGCCGGTCCCGGCGCTTTCCTCGCCGCAGATCGTCGCCATGCCGGCGTCGAGCAGGTTACCGAAGAACTTCCACCCGGTCGGCGTTTCGAAGCAGGGCAGGCCAAGCGCTTCGGCCACGCGATCCGCAGCCGCGCTGGTCGGCATCGAGCGGGCAATGCCCTTGAGACCGCTCGCATAGCCCGGCGCCAGGTGCGCGTTCGCCGCAAGCATGGCAAGGCTGTCCGAGGGCGTCACAAAGCGATGCCGCCCGACGATCAGGTTACGGTCGCCATCGCCGTCCGATGCCGCGCCAAAGTCCGGGGCGTCAGTGCCGAACATCGTCTCGAACAGTTCATGCGCGTGGACCATGTTGGGGTCGGGGTGGTGTCCGCCAAAGTCCTCCAGCGGTACGCCATTGCGCACCGTGCCCTTGGGAAAGCCCAAGCGGTTCTCGAGAATTTCGGTGGCATAAGGGCCAGTCACCGCGCTCATTGCATCGAACGCCATAGTGAAACCGGCGGCGACGTTGGCGCGGATGGCGCCGAAGTCGAACAGCGCTTCCATCAGCTCGGCATAGTCGGCAACGGAATCGATCACTTCGACAGTGAGGTCGCCAACTTGCGTGGTTCCAAGCCTGTCGAGATCGACGTCGGGCGCGTCGACAGTGAGCCAGCGGTCGATCGTCTGAGTGCGGGCGTAGATCGCCTCGGTCACGCCTTCGGGGGCAGGGCCGCCGTTGGCGATGTTGTACTTGATGCCGAAGTCCTCGTCCGGCCCACCGGGATTGTGGCTGGCCGAAAGGATCAGGCCACCGCTCGCGCCGTACTTGCGGATCACGTTCGAAGCGGCGGGCGTCGACAGGATGCCGCCTTGGCCGACCAGCACTTTGCCATAGCCATTGGCCGCGGCGATACGGATCGCTTGCTGGATCACGGTACGATTGTGGAAACGACCGTCCCCGCCAAGGACCAGCGTGCTGCCCGGCTCCCGCTCGACCACGTCGAACACCGCCTGAATGAAGTTCTCAGCGTAGTTAGCCTGCTGGAAAACCTTGACTTTCTTGCGCAGGCCAGAGGTGCCGGGCTTCTGGCCGGTATAGGGCGTCGACGGTACGGTACGGGTCATTGGTCCTCCGCGATGAGGGCGGCGTAGAGGTCCGCATAGGCTTTGCCCGAGCGGTTCCACGAGAAGTCGGTCTTCATGCCGGCGCGCTGCATGGCACGCCAGGTATCGCCTTGCCAATAGAGCGTTACGGCACGGCTGATCGCATCGGCAAGGCTGGCGTAATTCACGCCGTCGAACTGCACCCCCGTTGCCACGCCGCCCATCACCGCCGCGAGATTGGCGTCGATCACGGTGTCCGCCAGCCCCCCGGTCCGCGCGACAACCGGCACGCAGCCATAGGCAAGGCCATAGAGTTGCGTGAGGCCGCAAGGTTCGAAGCGAGAGGGCACGAGGATCGCATCGCCGCCCCCCTGCATCCGATGCGAAAGGCCCTCGTCATAGCCGATGCGTACGCCCACTTTCCCGGGGTGGCGCATGGCGGCGGCGTGGAATGCGTTCTCCATCGCCTTGTCGCCTGAGCCGAGCAGGGCGAGCCGTCCGCCGATGCCGACGAGGTGGTCGATGCACTCCAACAGGACGTCGATACCCTTCTGCCAGGTGAGGCGGGTGATGACGACGAAGAGGGGCCCGTCACCCTCATCGAGTCCGAACTCTGCCTCCAGCGCGCGCTTGTTAGTTACCCGTTTGCCTATGGAGAGTTGCCCGAATGCCTTCGAGAGTTGGATATCGGTTGCCGGGTTCCACTGCGCGGTGTCGATGCCGTTCACGATGCCCCGCACGCGGTCGCCCCGACTTGTTATAAGTCCCTCCAATCCCATGCCAAATTGGGCAGTGCGGATCTCGCGGGCGTAGGTCGGGCTGACGGTGGTGATCATGCTGGAAGCTTCCAGCCCTGCTTTCAGGAAGCCGACGCCACCGTGGTACTCGACCCCGTCCATGGCCCAGGCATGGGGCGGCAGGCCGAGCACCGGGAACACGTCCGCGCCGTAGTGTCCCTGGAACGCCATGTTGTGGATGGTCATCACCGAGGGCACTTGCCTGCCGCGTTCAGGCGGGGAAAAACGCAGGTATGCCAATGCCATGGCGGCCTGCCAGTCATGCGCGTGGACCAGATCGAAGGCACGTCCTTTTACCGCGCTGCCGCCAACGTCCGCTGCCGCGCGCCCGAAGGCCGCGAACCGCCGCCAGTTGTCCGCCCAGTCACGGCCTGAGGAGTCAACGTAAGGATTGCCCTCGCGCTGAAAAAAGGCTGGTGCATCAAGGACTAACAGCGGGTAGCCCTCAATCTTGCCGCTAACCAGCCGCGCCTTTTCGCCCAGCAGGTTGTCCCAGGTATGCAGCGCGCGGGGGCGGGAGAGCGCCTTCATCACGCCCGGGTAGCCCGGCAGAAATGTCGTCATTTCAACGCCATGCGGCGCTACCGCTGCAGGCAGCGCTCCTGCCACGTCAGCAAGGCCGCCGGTCTTGACCAGCGGCACCGCTTCCGAGGCGACGGACAGGACCCTGATCGTCATGCCAGCCGGTCGATCATCCGCTTGGTGATAAGGCACACCCCGCTTTCGGAGCGGCGGAAGCGGCGGGCGTCGAGTTCCGGATCTTCGCCGACAACGAGGCCTTCAGGGATGCGCACGCCGGAATCGAGGATCACCCGGCTGAGCCGGGCGCCTCTGCCGATGTTGCAATAGGGCAGGATCACCGCTTCCTCGCACGAGGAGAACGAGCCCATTTTTACGCCTGTAAACAAGAGGCTGCGGCGGGCGATGGCGCCCGAGACGATGCAGTCCTGGCTGATCAGCGAGGAGATCGCCATGCCGCGGCGGCCGTCTTCGTCGTGCACGAATTTGGCCGGGGCGGCGATGATCTGGTCGGTCCAGATCGGCCAGTCACGGTCGTACATGTTGAGCTTGGGTACGGTGTCGGTGAGGTCGAGATTGGCCTCGAAATAGGCGTCGATCGTGCCGACATCGCGCCAGTATTCCTCGATTTCCTCGGCCGCACGGATGCAGGAATTGGTGAAGCGGTGCGCCACCGCCTTGCCGTTCTTCACGATCTTGGGGATGATGTCATTGCCGAAATCGCGCGACGAATTGGGATCATCGGCGTCTTCCTGCAGCATCTGGAACAGGAACTTCGTCTCGAAAACGTAGATGCCCATCGAGGCCAGCGCCATCTCCTCGTTGCCGGGAATGCCCGGAGGATCGGCGGGCTTTTCGATGAAATCGGTGATCGTGTCGGCCTTGTCGACGGCCATCACGCCGAACCCGGTGGCTTCCATGCGCGGCACGACCAGGCAGCCGATGGTGACGTCCGCGCCGCTCTCCACGTGCTGGCGGAGCATCAGCTCGTAGTCCATCTTGTAGATGTGGTCGCCCGCGAGGATCACCATGTACTTCGGCGCGTAGGAGGCGATGATGTCGATGTTCTGGAACACGGCATCGGCGGTGCCTTCGTACCAGTGATCTTCCGAGACGCGCTGCGAGGCGGGGAGGATGTCGAAGCTCTCGTTGCGTTCGGGGCGCATGAAGTTCCACGCGCGCTGCATGTGGCGGATCAGCGAATGCGCCTTGTATTGCGTGGCGACGCCGATGCGGCGGATGCCCGAATTGATCGCGTTCGAGAGGGCAAAGTCGATGATGCGCGATTTGCCGCCGAAGTAGACTGCGGGCTTGGCGCGGTTGTCGGTCAGTTCCTTGAGGCGGCTGCCACGGCCCCCGGCAAGGACGTAGGCCATCGCATCGCGGGCCAGTGGCTGAGAGTAAGTTTCGCGCATCCCCTAGTCTCCGTTCTTATCCTTGAAATTCGAGTATCAGCGTGGCCAGTGGTGGCAGCACCACGAAGGCGGCACCGCTTTCGGCCGTGACCTGACCAAGATTGCCGATGCCGCTGCCGCCATAATCCTGCGCATCGCTGTTGAGCACTTCACGCCATTCGCCGTCGTGCGGCAGCGGCAGGCGATAGTGGTCATGCACCTGCGGCGTCATGTTGCAGATGACCGCCATCGGTTTGGCACCCGGTGCCTTGCGCAGCCAGGCGAAGACCGACCCTTGCGCATCGTCGACGACCAGCCATTCGAAGCCCTCCTGCTCGCAATCGCGGGCGTGGAGGGCGGGGCGGGTTGTGTAGACCCGGTTGAGATCGCGGACCCAGCGGCGGACGCCTTCGTGGGCCGGGGCATTGAGCAGCTCCCAGTCGAGCGACCGGGCTTCGCTCCATTCACGGCGCTGTGCGAACTCCTGCCCCATGAACAGCAGCTTCTTGCCCGGGTAACCCCACATCATCCCGTAGTAGGCGCGCAGGTTGGCGAATTTCTGCCAATCGTCGCCGCTCATCTTGTTCAGGAGTGAGCCCTTGCCGTGGACGACTTCGTCATGGCTCAGCGGGAGGACGAAGTTCTCGCTGAAGGCGTAGGTAAGACCGAAGGTGATCTCGTTGTGGTGGTACTGACGGTGGATCGGGTCACGGGCCATATACTGCAGCGTGTCGTGCATGAAACCCATGTTCCACTTGAAGCCGAAGCCGAGGTGTTCGCGCGGGGCTTCATCGAACGCTGGCTTGCTGACGCCGGGCCATGAGGTTGATTCCTCGGCAATCGTCAGGAAGCCGGCGTGGCTGGCATAGACGGCGCGGTTCATCGCCTTGAGGAATTCGACCGCTTCCCAGTTCTCGCGCCCGCCTTCTGCATTCGGAATCCATTCGCCTGCCTTGCGCGAGTAATCGCGGTAGAGCATCGAGGCGACCGCATCGACGCGCAAGCCATCGACATGGTAGCGCTCGGCCCAGAACAGCGCGTTGTTGACGAGGAAGCTGACCACTTCACGGCGGCCGAAGTTGTAGATCAGCGTGTTCCAATCAGGATGGAAGCCGAGGTGCGGATCTTCGTGTTCGTAGAGCGAGGTGCCGTCGAAGCGGACAAGGCCGTGTTCGTCGGTGGGGAAGTGGGCGGGTACCCAGTCAATCAGCACCGAAACGCCTGCCCGATGGGCGCCATCGATGAAACGCGCGAAGCCTTCGGGCGGGCCGAAGCGCGCCGATGGGGCATAGAGGCCGGTGGTCTGGTAACCCCATGACGGATCATAGGGGTGTTCCGAGACGGGCAGGAATTCGATGTGGGTGAAGCCCATTTCCGCGACGTAGGGAATCAGCCGGTCGGCGAGTTCATCCCAGGAGTAAAAGCCCTCGTCATGGGGCTTCTGCCATGAACCGGGATGGACCTCGTAGATCGACATCGGCTGGCGGCGAGCATCGACGGCGGCCCAGTGGGCGCGGTGGTCGGCGTCGCCCCAGTCCATCTTGACCGGGTGCGCGGTGATCGAGGCGGTGCTCGGACGAAACTCGGCGGCCTGCGCGAAAGGATCGGCCTTGAGCGGCAGGACCTTTCCCTCGGCGCCGACGATGCGGTACTTGTAGGCGCGGTGCTCGCCGATGTCGGGGATGAAGACTTCCCACACGCCGATGTCGGCACGGCGGCGCATCGGGTGGCGACGCGGGTCCCAATCGTTGAAGTCACCGACGACGCTGACGACTTGCGCGTTCGGTGCCCAGACCGCGAAGTGGACGCCGGAGACGCCCTCATGCTCGATCAGGTGCGCGCCGAGCTTGTCGAACAGGCGGTGGTGCGTGCCCTCGGCAATCAGGAAATCGTCGAGCGGGCCGAGCACCGGGCCGAAGGAATAAGGATCGGTAACCAGCCATTCGTGAGTGCCGGCCTTGCAGGCATAGCGTACTGGCTGGCGCTGTCCTTTGACCTTGCCTTCGAACAGGCCGCGCCCGTCAACCCGCGTCAGCTTGCCAAGCTTCTTGCCGGAGAGCGACCAGGCCACCGCCTCTTCGGCACCCGGCAGGACTGCGCGGGCGAAAGCGCCTTCTGGCCCTTCGTGAATGCCGAGAAGCGAGAAAGGATCGGCGTGCGTCCCGTCAAGCAGGGCATCGATGGCGCTCGCCGGTGGCTTCATGCTGGCTTTCAGACCCCCCAGATATCGCGGGCATATTCGCCAATCGTGCGATCGGACGAGAACCAGCCTACGTTGGCAATGTTGCGGATTGCCGAAGCGCGCCAGGATGCCTGCTGTTCCCAGCGGCGATCGATGTTGCGCTGGGCAGAATGGTAGGCGTCGAAGTCGGCGGCGACCATGAACCAGTCGTGATCGTAGATGCCGCCCATCAGCCCGGCGTAGCGCTGCGGATCGTCGGGCGAGAATACGCCGGTGGCGATGGCGGCGATTGCCTGCTGCAGCTCGCGCGAGGCTTCGATGACTTCACGCGGGTTGTACCCCTGCGCGCGCTTGTCCTCGACCTCTTGCGCGGTCAGGCCGAAGATTTCGATGTTGGGATCGCCGACGCGGTCCTTGATCTCGATGTTCGCGCCATCGAGCGTGCCGATGGTCAGCGCGCCGTTGAGGGCGAACTTCATGTTGCCAGTGCCCGACGCTTCCATGCCGGCTGTGGAAATCTGTTCGGACAGGTCTGCCGCAGGGATGATCTTCTCGGCGAGGCTGACGTTGTAGTTCGGCACGAACACGACCTTGAGCAACCCGCCCACCGAAGGATCGGAATTGACGCGGCGGGCGATGTCGTTGGCCAGTTTGATGATAAGCTTGGCGTTGTGGTAGCTCGACGCTGCCTTGCCGCCGAAGATCTTTACACGCGGCACCCAATCGCGTTCAGGATGGCTGCGGATCTGGTCGTAGAGCGCGACCGTCTCGATCAGGTTGAGCAGCTGGCGCTTGTATTCGTGGATACGCTTGATCTGGACGTCGAACAGGGCGTCAGGATCGAGGCGGACGCCCATCAGGTCCTTGATGTGCTTGGCCAAAGCGATCTTGTTGGTGCGCTTGACCTCGGCAATGCGCTCGCCGAGCGCGGCATCGTCAGCCAGGGCGTTGAGATCGGAAAGCTTTTCGGCATCGTCAAGGAAGGCCGGGCCGATCGCATCCTTCAGAACCGAGGTCAGACCGGGATTGCACTGCTGCAGCCAGCGGCGCGGGGTTACGCCGTTGGTCTTGTTGTTGATCCGGGTGGGATAGAGCTTGTGCAGGTCGGAGAAGACGGTGGTCTTCATCAGATCGGTGTGCAGCGCGGCCACGCCGTTGACGCTGTGTGCGCCGGTGAAGGCGAGGTTGGCCATGCGGACGCGACGCTCGCCACCCTCGTCAATCAAACTGATCGCGGCGATGGCTGCATCGTCCATCCCGGCCTTGCGCGCTTCCCGCAAGACGCGGCTGTTGATCGCGTAGACGATCTGCATGTGGCGCGGCAGCAGGCGTTCGAACAGCGGCAGCGGCCAGGATTCCAGCGCTTCGGGCAGGAGCGTGTGATTGGTGTAGGCCACAGTGGCCTTGGTGACTTCCCACGCTTCGCTGAACTCGAGCCCGTGGACGTCGACCATCAGGCGCATCAGCTCGGCCACGGCAACTGCGGGGTGCGTATCGTTGAGCTGGATCGCGGCCTTGTTGGGCAGGGTGCGGATATCGCCGTGAAACTGGACGTGGCGGCGGACGATGTCCTGAATCGAGGCGGAGGTGAAGAAATACTCCTGCCGCAGGCGCAATTCCTGCCCGGCGGGGGTGGAGTCTGCCGGATAGAGCACGCGGACGAGGCTGTCGGCGCGGACCTGTTCGGCCAATGCCCCGAAGTGGTCGCCCGCATTGAAGGCATCGAGGCGCAAGGGATCGAAGGCGTGCGCGGTCCACAGGCGCAGGGTGTTGACGCGCTTGCCGCGCCAGCCGACGACCGGAGTGTCAACCGCGCTGGCTTCGACCTTTTCGGCCGGGCGCCATTCAACAGCATCGCCATTGGCGACGACTTCGCCGCCGAAGCCGATGATGTAGGCGCTTTCGCGGCGATCGAATTCCCACGGGTTGCCGTGGCTGAGCCAGGTTTCCGGCAGCTCGACCTGCCAGCCGTCGTCGATCCGCTGGCGGAACATGCCGTTCACGTAGCGGATGCCGTAACCGTATGCAGGGATGTCGAGGCTGGCGAGGCTCTCCATGAAGCAGGCGGCGAGACGGCCGAGGCCGCCGTTGCCGAGCGCTGCGTCAGGTTCGAGGTTCTCGAGCGCCGAGAGGTCGAACCCGTGATCGCGCAGGGCCTTTTCCATTTCTCGCGTCAGGCCCATGTTCGACAGGGCATCGCGCAGCAGGCGGCCGATCAGGAATTCGAGGCTGAGGTAGTAGACCCGCTTGCCGCCCTGCTCATAAGTCTTGCGCGTGGAATCCATCCACTGGTCGATGATGGCATCGCGAAGGGTCAGGACCGTTGCGGTGTACCAGTCGTGCGGCTTGGCGGCGCGTTCGTCCTTGCCGACGCGGTGTCGCAGCACGTCGATGATCTTCTCGTCGATCTCGCTGGCGCTGGATTTCTTTACGCTCGAGGTCTGCTCAAGGCTCATCGCACAAGTCCCACACTGTTTGGTGCCGAAAGCAGGCTGGCCTTGCAGCCTGCTGACCGGCGCCTGTTGCACCGACCTTTCGTGACGGCGTGCCGCGCCAACCCGCGATGATACGGGCAAGAACGGCGAGACCTTGCATCATTCTCCCGGCAGGATGGTAGGCGACGGTGAGGGACATGGGCAAGCGGCGTTTGCGACCAGCCTGGTCTGCCGCCCAATGGAACGCGCCGATCATGGCAATCTGCATTGGCCCCCCAATCTGCTTTGGGGGGCACTTACGTGTTTTACCGTGCCTTGTCGGTCAGAATACGTCTGCGCATCACAGCATGCGGCGCAAGACATTGTCCTTGATGATAAAATGATGATGCAGTGCTGCGGCAATATGCAGAACGACAAGGCCTGCCATCAGGAAGCCCAGAATTTCGTGCCCTTCATGCGCAGCTTCGGCGAGGGCTGAACCCTTGGCGACCGCAAGCTTTGGCCAGTCGAACAAGCCATAGATGGAAAGGGGATACTTGCCGGCCGATGAAAAGATCCATCCCGTGAGCGGCACGACGATCATAAGGACGTAAAGTCCGCCGTGCGTCAGGCGCGCCACGTTCTGTTGGAGTTTGCCCATCGTTGCGGGCCATGCCGGCATGGTCCAGGTAAAGCGCCAGCCGAGACGGGCGAGCGAGAGAAACAGGATCAGGATGCCGGTGGCCTTGTGTGCGGGGAAGGGCTGCCAGATATCCTCGATGGCCTCGCCCAAGATCCCGGTCAGGATATTGAACAGAACCAATGCCGCAATGACGGCATGAAACAGGCGCGCAACCGCATTGTACCGGACGAAATCGTGCGTGCCGGATATCGTGGCCATGACCATTCCCCTCGACTTGAACTGGCTCCACGATAGTGCGCAGACCTTCGCTCGTCACGTACCCGATTGTCGCAGGATCTCACGCGTGGCAGCTGGCCAAAATATGACGGATGTCAAGTAATGGGATGCGGCAAATGACGTATGCCTGTTCGCCACTGCAAAAAATATGGTGTCGGCAGAAACCATAGTCCGTGAGGGAACATGCCAACGCCGCGTCTCACCCAAGTCGAGCCCGCTGTCGTCCACAAGATGGCGTCCGTCCTTAAGAGCCAGAAGCCGGAAGTGATCCAGAACCATTTCGGTATCGGGCTCAACACGTGGGTGAAGCTGCGCGAGGGCAAGGCCATCCGCCACTCCGTAGCGGTACGCCTGTTGCAGCGGTTGCAGCGAGACCAGCTGATCTGACTGCACGGTTCGCCCCCCAAGGCGCCGCCTTACGGGGCTTGAGTTAAAGCTAGTTGCAGTGCACAATCGCCGCGTGCCTCAGACAACAACACAGGCACGCGGGGTCATTGAAATGCAAACTTCCCGGCGCGGCGGGAGCAGACAGGGGGCACAGGCGGGTCGACGGCCGCCCCGGCAGTCGCGAGTGGAAAAGCAGGATCAGGTGGCGGAGCTTCGTGCGCGCCTCGCCGCGGCGGAAGCCGCGAACGAGGCGAAAAGCCGGTTTCTCGCCAATGTCAGCCACGAAATCAGATCTCCGCTCAACGCAATCTATGGCTATGCCCAACTGGTCGAGCGGGGCGCACAGGTCGATCCGTTGGCGGCTGCGCGTGTCATTCGCCGCAGCGCCGAACATCTGACCAACCTCGTCGAAGGCCTGCTGGACATTGCCTCGGTTGAACAGGGCGTGGTCCGGGTCGATAACGGTGTCATCCGGCTCGGGGCTCTGGTCGAGCAGGTAGCCGAGATGTTTGCACCGCTGGCGGCGCATAAGGGCCTGTCGTTCGTCTGCAGCATACAGGGGCGATTGCCCGAGTTCGTGCGGCTTGATGAAAGGCGCGTGCGCCAGGCATTGATCAATCTGGTATCGAACGCGGTAAAGTTTACGCAGCGTGGTGAAATCCGGCTTGTGCTGCGGTGGTCCGGCCAGATTGCCACGATCGAAGTTCACGACACCGGTCCCGGCATTGCGCTTGAGCGGCAGGAGCAGATTTTTGCACCCTACGAGAGGGCTGATGCTGCATCCGAGGCAGAGCGGACAGGGGCAGGCCTTGGTCTTGCCATAACGCGCGCTGTCGTGAACATGCTGGGCGGCGACCTCAAGCTGGACAGCGCGGTTGGCCGCGGCAGCTGCTTCTCGATCAAGCTTATGGCACCACAGGTTTCGGGAATGGTCGATCATGCGGCCGACAAGGTTCGCCCGACCGGCTACAAGGGGGACCGGCGCGCGATCCTGCTGGTCGACGATGACGCTGATCACCTGTGTGTCTTGCGGACCGTTCTTGCCGAGGCCGGCTTCGACGTTTCAGAGGCGGGCGAAGGAGCCACGGCGCTGGAACTGGCCGATGCGCAGGCTTTCGACGCGGTAATATGCGACGTCAGCATGCCCGGAATGTCGGGATGGGATGTCGCTGAACGTCTGCGCGCCAGCTGCGGGCGCGATCTCAAGATCCTGATGCTGTCCGCCAATGCGTTCGAGCGTCACGGACTGTCCGGTCAGCAGGCCAGCCACGACGCGTTTCTGCTCAAGCCAGTGGATCTGGGGTCGCTTCTCGACGCATTGGGGCGCCATCTTCAGCTGGAATGGATCCTGCCCGATGCGCGGGACGGTGACACTGCCGCGCGTGACAGCCTCAAGGTTTCTGCCGCGACGCGCGAACACGTCGACAGGTTGAAGGCGCTCGTCCAGATCGGGCACGTCAGGGCGCTCGAAGGCGAGATCAAGTCACTGGCAGCCGCTGATCCTGCAGCAGACAAGCTTGCCGCGCGCCTGTTCGATCATCTCGACCGCTTTGATCTCGCCGGGATCGGAAGGATACTGGAGGACCTGCCCGATGAGTGGCGATAACTTGCGTCGTGATACGGTTCTGGTCGTCGATGACGAACCGGATTCGCTCCGTTTCCTGACCGACGCACTCGAAGGCGCGGGCATTACGGTGCTGGTCGCCATATCCGGGGCGGCCGCGCTGGACCTGCTTGAGCATGTCGTGCCGGACCTGATCCTGATGGACGCGGTGATGCCGGGGATCGACGGCTTTGCAGCAACCAGGCAGATCAAGGCACGCTCGCAACTTGCGCACGTGCCGGTGATGTTCATGACCGGGCTTACCGAGAGCGAGCACGTGATCGAAGGCTTCGAAGCTGGTGGCGTCGATTATCTGCGCAAACCGGTCAACGTGCATGAACTGCTGGCGCGGGTTCGGGTGCATCTAGGCAATGCGCGGGCCATGCAGGCGAGCGCTGCCGGCCTTGATGCGACCGGACGGCTGATGATGGCTGTCGATCCGCAGGGTGGCTGTCTGTGGTGCACGCCGCTGGCCGAACGCGCCATCCTTCGAGCAAGTCCGGATTGGAGCCGGGAGGAGCGACAGCTGCCCGACACGATCCGGCTGCCATTGCTTCGCGTGCTGGCGCGCAATGCCTCGGGGGCATCTGTGCGGATCGAGCAAGGGGAAAGCGCGCTAGAACTTGTCGTGATTGCACAGTACCGCGACAGCGAAGTGCTGATCCGGCTCAACGAGCTCAATCCCAAGGCCGACGTGGCGCAATTGCAAATCAAGCTGGGATTGACCGATCGCGAGGCCGAAGTGTTGCTCTGGATCAGCTATGGCAAGTCCAACGGGATGATTTCTGAGGTGCTCGCGATCAGCCCGCGCACGGTGCAGAAACACCTGGAGCGCATCTACGAGAAGCTGGGTGTTGAAACGCGGGCTGCGGCGGCCGCAGTCGCGCTGAAGGTGCTCGGCACCTGAAGGCGATGACGCCGCCGGAAGGGGAAATGCTCCTCCAGGCGGCGTTGCGCATTTGGCCAGGCTTCGCGCCAACGCGAGGCTTGGCTCAAGGTAGATCAGCGGCGCGCCATCTTTCCGCTGCGGGCAGCGAGGGCGAGTTCCTGCACCATCGGTTCGACGCTTGCGATTGCGGCGCGGCGGCACTGATAATCAGGCATCGGCGTCACGATCATGCGGTCAGCCGGATCGCAGGCTTCCGCAGCGGCATCGGCAATGCGATTGCGAAGACGGCGCATGTC
>JBEQCK010000103.1:0-13104 GCA_041639335.1 Novosphingobium sp.
GCGGGGGGGGGGGGGGGGGGGGGGGGGGGGGGGGGGGGGGGGGGCGGCGGAGGCGGCGGCGGAGCCGCTTCTTCCACCGGAGCTGCACCACCGAAGTTGTAGCTCAGCGTACCGAGGATCGAGTGCGAACGGAAGCGCGTGCGAGCCGCGGTGCCGTCAGCAGCAACCAGATCCACCTTGTCGGCGTTGAAGAAGCGATACTTCAGACCAACATCGACGTGATCGCTGATCGGCGCACGAATGCCGGCCAGAGCCTGCCATGCGAAGCCGGTGTCGGAATCGTTGATCGCCACAGCCGGACCGTTGCCGCCAGTGCCGCCAGCGTTGATGAAGTACTTGGCGCGAGCGACGCCAACACCGCCACCAACGAAGCCTTGCAGACCATCGTCAGGACCGAAATCGAGCAGGCCGTTGACCATGAAGCTCAAGGCATCTGCATGGCCCTGAGGGTTGGTAAAGGTCTGTCCGCCGAAATCGACCGAGTCGTTGTAAGCACGACGGTAGCTGACTTCGCTTTCAAGGCGGAAACCGCCGAAGTCATAACCGACGATGCCGCCGAAGTCGTAGCCATCATGGTTGCTGAGAACGACCTGGCCGTTCAGAGCTTCCGAATCTTCAACCTTCATCGCGCCAGCATCGGCCTCGACGTACCAAGAATCATCTCGTGCAAACGCAGGAGATGCCAAGGCACTCGACGCCAGGGCAAGGCCCAGGACCAGTTTCCGCATTATCGTTTCCCCTTTTAGCGACATCATGCCACGTCGTGCAGGTTGTCTACCGGTTCCAAAGTGGTCATGCAAGCGGACAAACACACCGAGTGTTGCATGAAAACAACGGATTGACTCCATTGTGCAGTGCAAATTCTCGGTGATTGCGCCCTCATGTGCGGTTGAAATGCAGCTAAAGGGAATTGGTTCCACTCAGTTGTCTGAAATTGTGCCAGTTACTTTCAGCAGTTCGATCAGCTCTGCGATTGCCGCCCGTGCCTCGACATCGATAACCGCTCCACCCTGCGGGCTGTCCGGGGCCGCAGCAAGGGTCCAGCCCCCGTCAAACAGGCGGAACGCGCCGTTCTGGACATCATAGGTGCGCATGCCGATGCTTGGCTGGACGAAGCGCCACCCCCCATCCGTCCACCCCGCAATTGCGTTTGCGTGGCCGGTGAATGCTCCTGTCGGACTGGTCCCCACGATCCACGCTTGCCCGGCAACCGGCGCGGCCGAAGGATCGTTCAGAACGCCCTGAACAGAACCGGCCACGCAAAGATCCAACAAGGCAAGTGCCTCGTTCACCGTGGTTTCCTTCTGCGCCTGCCCGGCAAAGAGCAGCGGAAGTCCCAGCCGCGCGGTGGCGTTCGAATAGCTGATAGGGTCCGTCATGTGCGTGCCTTTCTGTACAATCGGGTCATTCTGGTACTGCGATGATCAGCGGCAGCGACAGGGAGGTCCTGCCCACCTGCCGGACGCTGAAGCGGTGCGCCGCCGTCGCCACCCCCAAGGCTGAAGCTTGCGCGGACGTCAGCTGCAGGCGCGGCTCAGCCGTGTTCCACGCAAGGTTCACCGCATCCGCAGTGCCATAAGTGATCTGCCAGAGTTCCTGGGGCTCGTTGAGCGGGAGGTCGAGCTCATCCAGCCATGCCCAGCCGCCGCGGGCGCGCCTGATCCAGTCCAATTGCAACCCTCCATCGGCAAGGCGTCTGGCCCGCCCATGCACAGAGGCCAATGGTCGCAAGCCGATGCCGCGATTGACTACCTCGGTGGTAACGACTTGCGGATCACCCCGCCCGAGCGCCGCGATTTCGAGACCTTCGGTAACGTCCGATGGATCGACTATTGTCAGAGAATCATCGATCAGCGCGAAAGGCTCGTTGATGGCATGGTTGGCGATGGCCGCCTCGGTTCCCCCCCGCCCGCGAAGGAGGCCGCTGATCCGCCAGGTCCCGCTCGAAAGCCTTTCTGCGCGCGAAAACTGGATGAGCTCGGATCCAAGGCATGCAAGATTGCTGCCCTGCATCAATTGGGCCCAGGTTGCGTTAGCTAACGCTGCATCCTGCGGCACAAGTGCCACATCGACGGTGGCCTGCGCATCGAACAGCAGCGGCGTCCCCTTGGGCAGTTGCGAAAGACTGCGTCCAAGGACCGCACGGCGCCGGCCCGTCGATCCAATTGCCGCAAGCTGCCCATCGCCGGTCTGGACGAACAATGCAGCACCAGTCCACCCGGCGCTAGGCGATGAAGCCGCAACCCGGAGCTTGACCGTAGTCGGGTCACCCACGCCGTCCCAAGGCAATTCAAAAGCTGCGAGCGACGTAGGTCCCGGTTGCAGGTCAAGAGCCTGGTTGGCCCTGCCCGGATCGCTGAGCGCGGTGTCCACAGGAGCGGATGGCGGCACCGCCATCAGGTCCAGCATTACACCGTCCGCCTGCCATTCCCATTGCTCCACCCGCCACCGGCCTTCGGTGACGGGAGTTGTCACCACGGCACCGGGGGCAAAGGATCGATCGATCTCGGTTATGCGATAACGAAGGGTGTCACGTGCAATCGTCCTCCGGCGCGCCGCGCGATCCGCAATGACGCTTGCTTCGGTGGCCGTCATTGCCGCCGGGAGTTCGATGGTAGCCACGTCTCCGGGGGCACTGCGGCCAATGCTGCGCTGCAGACCGGGCTGATAGTCCCGCCCGATATCGTAGTAACGGACCGCACATTGCTGCGAAACCGGAAGGGCATCGCGCCGACGTGACCAGCCGCTGGCACGCGCATCTTCGGAGGATTCGCCCCCGGCGCATGGCTGCGGCAAGCAGAGGGGATCTTCCAGGCTGTCGCCGCCAAGCCGGAAGCTCAACTTCTCGTCGGCCACGGTGCAGGCAATCGGCGACAGTTCGGCCAGCGTAGCCACCGCGTCAGCCACTCCGCCCTGCTCGACGGAATATCCCGCCAGCGTGAGCGAACCTAGGGCCGAGGCGTCGGCCGTCGGCAACAGGAACTGCACGACATCGGCAGCACTGATCGCCCCTTCATCGGCCAGAATTTCGAAGGTCAGGGAAGGTAGACGATTGCCGAAATCCGCCAGCTCGAGATCCTCGAACACTACATATGCAAGGCTGCGATAAGCAGGATTGAGCGCTTCACCTTCGGCCTGCACAAGCAACGGGTCAGGAGCCTGGTCGGCATAGCCCTGATGCACGCGGACGCTTCCGCCCACTTTCAGATCGCCTGCTGCACCGCGCAGCAGGTTGCCGTCAGCCCAGATACGGCCGATCCCCGTGATGGGCCTGCTCGATACGGCGACCGCAAAGGACGCGGTGTAGGTATAGCTGGTGACAGAGGGCTGGCCTTTCCCGCCACCGCTCTTCTGCTTGTGCTCGACCAGCTCGGTCGACCAGATCACGCTGCCCGACGAACGAATGCGGCCGAAATGCATCGGCAATGCCGACCCATAGCTGGATGTCTGGACCGATAGCTCCTTGAGCCTTGGACCCTCGACCTTGCGCTTGCCGAATACCGCACCGTCGATCTGCTGTCCCAGCAGCGCGCCGATCGCACCGCCCAGCGGCCCGCCGAATGCGGTGCCCACGGCGGTAAGAAGCAGGGTTGCCATCGCAATCAATCCTTCTCGTCTGCCAGTCGCCATTGCAGGCTGACCGGCCATGGAAGCAGTCCCGGCAGGAACGTCACCCGCCCCAACGAGGCGTGGGCATGAACGAAGCCGCCAGGCACGCGCAGCACCAGGTGCGATTGCACCGGCCCGACCCGGCACAGCACGACATCGCCCTCGTCCGCACATTCCGTAAGCCCGCTTGCCGCGGCGCAGCGCAGGAACCGCGCAACACTGGTCGAACGCAGGGTATAGCCTTCCGGCGGCTCGGGCCGCCGCCCGGCGCGGCGCAGTGCTTCGGCCACCAGTCCCACGCAATCGAGGCCCGTGGCCGGATCGCGGCCGTGCAGCCGGAACGGAACGCCCAACAGGCCCAGCGCCGCCTCGGCAAGCGCCCCGCTCATCCTTGCGCCGCCGGGTAGCGGGTGAGCAGGTCGTTGCCGGGAAGGTATGGCTCGCCCTGGAAGTTCACGGCATTGCCGAACCGCGCCGAACAGGTGGCAATCGTGTGATCGCATCCTTCACGCAGCAGCACCCGCTGGCCCGCCGCCGCATCGTCCGCCAAGGGCCGTTCGAGTACGAGCCAGCCATCATCCACCGCGCGCACGCGCAGCACCGCCCCGGCATCGCCACCATCGACCGGCCTCAGCCAACCGAAAGCGAAATCGGCCGGCGTAATGCCCCCGACCCTCACCCACTGCCGGCCTGCCCCAACCTCGGTCAACGTGGCCTCATGCGTGAAGCGCGCCGACGAAAGCGTGCAACCTTCGCCGCAGAATTCGGCGCGGCAGGTGGGCGACGTGCGCGGCACCAGGTCGCGCGCCAGCAACTGCTTGAGCGATTCCAGCTCGGCCGAGAACTGCTCTCCCTCGCGGCCGACCGATCCGATCGTCCCGGTGAACAACTCCTCGAACTCGAGGCTTTCCCAATCGACCAGCCCCATCGCCACGCGCGCACCGTCGAACCGTCCGCCGGCAAGGTCCGCCTCGCCGATCGCATCGTGGGCCAGCGCGCCGGAAACTTCCGCCGAGTCCGCCTCAAGCGTCGCTGTCCGACGCACCGCCGATGGCACCATGCCCGGCGCCGTGCGGTGGCGAAGCCCGGCGAATAGCAGATCGCGGTCATGGCTGGTGAAGCCCAGCGCAACACCATCGCGCCGCTCGATCCGCCACCACACCGCCACGGTCTCGAGCGACTGGCTGAACCAGGTCCGGCTCATGCGTCTTCTCGCAGTTCGACCAATGGTACGCTCGGCGCTTCGCCAGCGGCAAACTCCGCGCCCGAGATGTCGAGACGATCCTCGGCAAAGCGCACCGGCACGTCGAAGAAGAAGCCTGCCCGCACCACAGACCCTGCGGCCGGTGCCGTCGCAAATACCAGCATGCCTTTGGCATCGAGCGAAAAGTCGCCGGTCTCCGCGCCGTTCACGCTAACCCGCAGCGATTCCGCGCGTGGCCGCGTGATCCGCCGCTTCTGCGCATCGCCCCCCTCGCCATAGTGCTTGACCAGGGCAAAGCGCGAGGTAGCGCCGTCACCCGTGCCCAGCACCTGATCCATCGGCGTCGGTACCCCTGTCATCCCGTTTGAGCTGAAGTCCGAAGGATCGCGCAGACGGAACCCGCGCGCTTGCCCGCGCCGCGCCCGGAAGAACGCGATCAGCTCGCCCAGCTCCGCCTCCGAGCGCACCCCCGGCCCCACATCGAAGCGCAGCCGCGCGTCGGACCACAGGCTGTTACGCCGCTCGAAGCCCGATGCCGTGATCGTGACATTGGTCGAAAACTCCGGCGTCACCGAAGCATCGCGTCCCAGCGCCAGCGGGAACAGGACATCGTCGAAGGATTGCATGGTCTCGTCTCCGCTCATGTCGGGAAGCCGGGTGAAGCCGTCGCGCGAAACCTGCGGCAGCGCCCAGATGAAGGTCTCCGCCACCCCCAGGCGCACCGCCTCGCTCGCCGCAGCGTCGATGTGCGCCCATTCGCTCGCCGCGTTCTCGGCCAGCAGGACGAACCCGGAAAGGTAGTGCTGCCGCGATCGCGGATAGCCCAGCCGTGTTTCAGCGATCACGCGCGCCTTGGCCCGCAACGCATCCTTGCCCGCGGTGACCCAGTCGTAGTCTTCCAGCTGCAACACGTCGAAAGCAGGCGAAGCCCAGCCAACAGGCAGGTTTGCGCGGTACGCCTCGGGCGTCACGGGATCGAGCACGGTCGGCAGGAACGCCAGCAGCAGCGTCTCCGCCCCCGCGCCACCCGCAGCCGCCTTCACCGCAGCTGCGAGGTCCGCCGTCGATTGCGCCAGCAAGGCCCCCGCCTGATCGAGCAGGCTCTTCTGGGCCGTGCTGAGAGTCTCGCCCATGTCCGGAATGTTTACCGGACTGCCGCCAAACGCCGCCTTGCCTGCATCGTCATAGATGCAGATGCGGCGGTCCTGCGTCACCCACCACCACGGCTCGCCCACCTGATGCCGCACCGGCAGGCCCGCGCCTTGCAACAGGCCGACCAGCGCCACGCCCACCTTGCGCACCCAGGCCATCGCCTGGGCGTTCGCGGGCGAAAGCAGCGCCGATGGCGGCACCCATCCGGTCCGCGCCGGGGTTCCATCCCACGCCTTCTGCTGCCAAGCCGCCGGGCAGTTCTGCGCCAGCACCTCGTAGGATTGCGAGGCGATCACGGTCTGCCCCATCGCCTTCGCACCGGCAAGGAACGCCTCGTGCCACGTCTCCGCCGCCGGATTCATCGCCGGCTGCCAGGGATCGACCACGAATCCGCCAGCGCCATCCGGCACCAGCGAATAGAAGTGGCTCATGCCGATGTAGTGGTTGATGCTCCCGCGATAGCCGAGGCCCCTGATCTGCCGCAGCAGTCGCGCCGGCGTCAGGTTGTAGGCATCGTCATAGCCGGTGCACATGGCAAGGCCGTGCGGCGGGACCATCACGTCGCCCAGTTCCAGCATCGGCTTGTGTCCCTGGCACGAAATGCCCGAAAGCTCCGCCCAACCCGCTGCCGAAGTGGCAAACGGCGTCGCATCACCGGCAGCGTAAGACGGCGCCACCAGCGAGATGAACAGCCGGTCGATGTCCGCCGGATGCACAGGGTCAGCTTCGGCAGGCAGCAGGAACCCGCCGTCAAGTTCCGAGAACTTCAGCGTGATCTGCGCATCGGTTGGCGATCCGCTGGCATAGTTCCACAGCCGCACATACCAGGCCCGCGCATTGCCATCCGCATCGCGTCCCTCGATGGTCAGCGTCGGCCCGTTCACTGCATCGAGCGGCAGGACCCCACCCGATCGCCAGCGGAACGAAAGCGTCAGCCGCGAATAATCGCGCCGCGTTTCATAGGCCAGTAGCGGGTGATCCCACTTGTCCTCGGATTCCCAGATCAGGCCGACAAGATCGTCCGCCTTGCGGAACACCGCGTCCACCCGCAGCGCATCGGGTGCGGTCGTCACCACCGAGGCCATTGCCGGCCTTGGGAAATTCACCGTCCAGAAGCGCGGATCGAAGCGCTGGATCGTGTCGGTCTGCTGCACCGTGCGGCGCTTTGCCAGCCAGTAACTCATCGCCGGTTCCCCGCCTGATCAGAATTCGTTGAGAGCGCGGCGCACCGCCTGCGCCACCTGCTTGCCCGATCGGCGCAGGCTTTCCGGCTGGTTGCTGCCTTGCGGGCTGACGATGCGGATCGAGACGTTGACGTCCCGTCCCCTGCCACCACCAACCGAGGGCTCCACCCGCCCTGCTGATGTCGGCACGAACAGCTCCGGCCCCCGCTCGCCCACCAGATAGCCTCTGCCCGGAGCCACCGGCCCGCCGGTTGCACGCCCCGGCAAACCGAAGATCGAAGAGACCAGCCCCGTCAGCAACCCGCCGATCCCGCCCGATTGCGCACCAGTGGCGCCACCAATCGAGCCGATCCCGGCCTGCACGGCCTGCGCGGCAATGTCGCCAACCACGTTCAGCGCCACGCGCCGCAGGTCCTCGAACCCCAGCGAGCCGCGCCGGATCGCACCCAGCAACCCGCGCTCCAGCGTGTCGCCCGCCCGTCCGAACCCATCGACCAGGATCGAATCGAAGCTCCCGCGCATCTGCGCCACATCGGCCGTGAAGCCCGACGTATTGGCGCGCACGTCGATCATCAGCGTGTCGAGTTCATCCGTCACGGTCTTGCTCCATCAGTCTGTCGATTGTGCTGCGGTCCATGCCGTCGCCATCGGGCGCGCGCATCGCGGCAAGGACGGTGGCCAGTTCCTCAGGCGTTGCCGACCAGAACCGGTACGGCGGCCAGCCAAGCAGCAGCGCGGCCTGTCCCGATAACCGCGCCGCCACTTTGCCGAAGGTGCTGCTCATCCGCCGCCCTTCAGCACCTGCACGATCAGTGCCCGCAGCACCGGCGTACAGGCGGCCAGACCTTCGCGCGCCACCGCCTCGGCAAAGTCGGCGCGCTCAAGCCCGTTGCGATCCCGCAAGGCGTGCCAGAACAGCGCAACCATCTCAGCGAGCCGCAGCTGCCCGGCGCTCGCTCGCTCGACCAGCGCGAACAGCGATCCCAGTTCCTCCTCGGCGGCCACCAGCGCGCCGAAGGTCGGGCGCAGCACCAGTGGCTGCCCGCCAAGCGAAAGCACCGCTTCACCCCGGTGCGGGTTGGCTGCATCCGCCATCAGACCTGCGCCACCACGCCCGAACTTTCGAGCGTCATCGTGTAGTTGCGCTCGCCATTGAAATCGCCCGAGTAATCGAGCCGCTGCACAAGGAACTTGCCCCGCATCTTCTCGCCACCCTCGAACGAAAGCTCGTAGTCGGCGATGGTCCCGGAAAGGGCGTTGCCGCGCACCTGGCCCTCGGCCGCGCTGCCAAGGAAGATGCCTGCCGCGCTGACCGTCACCGATCGCGTACCCGCGCCTGAAAGCAGCTCGCGCCAGCCACCGGAATCCTTCGAGGTAATCACCACCGCCTCGCCGTTGATCGACATCTGCGTGGTGCGCAGCCCCGCCACGGTGTTGTAGGTCGGCGTTGCCGCGCCATCGCTGATCTTCAGCAGAAAGGCGCTTCCCTTCTGTGCTGCCATGTCGGTTCTCCTTCAAACAGAATGAGGTGTCAGGCCGCCATCACGCGCGCCCGGTATTCCAGCACGACCACCCGCAGCGCCTCGCCGCGCTGCTCGGCCCGCGCTTTCAGCATCGCCACGCTGGCAATGCGGAAACCACTCGCGGTCTGGTCGTAGGGCAGGCTCTCGACCCGCGCCTCGATCGCCGCGACCAGCGCCGCGCCGCCCAGCGGATCGTCGCTGCGGAAGTTCAGCTCCAGCGCCACGCGAATTTCGCGGCCCGCCAGCGTCTTGGTGCCCCAGTTGGTGCTCGCACTCGCCGTCAGCGCCAGCCACGGCAAGGCCACGCGCGAAGGCGCTTCCTCGACCACGGCATTGAGCGCCGCGGCCAGCGCCGGATCGCTTGCCAGCCATTCGATCAGCACCGCGCGAAAGGGAATTTCCATCGCCTATTCCTTTCCGAACAACGGCCAAAGCAATCCGGCCTGGCGCCACCGCCGCGCGCTCTTGCCTTGCGCGATCATCGCCGCGCGCGCCTTGGCCAGAGCCTGCGCTTTCTCGGTCAGGCGCCGCACCAGCCCGGCGCCATCGGCCCGCGCCTCGATCATGCCAGGCGCATCCGCCGCCACGGCCGCCACATCGCGGCGACCACGGCCGGCGGCAGGGTCGCCGCCTTCTTCTCGTCGTCACGCGCCCGGTGCTGATGCGCCGCCAGCCGGATCACGCCATGGCGGATCGCCTCGGGCAGAGTGGCCCAGTCAGCGGCAAGCCCGGCAACATAGGTCACCACCACCCGCGTCTGGTCGATCGGGCGGCGCAACCGCACCAGGCCAGTGCCATCGGCACGGATGTCCAGTTCGTAGTCGGTCGAAGCCAGGGCAGTGCGCAGGCCGGCTGTGCTCAGCCCCGCCATTGCGGTGATCGCGGTGACCGGCCGGGCCGAAAGCACCTGCCAGTCGCCGCTGGCTTCCAGCACGTCCTCGCAGCCCGAATGCAGCGGCATCGTGCCGGTAAAGCCTTCGCACACGTCGAACGCGGCGCGCATAAGCGAGGCCAGCTCGCCATCGTCGGCGGTCCGGGTAATCCCGAGCCATGCCTTCAGTTCGCTAAGCGCCGCCGAGGCCACGGCTGGCGGCGCGACAATTGCCCGCATCATGGCAATCTCCGGTCATCTTGGAAGGAAAGGGGGCCTGCGGCGGCAGGGGGAGGAACCGCCGCAGGCATCCGGAGGGTTTCAGGCCTCCGGAAGGATCAGCCAGGCGTCGATCAGGCCGTGATTCTCAGCAGCTTGATCGCATCGCTGTCCATGACCTGCCCGCCCACGCGGCGGGTGGCATAGAACTGGACATAGGGCTTGTTGGTATAGGGATCGCGCAGGATCGTGGTCTGGCGACGCTCCGCGATCAGGTAGCCGGCCTTGAAGTTGCCGAACGCGATCGGGAAGGCGTTGGCCGCCACGTCGGGCATGTCCTCGGCCTCGATCACCGGATAGCCGAGCAGGCGATCGGGCTGGCCCTGCACCAGACCCGGCTGCCACAGGAACGCGCCGTCCGAAGTCTTGAGCTTGCGGATCGTCGCCAGCGTGGTCGAGTTCATCACCCACACCGCGCCCTGGCGCAGCGGCGCCTTCATCTGGAACACCAGATCGATCAGCTTGGCCTCCGGCGAAGCGTCAAAGCCCGAGGCATTGCCCGACCCCACGAACTGCAGCGAACCGAACGCGCGCGTATTGTCGCCCGCCGTGCTCGTCGTCGCGGTAAGGAAGCCCTTGGGCTGGTTGGTGCCGGTGCCATTGATGAACGCCGCACCTTCGGCGCGGGCGAACTCGGTCGCGATCTCGTTCGCGAGCCAGCTCTCGACATCGAACGCCGCATCGTCAAGCATCGCCTGCGTCGCCGAGGGGTTGGCATAGAGCTCACCGGTCGGCGGCAGGATCTCGGCGAGCTTCGGGCTTGCCGTTTCCGGACGCGCCCCGGTCTCGCTCACCCAGCCCGAAGCCGCACCACCGATCGAGATCAGGCGACGGAAGCCCGAGGTGCCGGTACGCACGACATTGGCGACCGAACGGATCGGGCTGATCTCGACCAGCCGGCGCGCAATCATCTCGTCGATCGCTTGCGGTACGGCAAAGCCGCCATCAGCCGCCACCGTGCCCGAAAGCGCCTTCAGCTCGGTCTCGCGCCCGTGGCGGACATAGCCGTCGATGAAGCCCTTGAGCTCCTGCCCCCCCTCGGCACCACCGGCCAGCATCGGACGGACGGCCATGCGGCCCGCCCGCTCGATCCGGCCCTTCACTTCCTCCACCTCGCTGCGCAGCGCGGCGATGGCGGCATCATGCGCATCCTGGCGCTCGACGATGTCGAACGATTCCGAGATGGCATCCGCCTTGGTTTCGATCTCCAGATTATCCATGTGGCTCAACGTCCTTTCTGCATGAAACAGGTCGCACGGGACCGCGCGGCCCATCGGGGACTTCGGTTTCGGAAAAATCAGGCCGTCGCCGGCTCGACAAAGTGGACCCGCGCCAGCGGCTGCATCGGCCGGGTCACCAGGCTCACCTCGAACAGGTCGAGATCCTCAAGCTCGCGCCCGCCCGGCAGCGCCCGGCCCTTGAGCACGCGATATCCGAACGACAGTCCGTCCACGGCCCCGTCCTTGAGCGCCCGCGCCGCTGCCGAATCCGCAGCATCGATCCGCGCCACGACGCGCAAACCCCGCTCGTCCTCGCCCGCGCTCTCGATCCAGCCGATGCGCTGATCCGGGCGGTGCTGCCACAGCAGCGGCAGCTTCAGCCCTTCGGCCAGCCTGCGCTCGAGCGAGCCCTTGAACGCGCCCGGCAGGATCGTGTCGCCGCCGCTGTCGCGCTTGCGGAAGATCGCGGCATAGCCCGCAAACCGCACCGGGCCGCTCATCGCACCAGCTCCGTCAGGCCGAGGCGCATCGCGATGCCCAGCAGCAGCAGCGCCAGCAGGCCCCGCACCACCCAGGTCACCACGGCCTTCCAAGCGCTTGCCTTGGCATCGCGCCAGGCGCCCAGCAGCTGGCGAAGCTCGGCCATGTCGGTCAGCGCATGATCGTCGGCCAGCCCCATCCGGCTCAGCACCCGCGCCGCGCCGAGGTCCGAAGCCTCCTCCACGATCGCCCGCAAGGTGACGAGATCGCCGCCCTCGTCCTCGGCCTGCGCGACCAGCCGCGCCAGCATGTCCTCGCGGGTCATGCCTGCACCTCACCGATCCCGAGCATCTGGCGCTTTTCGTCGGCCGTAAGGAAGTCCGCACCCGAAACCTGCGCCCACAACCGCTCGCGATCCTCGGCCAGCGCCGGCACCGCATCAAGATCGACGCTCAGCGCCGCCCCCTTGAACGACCCCGCCAAGCCCTCGGCCAGCGCGGAAAGCACCTTGCCTGCCAGCGGCAGCAGCGTCAGCCGCCACAGCGCCCGGTTCGCCTCGCGATAGTTGGCGTAAGTGTTGTCGCCCGGAATCCCCAGCAGCATCGGCGGCACCCCGAAAGCCAGCGCAATGTCGCGCGCCGCCGCCGCTTTCAGCGTGGCAAAGTCCATGTCCGCAGGCGTCAGCGCCAGCGCCTGCCACCTGAGGCCGCCTTCGAGCAGCATCGGCCGCCCGGCATTGCCCATGCCCGAGTAGGCCGCCGTCAGCTCAGCCTTGATCCGCTCGAACTGGTCGGCAGACAGTGCCGCCCCCGGCTCGCCCGGATCATAGACCAGCGCCCCCGATGGCCGCGCCGCGTTCTCCAGCAATGACCGGTTCCAGCCCGCCGCCGCATTGTGGATCGCCACGGCCTCTTCCGCAGCCTCCAGGCACCCTGCGCCATAGTGATCGTCCAAGGGATGGAAGTATTTCACATGGATCAGGTTGGGCCGGCCAAAATCGTCCACGGCGTCGATGCGCATCGCCTTCTCGCCGACCTTGTAGGCAAAGGCCGCGGGCCAGCCCGCCGCATCGGGAATCACCGTCACCCGCTCGGGCCGCAGCGCAAACAGCTCCACCGGCACGCCATCGGCATCGCGCAGCACCTGCACATAGGCATTGCCATGGAGCAGCAGGTGCGCCGCCAGCGTCTCGATCAGCGGCTGGCCCGCGCTGGTCTCACCGATCAGCGCCAGCAGTTCGGGCTGCGAAGCCTTGACCGGCGCCCCGCCGATCCCCTCGGCCACCAGCCGCACTGCGCGCTGCGCCACCGGATTGCGCAAGTAAGCCTCGCGGATCGCCACCGGATAGTTGATCGGCCCGCGAGCGGCATCCCCGCGCCAGTCCGAAGCGGCAATCCAAGGCGAGACGAAACTGCGCCCCAACGGCGCCCGCGGCGTCACCGCCTCGCCCTTGAAGGCAGCAGCAAGCGATTGAAAGAACGACATAGTCTGCCTTTCATGATGAAACTGAATGACTGCGCTCAAGGCGCACTTCTCTTCTCCCCTCCCGCAGGCGGGAGGGCGCACTCCTCTTCTCCCCTCC
>JBEQCK010000104.1:0-13037 GCA_041639335.1 Novosphingobium sp.
CCCGCCAACGGGGCCAGCGCTGCGCTCCTCGCGTTCATCGACGCCAATGCCAACGGTCAGCGCGATCAGGGCGAGGAAGCTGTGCCCGGCGTGGTGGTGCAAGGTGGCGGGCTGAAGACCGTGACCGACGAACAGGGTCGGGCGTTCGTGACCGGCCTTGGCGATGGCAACATGACATCGCTGCGCGCCGACATCTCGGGCACCGATACCGTATTCGTGGCGCCTCCGCCGCAGAACATCACCTTTGCCGCACGCGCGGGGGGAGTTGCGCGGATCGACTTTCCGCTGGTGCCAACGTCGGAGCTGGTCACACGCATCCGCTTCCGCGGCCGCGATGGCGCGTTGAGCGGCCTGTCGGCGGTCAAGGTGCGGCTCGTTTCATCGAAGGGAGATGTCGCATCCGGCATGACCGAGTTCGATGGCACCGTGGTGTTCGACGCTGTGAAGCCGGGCAAGTATGCGATCGAGATCGACGCCGACCAGGCCGCCCGCCTCGGCATGAGGTTGAAGGAGCCGTTGTTTGCAACAGTGGGTGCCGATGGACGGGTGGTTGATGTCAACGGTGAAGTGGCGTTCAACGAACACGTACAGATGGTGAAACGCTGATGATCCGCTTGCTGCTGACCGCGCTTTGCACCGTTTTGTTGTCGCTCATGCCAATCTCGATGGCGCGTGCCCAGAACTACACGGTCGACACGATCACTGACGCCAACTTTGGCGAGATCGTCTCTGCCGCGTCCGGTCAGACGGTGCTGCGGTCCAGCGCAGCGTCCGGATCGGTCACGGTCGTCTCCGGTTCGGGGGTGCGGCTGTCAAGCACGTCCGCAAACGCCGAGGTCACGATTTCGTGCAGCAATACCTTTGCCTGCAATACAACGAATGTTCAGGTCACCCTGGCGCTTGCCGGATCACCCACGGGGCGCATCGGATACATCACCGCGATCAGCCTTGCGAACGGCACCGCCACGGTTACCTCGGCCTACAGCGCGGGGAGCTATATCGTGATCAATCTGGCCCCCATTCCGCGCAGATCATCACGCACGTTCCTGATCGGCTTTGACCTGCCCGTGGACGGCAACGACTCTGCCGATCCGACAGGGAGCGCGACCAGTTCCTACCTGATCACCGCACAGCGCGCGACGGGCGGTGGATCGGATTCGCTTGTCGGGAACATCCTTGCCAAAGTCATCCGCCCTGTCAGCATTGCGAAGACGCAAGACCTGCAATTCGGCTCGGTCACGCGGCCCACCAGCGGTTCGGGTGCAGTCTCGCTGACGCCCGGCGGCGTGGTTTCGGTCACCGGGACCAATGTCCGCCGCTTCCCTTCGCCCGCCGCGACCGCAGCGCAGTTCACCGTGAGTGGTGAAGGCGGTCAGGCGGTGACGGTCTCGGTGCCGACGACAATGACGTTGTCAGGCAGCGGCGGCTCGGTCACGGCCACATTGACCAATAGCGGCGGCGGCGCGCAAGTGTTGAGCGGTGCAACCGGCTCGGTCGGCACGGTCGATGTCAGTGTCGGAGGCACCGTACCGCTGACGGGTTCCTCGGCGCTGGGTACGCTGACAGGGACCGTAACGGTGATGGTGCAATACAACTGACGCGACGAGCGATCGCGCTCCTCACAGAACGAAGTGGTCCCCGGTTGCCCGGACAGTCACTTCGGCAATCGAGACGCCCCACGGCTGGTCGACCGCGTGGATTACGGCATCGGCGATATGTTCCGGCGCAAGGCTTGCATAGTCGATGGCTTCGGGATCGAGCCGCGCCGCCGGGAACGTGCCTTGCGCCATCTGGCCGACCATATCCATGAAATCCGGCATGTTGTGCGCCACGATGCCAATGCCCGCAGCTTGGTTGACCACGGTGCCGGAAAGGCCGGTAGCCGGAACACCGGTCGGCTTGATCGTGGTGACCTTGATCCGCCCGCGGCTTTCCACCCGCAGCGATTCCGACAGGAAGTTCACTGCCGATTTCGATGCGCCATAGACCGCCGCGCCGATCACCGGGAAATTGCCGTAGATCGAAGAGATGTTGACGATCTGCCCGCGCCCTGCCGCGATCATCGGATCGTAGGCGGCGACCATGCCGTTCAGCACGCCCTTGATGTTGATGTCGATGCAGCGCTCCCAGGCCGGGTAAGCGGCTTCGTGGTCCGAGAAGAACGCCAGCGGCATGATCCCGGCGTTGTTGATCATCACGTCCACCGCGCCGTACGCATCGAGCGCCGCGGCGACCAGCGCCTTGACCTGCGCCAGATCACGCACGTCGACAGCCACTGCCTGCGCCTTGCCGCCTGCTGCAATGATGGCATCAGCCACGCCTTGGGCAGCAGCGAGGTCGATATCGCCCAGCGTGACGCTGGCCCCCATCCCCGCCGCCTTGCGCGCAACGAGGCTGCCAAAGCCTCCACCGGCGCCAGTAATGACGATCGACTTGCCGGCAATGTGTCCGCTCATGCCCTTGTCCTTCAAAGTGCCGACGGCATTGCGTCGATCAGGATCGTCTTCATCTCGAGGTAGGGGAACAGCCCTTCCGGGCCGCCTTCCCGGCCGATGCCCGATTGCTTGAACCCGCCGAAGGGCAGGCCGAAGTCCATGCGCAGGCCGTTCTGCCCGAAGCCACCGGTGCGTACGCGCCGGGCTATCCGGTAGGCGGCGTCAGCGTCGGTGGTCAGCACCGAACCGTTGAGCCCATAGGCGCTGGCATTGGCAGTACGGATCGCATCTTCCTCGTCATCGACCGGGATCAGGCTGAGGACCGGGCCGAAGATTTCCTCCTGCGCGATCCGGCTTTCGTTCTTCACGTTGGCGAACAGGGTCGGTTCGATGAAATAGCCCCGGTTGAGATGCGCCGGACGTCCGCCCCCGGTGACGAGATCGGCGCTGGCCCTGCCCTCCTCGATGTACATCTCGATGCGTTCGAGCTGGCGTTTCATCGCCACCGGGCCAAGCTGGGTTTCGAGGTCATCGGAATGGCCGATGCGTACCTGCTTCATCTCCGCGGCAATCGCCTCGGCCAGTTCGTCATGGCGGTGGCGCGGTACGATCACCCGGCTGAGCATGGCGCAGACCTGCCCGCTCATCATCGTGATGGTGCCTGCCAACATCTTCGCGGCAGCATCGATCGGGAAATCATCACGCACGATAGCCGCGGACTTGCCGCCCAGTTCGAGCGTGCATCGCGCCATCCGCGCGCCGCAGACGCTGGCGATGCGCTTGCCGGCAACGGTGCTTCCGGTGAAGCTGACCTTGTCGACACCCTCGTTGCAGACGAGATGGTCGCTCGCCTCACGGTGTCCGGTGACGAGGTTCACCACGCCTTCCGGAATGCCCGCCGCCTGTGCCGCCTCGGCAATGATGTAGGCCTCGAGCGGCGTTTCCGGCGATGGCTTCATGATCACCGTACAGCCCGTCAGCAGCGCATAGGCGACCTTGTTGGCCATGATGCCGAACGGGCCGTTCCACGGCGCAATCGCCGCGACCACGCCTACCGGTTCATAGGCGATGAGCGCCGTATCCGCGGCCATGCTCGGGCGGCGTTCCACGAATTCGAACTGTTCGGCGAACCCGGCGATCTGGCCGAGCGCCATCACGCTGCCGCCATGCATCGGCCCGGCAAACGAGGCGAGCCCGCCCATCTGCGCCGTCCACGCCCGAGCCAGTTCCGGCACCCGCGTTTCAAGATGCGCGACCATGCGATGGAAGGCAGCAATGCGTTCTGCAGGCGGTGTCGTGGGCCACGGGCCGTTGTCGAATGCCTCGCGCGCCGCTGCTACCGCCGCGTCCATGTCCGTCTCGTCCGCCTCGGCCACGCGGCCTACGACTTGCTCGGTATTGGGCGAGATGAGGTCAATCATCCGCCCGGAGTGGGCGGCCACCCACCGGCCACCGATAAAGAGCTTGTCGGGATGGGCGACGTTAACACCTTCGGGAGTCATGGCTTGGTGTCCTCTCACGCCTGCGCCAGCGCGCATTCCACGCGCTCGATCAGGCCGTCCTTGATCGTGTAGAAGATGAACTGCCGCATTTCCTGCACTTCGCCCACCGCGATCGGAAAGAAGCCGTGCAGTCCGCGCGCGTCGAGCGCTTCGCGGGTCAGGTCCTTCACCCCCTCTACCCGGATGACCGCATCGATGGCTGTCAGAGTATCGGAACAGGCGAAGTTCAGAACAGTCACGCTTTCCCTGACATGGTGGTGCAGGAATTCGTAGAAATCCTTGAGCGCCTGGCGTGAACGGATTTCCACGCCGAAAAACGTCATCAGCGGCGGATCGACATAGAAATCGGCGACCGCGTCATAGTCCTTCGCGTTGAACGCGCGGACATAGCGATCGTAGGCCTCGCGCGTCAGCACGGTATCTCTCCCCTTGGCGGCCGGATTCGGCTCACAGGAAAAACGCTAACATTTGATACGATGGGTGCCAAGCTGAAAAGAAAAGGGCGGCCATTGCTGACCGCCCCGTCCCCTCATGAACTTGCGTCCGATCAGAAGCGCTTCTGCACCGTGACCGCCCATTCGCGCGGACGACCGACCTGGCTGTAGGCCGTGCCGGTGAAGGCATAGACTGCAGCGAAGCGGAAGGGCGTGTAGTATTCGTTGAAGACGTTCTGCACTTCCATCGAGATCGACAGGTCCTCGGCCTCGTTCCGCCAGGTCAGGCGGGCGTTGCCGATGTCATAGGCGTTGAAGTATTCGATCGGCAGTCCGGCCGCGATACGGCCCGCGCTCTGCTTGCCGGTGTGCGCAAAGTCGAAGCGCGGTGTGAGCGAACCCGCGCTGCCGAGGTCGGCACGATACTGGATGCCAAAGCTGTACTTCCAGTTCGGCGTCACGATCGGATCGGACAGCAGGATCGCGTTGCCCACGCGCGGGTCGATGTTCTTGTACTTGCCGGTCAGGTGGCTGAGCGAGGCATCGATATCCAGGCCTTCGATCGGCGAAGCCTGCATTTCAAGCTCGAAGCCCTTGATCTGGCCGTTGCCCGCGTTCTGGCGCGCACCGCATGGCGCCAGCGAGCCCAGCGACGCGCAACTGATCAGCGGCAGCTGGATGTCGTTGTAGTCGTTGATGAACCCGGCGATGTTCAGGCGCAGGCGACGGTCGAACAGGTCGGTCTTCAGGCCCGCTTCATAGGCGGTCACCGTTTCCGGATCGAAGCTGCCGTTCAATGCCTGAGCGGCGTCGAACGGACGGGCAGTCACGCCACCGCCCTTGAAGCCGGTGCCTACGGTCACGTAGGCCAGCACTTCGGGGCTGAAGCGGTAGTCGGCCGAAACGCGCCAGTCGACGCGATCACCCTTGAAGGTCGCCGTCACGCCATCGAGCGCGCCGAGGAAGATCGAGCGCGTGCCGTCGTAGTTCTTGCGGACGAAGGTGTAGTCCTTGGCTTCCTCGGTGTAGCGCAGACCGCCGGTCACGGTCAGCCCCTCGATGGGGCGGGCGATGACCGTGCCGAACACGGCCTTGCTGTCGGCATTGACCGGATCATTGCCGAGGAACTGGAAGTTCAGGCCCGGTGCGATGTAGCGGATGTCCTGGCGGGTGAAATAGACCGAACGCTGGTCGGAATAGAAGCCGCCGACGGTGAAGTCGATGTTGTCACCGATCTTGCCGTTGACGCGCAGCTCCTGGCTGAAGAACCAGAACTTGAGGTCGTTGTAGCCCTGGCCGGCAATGGCGAGGTCCGGCGTGAAGTCGTCGTCGGTGCCCCACTTCTGGCGATAGTTGCGATAGGCGGTGATCGACTGGATGTTGAGAGAGTCGCTCAGCCCGATGGTCATGTTGGCCGAGAAGCCATAGCCGTCAAACTTGAGGCGGTTGGGCATCTCGTAGCCCTGCGAGACCTGTCCGCCCGGAGGGGCATAGAAGTTCGCATAAGTGCAGAAACGGCCGCAGGCATAGGCGTTGGTGATGCGCGCCGGGTTGATCAGCGAAATCACTTCTGCAGCGTTGGTGCGCTCTTCATGCGTGTAGTCACCGATGATTACGAGATCGAAATTGTCACCCGGATTGTAGCGCAGCGATCCGCGCAGACCGGCATAGCCCTTTTCACCCAGCTTATCGATCACGCAGTCCTGCCCGGAGCCGGGACGCGCGCTGATACCCTGCGGGTTGCCGGGCTTGGCGCAGCCATAGTCGATCTGGTCGACATAGCCATTCTGGCGCTTGTAGACGCCAGAAACGCGGGCATAGAGATCCTGCGCGAGGATGAAGTTGGCGCTGCCACGGATGTCGACGCGGTTGCGGCTGCCATAGACGGCCTCGACCATGCCCGAATTCTCGTCGGTCGGCTTCTTCGAGAACAGCTTGATCGCGCCGCCGATGGCGTTGCGGCCGGTCAGCGTGCCCTGCGGACCGCGCAGGACTTCGACGCGCTCAAGGTCAAGCAGGTCGAAGATCGAGCCGGTCAGCGTCGCGTAATAGACATCGTCCACATACATGCCGACGCCCGGTTCGTAGGCGGGATTGAAGTCGAACTGGCCGACGCCGCGAATGGCTGCCCCCAACGAGGAACCATAGGCGCCGCCCATGGCGTTGAGCTGGACGTTGGGCGCCTGCTGCGCGATCTGGGCGATGTCGGTCTGGTTGCGCGAGGCGAGCAATGTTGCGTCAACAGCGGTGATCGACAGCGGCGTATCCTGCAGGCGCTGCTCGCGGAACTGCGCAGTAACGACGATCTCGCGCGCCGATTCCGGAGTGTTCTCATCCGCTTGGGCCTGGTCTTGGGCCTGAGCCTGCTGGGCCATGGCGGGCGTGGCCAGCCCGAGCGAAAGTGCAGCGAGGCTACCTGCCGCGAGCAGGCGCACGTGTGACGTGGTACGAAGGACTTGAGCCATATCCCCTCTCCTGTATGGTTCTCTCCGGAACCGGTTGATGTTTGTTAGTAAGACATACTAATTAGCGCTTTGCAAGCCTAACATTTGCGACTGTTCCAGACTTTGCCGGGTGATGCAGTTCGGGCACACTTCGGCACTTGCCGAAGCCCGGGAACCGGGCAATACAGGCGCCCGATGGACACGCCGCCCGCACCAGATCCCGCTGCCAACGCCGCGCTGCTCGATGGCGATGTCGCCTTGCTTGTCGACCTGCTCAAGCTTGGCACCTTCATCGGCACGCCGATGCGCGAAGGCGTGGCAGAGCCGCTCGGCCTCACCACTACCGACTTGCGCATCGTTCTTGCGCTCGGTGGCGAAGGTGAGCTTGCCGGGCATGACCTGTCCGAGATCATGGGCGTGCCTCCGATGAACGTCAGCCGGGCGATCGCCGCGCTCATGCAACGCGGCCTTGTCGAGCCCGGCGCCAACCGCCGCAACCGCCGCCGCAAACCGGTACGGCTCACGCCTGCGGGGCAGGAACTGTTCGCACAGACCATTCCCGCGATGGCCCATGTCGGCGCCGATCTGTTCAAGGGTGTTCCCGCGCGCGACCGCGAAGCCTTCCGCCGCGTTGCCGCTGCCGTCCTCACCCGCATCGGTCGCTGGGGCGGTTGACCCGCCCCCACGACCTCTGGTTCAGGACCCTAGGGCCACTTCTTCTGCAGCTTGGTGAAATCGCCCACGGCAAAGGCCCTGGCCAGCACCGGGTGGGCAAAGCTCATCGCCACTTCCTGCCGGTTGGGCCAGGTCTGGCGCACGTCGGTATCGGGCAGCAAGCGGTCCGGCCCGATCGGATTCTCGGGGAAACACACCGCGGCGGGCTGCAGGTGGGCTACGGTCTTTGACCAGCCCGTCTCGTAATCGGCCTGCCACTGCATCATGTAGTCCAGCCGCTTGATCTTCCAGACGCCGTCTTCCTTGACGTAGTCGTTCTCGTAGATCCCGCTTTCCCAGAACTGCTGCGGCACGCCTTCGGGCTTGTCCTTGAGGATGTCGTCGTGCCAGCCGCCTGCAAGGATGCCGCGGAAGCGGCCCTTCGCGCTTTGGCCGTCCTCGGAGATGGTAATCACGTCCTGCAACTGGAAATGATCGAGCAGCAGGCCGTGCACCGGCCCACGCCGACCACCGGTGAACAGGTTCTGGAACCACGTCCCATAAAGCCGCATGACCCCTTCGTAGCCGACGTATTCGCCCGACAGGAACACGACCGCGCCGTCCTTTGCGAACAGCCCAGCCACTTCCTCCGGCCGGTTGTAGTCGATGTAATAGCCATAGGCCCACTGCAGGCGGCGGATCGCGTTGAGATCCTCAAGCTCGGTCACGCGCGCTTCGAGCGCGGCAAGGCGGGCATTCACATCGGTCATGGCTCGACTCTCCCCAGAGTTCTTCGACAAGGCTGAATTTGTAAGCAACACTAACAAATGTGACCGTGATTGCGAGAGGGAAAAATGAAACCGATCGCACCTTGCGCGCGAACTGCGCTGCGCTACTTTCCTCAGCTGACTGGAGCTGGAGAATCTGCGATGTGCGATGAGATCACCGAAGCCGAAAACACCGCGTTCTTCCTCAATCGCCGTGAATTTGCCGGTCTCGGCGCAGGTGCCGCAGCGCTCGCCACGGTTCCGGGCTGCGTCACCGCCGCAGAAGCGCCAACCTCCAGCCGCATGGTCACGATCGATACGCCCGACGGCAAGGCCGATGCCTTCTTCGTCTACCCCACGCGCGGCAAGCACCCTGCCGTGATCATGTGGCCTGACATCGCAGGGCTTCGCGATGCCTACAAGACCATGGGCACTCGCCTCGCTGCCGCCGGTTACGCGGTGCTGGTCGTCAACCAGTATTACCGCTCCAGCCCTGCCCCGATCCTTGATTCACTGATGGCGTGGCGCTCGGACGCCGGGCAGAAGAAGCTGAAGCCGATGATCGCCGCGATCACGCCGTCGGGCACCACGTCCGACGCTGCGGCTTTCGTCTCATGGCTCGACACGCAGAAGGAAGTGAACGCCAGGAAGCGCATCGGCTCGGCCGGCTATTGCATGGGCGGGCCCTTCACCGTGCGCACCGCCTTTGCCAATCCGGCCCGCGTCGGCGCGGCGGCCTCGTTCCACGGTGGCGGTCTCGTCGGACCGGAGGCTGACAGTCCGGTCAACCTGATCGGCAAGACCCGCGCCGCCTATCTCTTCGCCATCGCCCAGAACGATGACGAGCGCGCACCCAAGGAAAAGACCCAGCTCCGCGCGGCCGCCGACGCTGCCAGCCGCCCTGCCGAGATCGAAGTCTACCCCGCCCAGCATGGCTGGTGCACCCTCGACGCCCCGATCTACGACCGTACCCAGGCAGAACGAGCCTGGGGCAGGATGCTCGACCTGTTCAAGGCGAACCTCTGACCCGTCTATTCGAACACGACGAACGGCGCCCATACGTGCGGATTGGCCGCGTCCGGCAGGTCCGGATCGGCCATGGTGCGCAACATGGCCGTGCGTAGCGCCTGCGCCGGCTTTCGCCCTTTCGCAGCCTCCTTCAGCACGGTTCCGGCCAGTACCGCCGCGGCATCGTCGCGCACGGGCCAATGCGACAGCATCAGCGTTCGTGCCCCGGCATAGCGGAATGCCTGTGCGAGGCCGGAATAGGCCGGGGCTGCCTCGCCATCGCCAGCAGCCGTGTTGCAGGCCGAAAGGATCACCCAGTCGGCATCAAGCCTGAGCGTCCCGATTTCCGACGCGGTCAGCACGCCATCGCTGCTAGCCCCCTGCTCTGGTCGGGCGAGGACGAGCGCGGGCTCGGTCACGCCTTCCATCTCCCCGGCGACCAGTGCGTGCGTGGCAAAAAGCAGGATGCCGTACTGGTCCAGCCTGGTCTTCGCCAGTTGCTCTTCGCTGGCCTGATCACCGGTCAGGACGGTGGCCTTGCCCACGCTGCGCGAAACGGCGTCCACCTCGGCCGAGCGCAAGGCGGGCAGCGAAGCAAGCGATTGCGCATCGGCCTGCCCCCCGCGAAACACGGCACTGGCCAGGAGCGGCTCCTTCCTTGCCGCTTGCGCATCGGCCATGCGGACGGTGCCGAACGGCGTAGGCGCGCCCAGCGCCAGCATGGCCGAACCCGCCAGCGTGCGCCGCGGCTGCGCCGTCCGCGCCTGCAGGGATGCACCTGCCGACAAGGCGTAGCGCATGACGAGAAACGGAGCCTTGCGATCGATCCTGTCGACCGGACGCTCAAGCAAGGTGGCAAACGGGATGGCTGCGGCATCACCGCCAGCAATGATCCGCAAGGCCCCTGTCTTGCGCAAATCCGGTGCCAACCTTGCAAAGATGGCGCGATAGAGTTCGTGTGACGTTGCCGCATCGAAGCTCCGCTGGTCGAGCGCGCGACGCAACCGTGCCGCGCCGGACGCAAAGCTCGCGCGGCTAGGCTCCATCCGCTGCACCACGGCCCGGTCTGGCGAAACCAGCAGGACGAAGGCCGATGTCAACGCCGGAACGATCGCCAGGACCGCCTCGTCCTTTGCCAGCGTGCTTCTGATATCCGCGAGGGGCACGCCTTGGCGGGCAGTGAGCGCGGCCCAGGCAGGATAGCTGCTGGCGATACCGGCCCGCTCCTGCTCCAGCTTGGCAAGCGCCACATCGCGCGCCGAGCGGGCGGACTGCACGTCACCGCCATTTCCCAGCAGCAGGAGATAGACCGAGTTGGCACGCCGGTAGGCCAGTTCGGCGTCCTGAAGCGTGCGAATGCGCGCCGCAAGTCCGGGGTCTGAAGTGCCCGCCCGTGCCGCGGCAAGCCGTGTCGCCCGCGCCACCTTTGAGCCAACCAACACCTGCGAAGCGTCTGCAGCCAATTGGACATCGCCATCACGCAGCGCCAGCCGCATCGCCAGTTCGAGCGACAGGCGATCTGCCAGTACGAGTTCGCCATCCGCACTCGCATCAAGCCGGTCGGTCACCGCGCGAACAAGCGCAAAGCCCGGACTTGCGCCGCATTCGCCCGTCGCGACACGAAGCAAGGCGCCGGTCGCGCAGGATTGCGCCTTGCCCAGCACTGGCGCCCGGGGGCCGGAAGCGACCGCCAGATGCGCGGTTGCGGCGGCAACGGCACCGGCTTCGTCGCCACTGTCGAGACGCGCCAATACCACCGCTGGAAGGAGAGTTTCAGCCGCACCAGATGCCTTGGTCTTCTCCCAAATCTCGTAGGCGGCATCCAGCGAACGGCGCGCATCACCCACCTTGCCCTGACCAAGTTGCGCGAACCCCAGGAAGGTCAGAGCACGCAGGCGGTCGGTCGGCGCCGCGAGCGGGCCAAGCTTGTCCTGCGTCGCCGTGGCACCCGACAGGACGCTCACGGCCTCGTCGTAGCGCCCGAGATCGGCCAGCAGCCCGCCCAGCGTAGTCAGGCCTGCCGCGAAGTTGACGTCGCCAGTGCCGGTTGTGGCGACACGGATGTCCAGCGCGTGCCGCGCCACTTCCACCGCCTCACTCCGCTTGCCGCCATTGGCGAGAACGAGTGCCAGCGTCTCGACCGCGCGAACATGCCCCAGATCGGTTTGCGGCACATGCTGCTTGACTTGCTCCGCCGCGAGCCTCGCCATTGCCTCGGCCTCTTCAAGGCGCCCCGCACGCGACAAGCGCAACGCCAGATTGTAGCGCGCGCTGATCGTCGCAGGATGAAATTCGCCAACCGCACGCACGCGGGCAGCAAGGCTCGCCTCCTGCGCCTTGACCGAGGCATCATACTGCCCAAGCTGCATGTAGGCGATCGCCAGCGTGTAGCCGATGTTGGACTCGCCCATGTCGAGCGCTGAAGATGCCGGCCCCTTGCCGCGCCGCTGCTCCAGATAAGCGGCCCCTTCGCCCAGCCGGTCGGCCGCCTGCTGGAACAGCGCCCGCCGGATCGCCACGTCACCGGCAAGAGCAATCGACTGCACGTAAGCGTCAGGCGCCAGATCGCGATAGGGCAGGATAACCTCGCGCGCACGCTCGGCATCGGCGAGAGTCTTGTCGATGTCTCCTGCCTCCCGCGCGTAGCCTGATCGCGAGACAAGCGCACGGGCCAGATATGGTGCCGTTTCCGGGCCCATCGGCACACCGTCTGCCGCAGCGATCACGGCCTCGGCAGCTTTCAGGCTGGCATCGAAATTGGTCTGGTTGGGATTGGCATTTTCCCGGTTGATGGCTTGCGTCAAGGCCTTGTCGAGGGCGACCAGCCTGGCCGGGGGCTTTGCCGCGGCTTGGCTCTGCGCTTGTGCAAGACAGGCAAGGCCAGAAACAGCGGCCAACATGGCCGTGCGCATTCCAGAAGCCCGCATCGATGCCCACCCCGATCAAGAACTCATCCGGCTTTGATGGATAAGCGAGCCATGCGAGGCTGTCGATCATCAACAAGCAATCGGAGGAAGAGCGGCGAAAACTTGCGCGCGCTAGCGCTGATCGTAGCACTTCTGCACAATCAGGAGCCGCCGCAAACCCAAGACCATTCCGTTCAACAGCCGAGCGTTCGCAGCATCAAAAGGCACACCGGGATCTGGATCCCGGTGCCTGCTATCGCAAAAGAAGAAATGGTGCCAGAAGAGGACTCGCATTTTATTATATTTTGTGTGTTATAACAGCCACATAGGCGATGTGGTTTTGGCGAAGGCCCGCAGAAAAGCCCGCATTTCAATGTGGCCTAGAGGTTCGAGTCCAATTCAGGGACTCGAAACTCACAAAAATGGCGGATTTCTGCGATTCTTATACCGTGAACAAAAGTAGAAACTTGCATCAAGTCAGGGACCGAAAGGCCCGCAAAAATTCGTTCCTGCATCGTTCCAACTCGCCCCGCTTCATCTCAAAGGCAGTTAATTCGACACTCTTCGAATCATCGATTGACGCGAGGCTTGGGCACCCATAATTCGATGAAACTGGAAGGATCGACGAATCATGGATGAACTGACCACGCAGGTCTGGGCGGTCGATGCGCTTGGCGCCCTCGCGCATGAAACGCGGCTCAGCGTGTTTCGCATGTTGGTGAAGGCCGGTCCCGATGGCCATGTCGCTGGCGCCATTGCCGAACGTGCGGGCGTGCCGCCTTCGACCATGTCGCACCATCTGGCGACTTTGGAACGCGCCGGCCTAGTGCAGTCTGAGCGCGAGAGCCGCCTCATCCATTACCGCGCCGACTTTGCCGGTCTGCGCC